>JAJDOB010000139.1 GCA_022340385.1 Rhodobacter sp.
TGTGAACGTGCTTGCCGATCTGTTCCATCAGGGCCGCGCGGGTTGCTTCGGTCAGGCGCGACAGGTCCAACGTATCCGCGTCCACCTCGCCCAGATCGACGTGCAGCCGCGCGATGCTGATAACCTCGTCGGCACCTGCCAGCCCGTCGAATGCCGCTTCAAGCGCTGCCGGCAACGCGGTATCGCCAAGCGTTACGATCTGCTCGCGCAGGCGCAACAGGGACGCTTCGCTGGATCCCTCGATCTCGAACCGGGCCCGCAAGACCCGGTGATGAGGGGTGGATGAGCGATCCAGCGCCAAGGGATCAACCTGTCGGTTCGACGAGCAGCGTCAGTTCACGTTCCTCGCCGGGTCGAAGGACGAGATCCTGCGACGTGCCGCGATGCCGGGCAGCAGTGCCGCGAATGCGCAACTGGCCCGGTGGCACGACAATCTTGAATTCGCCGCGATCGGTGCGCTGGCGGCTCTCCTGTCCGTCTTCGCCGGTGAAGACGACGAACGACTCCTCAACCGGCACGATGCCGGTTCGCCCGCGCACACCCACAATTCCGAATACGGTGACGCCCTGCGTTCCGGAATCTACCGGGTCGGTGGGGCGGGTCGGTCTTGTGTCGACGACAGGCGCAACACGCGTGAACCGCTCGAACGGAGATATGATGCCACTGGTGAAATTGGGTTCAATCGCCACCGGGCGCGGACGACCGGGCAGCACATCGCGGCCGGTCAGCACCGGCCCGCCGTCCGGAAGCGGCGAAATCTGCGGCAATGGCGTCGGGTCAAGCGGCGGCACCGCCATCGGGCCGGGATCGACGTCCGGCCCGAAAGGATCGGCGATGATGCGTTCCGACAGGGCCACGTCCGAACAATCGGCATCGCAGCACTGATAGGGCAGGCAGAAATCCGCAAGCACGATGAAGCGGTCAAGCGGATCATCGGTGCGGTCGGCAACGGCGGCGGCCAGCGATTCTATTCCCGCCGGTGCCGCGGCAGCGGCATTTGGCTGAAGCGCGTTGTTCAGACTGGCGACCGGCGGGCCGAGATGGGTCATGATCGGGCTGAACTGCGCCGCCAGCGCGTCAAGCGACACATAGGCCAGCACCAGCGTGCCGCCGTTCGGGACTCCGGCGTGATGTTCCAGCCCCGGATGCCGTTTGGCATAGCCCTGCAGGGTCAGGCTTTCGAACAGGCGCAGAATCGCGGCCCCCAGTTCGGAACGGATGTTGGCCGCCGCGAATGCGTTGGTCTGACTGGCGACGTTGCCGGCGGCAGAGGCGATCTGCACCTGTTCCAGCGTCGTTGCCGAGTCCTGCTGCGGGTTGGCTTCGACCACGCGGGCATAGTTGGTGTAGCTTTCGGAAAACCCACGATAGCTGCGGTCGAACTCGGTCTCGTCGAAATCCGCCAGACTGTCGACGTTCAGCGTGTTGATCAACTGCGTCGCCTGCGCCGTCATGGCGACGGCGGCATAGGTGTTCTGCACGGCCTTTTCGTCGCCACCGTTTTGCAACACGAAGGCCTGCGTGCGATCGAACAGGTTCCCGCCCGCCGCGTCATCATCCACAGCGGCAAAGATCCGGGCGGTGCTGTTGTCCGGCGCTTCCGGTGTCAGACGCGCGACGATGTCCTTGCGCGTAAACGTACCGGTCTTGAGATCGGCGCGCAGGTCATCGGCGGTCGTTCGCAGCTTCACCTCTTCTTCGGGCGGCAGCACCACGCGGAACCGTTCTGCTGTGGCAAGGTTGAACAGACTGCCGGGCTCGCGCGATGCCAGTTCTGCCGCCAGGATCGGGGCACCTGTTTCTGCGCGTTCGGCGGCGGCGGCACCGATCGCGAAATTTCCGGTCGTCGCGAATCCCTGCGTCGTCAGGCCGTTCGAGCCGGGCACCAGTTGGCCGATGCGCTGCACCAGAAAGACCAGGAATGCGATGATTGCGCCGATCACGATCAGGAAAATGAAATCGAGATCGGACATGCGGCACAACAGTAGTTTGCGCGCCGCCGCCTGCGCAACCTGTGCCGATTGCCGGTCCAGCTTGGTGCCGGCGGCATCGTTGGAATTGGCTGCAAGCTGCATGAACACCGGTTCAATCGAGAACGACAGCCCGAGATCGCGCTTGTAGGCGATCAGTTCGGCCATGGCCGAACCAAGCGGTTTGCCGACGATCCCCTCGACCCGGATGAAATCCTGATCGTCCAGCCGGAAATGCAGCGGATGCGCGTCGTCCGGCACGCTGAACTGATAGGAATAGACCGTGTTCAGCAACCGGGCCCTGGTCTTCTGCGGCGACCAGTCGGCAAAAAGATCGGATATGGTCTGAAAGGCATAGTAGAACGGAATTGCGCGTTCCGACAGCGGCGCAGCCCCGGTACGGCTGGGCGTCAGGCGGATCGGCGCGGTGATCAGCCCCTGGGTGCGGAAAGTCAGCGCCAACAGGTGCATCCTGCGAAACAGCGCGCGCACTTCGTCAAGGCGGGGCTGGTTCTGGGTTGCGGGCGACGGCACGAAATGCGTCCGGCGCGCGATTGGCCGTGCGGGCAGCCCGGCACCTGTCGAGGCGCCAAGGTGGTTATGCGCCAGTACCGACGCGGGCGTCGGGAAGGTCGTGGTGTAGGCGTCCGGTGCAGCCACGGCATCGCCCAGCAGCACATGTTTGGGAAACCGGTCCGGATCGGGCAGGCATTCGGCCTCGAAACCGGAGGCTTTCTGCACAAACTCGTTATAGGCCATCACGACATCGCGCATGTAGTCATAGAAATACTGCGCCATGAAGATGTTCAGGATCAACTGCCCCCAGACATTGGCGAAATAACTGTCGGGGAACGGATCCTCGCCTTCGGCGTACATGTCATCCAGCAGATAGCTGTAGGCCGAATGCGCGTCACGCAGCGCCTGCGGCAGACCGCCGGCCAGTTTCAGCGCGATGGTGATGATCCGGAACAGAAGCTGGGCGTAACTTGCAACCCCGGTGCGCGCCAGCGCCAGCTTTTCGACACGAAGATACGGCAGGTCGTTGCGCGGATGGTTGTGCCGGTCGACCGGGCGATTTGCTATCGCGGCTTCCTGGGCGATCATCGCGTCGGCCTGTGCATGGGTGATCAGGAGGCGGCGCAGGACAAACCGGCGCTCTGCGCCCTTGTCGGAACAATCGTTGATGTCGCAGTTCTTCAGCGATTCCAGACGGCATTCCAGAAACAGCATCACGGTCTTGTCGACCAGGAAACCGGCGCTCAGATCCTGCGGATCGGCCTCGCCCGGCGCGGGCGCAAAGTCGGTGTCCAACAATTCGAATGCTTCGATCTGGTTGATGCCATCGGGAAAAAGGAACGGGTAGCGCGACTCTGCGATTTCCTCGGCGCTGGCTTCCTCGGCGGTCTGAACCGGAACCTCGTAGGGGCGGAACCGGTCATAGGTCTGTGCATCGTCGCAGATCAGGAAACCCGACGATGTCACGGCGACGCCCTTGGAAATCGCGATCTGATCGCCGGTGGCATCGACATCGAAGCCGCACAGAACGCCAATTCCGGACAGCGCCCGACGCGACAGCCGATCCTGCTGTTCCAGGTATTCAACCAGATCATTGAGCTGGGT
>JAJDOB010000152.1 GCA_022340385.1 Rhodobacter sp.
GCCGGTTGCGCTGGACCGGCTGCGCGACATTGCCGTCGATCTCGGGGCGATACAGGATGCCGTGGACCGGATGGAGTCTCGGCTGAACGCGCTTTCGGCGCGCGGCATCGACGTCGCCGGGCTGGATTTCGAGGGCAGCTATGGCCGCACCACGCTGGAATATTACGATGGTTTCGTCTTTGGCTTTTATGCCGAAACCCGCCCCGATCTGCCCCCGATCGCAACCGGCGGGCGCTATGACGCGCTGACCCGCGCGCTTGGCGGCGCCGATGCGATTCCGGCGGTGGGCGGCGTGATCCGTCCGGCGCTGGTGCTGGAGGTGCGCGCATGACGATCAGGCTTGGCGTGCCGTCCAAGGGCCGGCTGATGGAAAAGACGTTCCAGTGGTTCGGCGCGCACGGCGTCGGCCTGTCGCTGGCCGGGTCCGACCGCGAATATGCCGGTCAGGTCAGCGGGGTCGACGGGGTTGTACTGGTGCTGCTTTCGGCGGGCGAGATCCCGCGCGAATTGCAGGCCGGGCGCATTCACCTGGGCGTTACCGGGTCCGATCTGGTGCATGAAAAGCTGGCGCATTGGGATCAGGATCTGAAGGCGCTTGCGCCGATGGGGTTCGGGCAGGCTGACCTGATAATCGCGGTTCCGAGGGTCTGGGTCGATGTGGATACGCTCGACGATCTCGATGCGGCGGCGGCGGCCTTTCGGCGGGTACATGGCCACCGGATGCGGATCGCCACGAAATATCACCGGCTGATCCGCGAGTTTCTGAAGGATCACGGCGTTGCCGATTATCTGCTGGTCGACAGTCAGGGGGCCACCGAGGGCACGGTCAAGAACCTGACCGCCGAGGCGATTGCCGACATCACCTCGACCGGCGAAACCCTGGCGGCCAACCACCTGAAAGTGCTGTCGGACGGGCTGGTGCACCAAAGCCAGGCAACGCTGTACAAGGCTCGGCAGGCCGCATGGACGGACACGGACCGCGCGGTTCTTGGCCAGTTGCTGGCGCGGCTGAAACTGCGCGGCTAGGGCGCGAAGGCGGCGATCATCTCGCGCACCAGCCGCTCGGATGTCTGCATCCGTCCGCCGGGTGGATCGAAATCCGAGAATGCCGGATCGCCGGGAACCGGTTCCGCACAGGATGCGTGCACTTCCGTAGCGCCGGTCGCGCGGATCACCTGCGCCACATTCTGTGGCGTCAGGCCACATCCGGGCATCACACGGATGCGCCCGCGGGCACGCGCAATCATTTCCGCGATCAGATCGGTGCCGTCAGGCGCCTCGGGTCGGGCGCCAGAGGTGAGCACCCGTTCGAACCCCAGCGCAATCGCCTGATCGAGCGCGGCCAGCGGGTCCGGCACCACGTCGATCACCCGGTGCAGGGTGCGGCCCAGTCCCTGCGCCCGCCTCGTCAGGCGGGTCAGCAGATCAAGCTGCAACGCTCCGCCGGCATCCTGCGCGCCCAGCACGACTCCGGCCAGCCCGGCACTGCGGACAGCGTCGATATCCGACAGCATGATCAGGGCGTCGTCTTCGGTGAAATCGAACAGCCCGCTGCGCGGCCGGATCATCGCGTAACATGGCACCGGAAGCCCCGCGGCGGCCTGCATCAGCCCAGCCGAGGGCGTCAGACCGCCCTCTGACAGCGAGGAACACAGTTCGATCCGCCCGGCGCCGCCGCGACAGGCGGCCCGGGCACCATGGATATTGTCTACGCAGACCTCTAGCAACATGTCGGTCCCTTGCTTTGCGGACGGTGGCCCATCCTGAACCTTGAGACCGGCCAAGGGGTTTCCGGTTTTCCGGAAAACCGGAAAGCTGGTTCTCTTGCAAGCCTCTGAAAAGAATGATTTAACACAAGGAAATCCATTCAGATCAGGTCAACAGATTAATGGAACATGATCACCCGAACGCCCCTAGAGCACTCCGATTTCCGCAAGCGCGGCGTTCAGATCGGGCGGCAGCGTGTCGTCGGTCGGGCGCTTTCTCGACAGATCCGGCGGGGCGTCGTCTGCCTGCAGATAGCGCCAGCCCTGAAACGCCCGGCGCTGCGCCGGGGCGGTCCGAATGATTTCGGGGTCCATCACGATGGCGCAGCGGCGGATACCGTCCTGCCCGATCGCCTCGTTCAGCGCGGTGATCCGCTGGCGCGCCTGGATGACCCCGCGAATGACCCAATACAGCGAACCGCCCGCCAGCAGCTCGTCGGCCCGCTTCGGCCACATCCGCGTGACATGCTGTGACAGCGATTCCCGCCCCTTGGGGTTGTTGCGCGCGCGCCAGGCAATCAGATCCTCGACGCTGTCGATGCCGACACAAAGCTTTATCAGGTGTAACTGGCTCATTTGCCCCAGTATCTAGCTTATTTGGTGGAGTTATCCACAGGATGTGGTATCTTAGGCTCCCCAAACCGATTCTACCAGCCGTCGTCGTCCAGTGTTTCGCTGGCAACAGGTGCCGGTGATATCGTTTCGGGTATCTTCAGCATGGTTCCCTTGCGGGGCCAAGACGTACCATAAACATCTCTCCGTTGCCCTTGCGAAAGACCTGATCATGACCCGTTTCGCCGCCCCGATCGCCGAACAAATCTGGGACATGAAGTACCGGCTGAAACAGGCCGATGGTACGCCGGTCGATGCCAGTGTCGAAGACACCTGGCGGCGCATCGCACGGGCGCTTGCGGCGGTCGAGGCCAATCCGGATGACTGGGAACAGACCTTCTATTCCGCGCTGGAGGATTTCAAGTTCCTACCCGCTGGACGGATCACGGCGGGGGCGGGCACCGAACGCGCGGTGACGCTGTTCAACTGTTTCGTCATGGGCACGATACCCGACAGCATGGGCGGCATTTTCGACATGCTGCGCGAAGCGGCGCTGACCATGCAGCAGGGCGGCGGCATCGGCTATGATTTCAGCACCATCCGCCCGAAGGGCGCGGATGTGAAGGGCGTGGCGGCGGATGCCTCGGGGCCGCTGTCCTTCATGGATGTCTGGGACGCCATGTGCCGCACGATCATGAGCGCCGGGTCGCGGCGCGGCGCGATGATGGCGACCATGCGCTGTGATCATCCCGACATCGAGGATTTCATCACTGCGAAATCCGACCCGGCCCGCTTGCGGAATTTCAATGTCTCGGTGCTGATCACCGACCCGTTCATGGCTGCGGTCAAGGCCGACGGCCCCTGGGATCTGGTGTTTGACGGGCGGGTCTATCACACGGTTCAGGCGCGCGATCTGTGGAACCGGATCATGCGCGCGACCTATGACTATGCCGAACCCGGCGTGATCTTCATCGACCGTATCAACGCAATGAACAACCTGAACTATTGCGAGACGATTGCCGCCACCAACCCCTGTGGCGAGCAGCCGCTTCCCCCCTACGGCGCGTGCCTGCTGGGGTCGATCAATCTGGCGCGGCTGGTCGAGAACCCGTTCGAGGAAGCCGCCGCGATTGACCAGGCGGCGCTGGCCGATCTGGTCGCCACCGCGGTACGGATGATGGACAACACCGTCGACGCCTCGCGCTTTCCGCTGGAGGCACAGGCGAAAGAGGCGCAGGCCAAGCGCCGGATCGGGCTGGGCGTGACCGGGCTGGCGGATGCACTGCTGATGGTAGGGCTGCGCTATGGCTCGCCCGAGGCGGCGCACCAGACAGAGCTTTGGCTGCACGCGATCGCGCGCGCCGCCTATCTGGCGTCGGCGCATCTCGCCGGTGAAAAAGGCGCATTTCCCCTGTTCAAGGCGGGCCCCTATCTGGCCAGCGGGTCACTGGCGCAGATGGATGACGACGTGCGCGCCGCAATCCGCAAGCATGGTATCCGCAACGCCCTGCTGACCTCGATCGCGCCGACCGGAACGATCAGCCTTTACGCCGGAAATGTCAGCAGCGGGATAGAACCGGTGTTTGCCTATCGCTACACCCGCAAGGTGCTGCAGAAAGACGGTCGCAAGACCGAGGAAGAGGTCGTCGACTATGCCGTGCAGATGTGGCGCGACAAGTTCGGCAACACGAATTTGCCCGCCCATTTCGTGAACGCCCAGACGCTGGCGCCGCTGGATCATGTCCGCATGCAGGCGGCGGCGCAGAAATGGGTGGATTCGTCGATTTCCAAGACCATCAACTGCCCGGAAGACATCAGCTTTGACGATTTCCGGGATGTCTACATGGCGGCCTGGGATCAGGGCTGCAAGGGTTGCACCACCTACCGGCCGAACGACGTGACCGGATCGGTCCTGAGCGTTTCCGACGAACCTGCGTCCGACGTGCCCGAAAGCGCACCGGAGGTCGTGACCCATGACGCCGACGCACCGCAGACGCCGCATGGCGACGTGGTTTACATCAGCGAACCGCTGGACCGGCCGCAGCAACTGGAGGGCCAGACCTACAAGCTGAAATGGCCCGACAGCGAACATGCGATCTATATCACCATCAACGACATCGTACTGGGCGGTCACCGCCGCCCCTTCGAAGTGTTCATCAATTCCAAGAACATGGAACATTTCGCCTGGACGGTCGCCCTGACCCGGATGATCAGCGCCGTGTTCCGGCGCGGTGGCGATGTGTCCTTTGTCGTCGAAGAGCTCAAGGCGGTGTTCGACCCGCGCGGCGGAGCCTGGATGCAGGGCAAATACATCCCCAGTATTCTGGCCGCGATTGGTGGCGTGATCGAGCGCCACCTGATTTCCATCGGATTTATCGAGGGCGAGGGCATGGGGCTGAAATCCGATCCCCAGGCAGACGTGGTTTCGCTTGGCGGACGCGGCAGGGCCTGCTCGTCCTGCGGCAGCTCCGAGATCCGCATGATCGAAGGCTGTCTGACCTGCGCCAACTGCGGCTATTCGAAATGCGGGTGATTGGCCCCGGCTGAAGGTCTGGCTGAAGGTCTGGGCTGAAGGTCCGGCCAAAACTGGTACTGTGTTCCCAGGGACTCGGTTTTCGGGGCGGATCCGATTTTTGCTGGAAAAAGGTTAACAGCCTGAAGATCGCGTGCTAGCCTGTTCATAATAAAAGAAGAAAAGTGGCAGGCAAAACGGAATGATGACGGGCTTTCGCGGCACGTTTGTCATCTCATGGTCGCAGACAGAACTGGACGGATTGGCGGCGGCTTCGGTCGGCTCGTTATTCGTGGGCGCATTGTGGCAGTGGCACGGAGAGGCCACGCGCATTGACGGCCCGACCGAGGTTCTGGTTCTGGGGCAAAGTGAAGAGGCAACACGTCTTAGACAGCATGCGGCGCGGGCGGTGCGGCGGCTGGTATATGTGGCATTGGAAAAGACTCCGCATGCGACGATCCCCGACCCGGACGCCCCGGTTCTGGACTGCGGCTTTGCGGTGACGGACGGGCTGCGCAGCTATACGGCAACACTGGTCGAGATTCCCGGCCGCGATGTGCCGCTGCTGATGTTCCTGGACCAGATGCCGCCGTGCGGCCAGGATCTGTGGGTGACCCATGTCACCGAACAGACCCTGCATGCAAACCGGTCCGGCGACGCGGTGCCGGAAGTGATCTGCTTTACTCCCGACACAAGGATCGCCACCCCGGACGGCCCGCGCCTGGTGGCCGAGCTGTGCGAGGATGACCTGATCCTGACCAAGGACGACGGCCCCCAGGCCGTGCGCTGGATCGGCCAACGCAGGATGAGCGGCGCGCGCCTGTATGCGATGCCCGAATTGCGCCCGATCCGGATCAGCGCCGGCGCGGTCGGCATGGATGTGCCCGACGCCGATCTGCTGGTTTCGCCACAGCATCGGATGCTGCTGAAAGGGCCGATGGCGCAGACGCTGTTCAACACCTCCGAGGTACTGGTGGCCGCAAAGGACCTGATCAACGACAGGACCATCGCCGTCGACCGGCATGTGCGCAGCGTGACCTATGTTCACCTGTTGCTGGACCGGCACCAGATCGTCTTTGCCAACGGGCTGGAAAGCGAAAGCTTTCACCCCGCCAGCATGCCGCTGCACGCGATTGCCCCGGAACAACAGCAGTCGCTGCTCGACCGCGTGCCGGGGCTGGACCGCGACGGATCCGCCTATGGCGCCTACGCCCGCCGGGCGCTGACATCCGCCGAGGCGGCGATAATGCAGTACAAGGTTTAGAGTCGAATTTCGGCCGTATGGAGCCTTCAGCCGCCTGTCAAAGGCGTGCAACAGCCTGTGTTCAATGGGAATCGGGTAGCGAGAACGGTTGTGCGTATTTCCGCCAATTCGCGTTCTCACCAAGACTGTGTCGATCTGTGCAAGGTATGTGCATGGCTATTTCCACGCAACACAGCAATCGTGACCATGTGCTAGCTATTTGTCATGATAGGGTATTTTGGTAGCGGAGGAGGGACTTGAACCCCCGACACGCGGATTATGATTCCGCTGCTCTAACCACCTGAGCTACTCCGCCAAAGCCGTCGGCGTGGTACGATTGCGCGGCGCGCGCGTCAAGGGGGATTGGGACGGTTCCGGCAAGTCAATTTCGTCGCGGCATGGCCATCGACGGGCAGTCTGTGCAGTTCCGGGCACCGATTGCGAAAAAATACCGGGCCCGAACGCGCCCGTGGCCACAGCATCCCGACATTGGGGGACGCAGGTTGCATTACCTCTTGCGGGAATCGTCCCCAGAGGATTAGTCTTTGGGTAGAAAATATTGCCGCCGCTTGGGTGGTTCGTTTTAAGAAGTCGATTTGCGACCACTCGATTTTTCTGCAGGAGATTTGACGTGTTGGATCATACAACAACGGCCTCGACCACCCAGAGCCACACCCATGAAGACAACGCCGCGCTGATCTTCGAGCCGCTGAATTTCCGCCATCTGCAGGTCAAGAACCGGATTTTCCGGTCGAACCTTTCGGGCATGTTCGACGATTACAACGGACAGGGCGGCAACGCCCGGGTCAACTGGGAAACCAAGTTTGCCAAGGGCGGGGCGGGGTGCATAATTTCATCCTACACGCCGGTCACGGTGCGCGGGCGCATCCTGACGCGCTATGCGATGATCGACAATGACGACAAGATCCCGTTCTGGCGCAAGATCGGCCAGTCGGTGCACGAGCACGATTGCAAATTCATGATGCAGCTCAGCCATTCGGGCCGCCAGCAGGATCTTGGCGGGGTCGAGAACGTGTTCAAGAAGGCCGACAGTTCGACCAATCGCAAAGACTATTTCCACGGTATCCTGTGCCGCGCGATGTCCAAGCCGGAAATCGGCGACATGGTAAACCTGTTCGCGCAGGGCGCACGGCGCGCGCGCGAGGCCGGGCTGGATGGTGTCGAACTGCATGGCGCAAACGGCTATCTGATCACCCAGTTCCTGAGCTCGGGCATCAACGACCGCAAGGATGAATACGGCGGTGGCTGGGAAAACCGGGCGCGGTTCGTGCTGGAGATCATCCGCGCGATCCGCGCCGAAGTCGGGCATGATTTCCACCTGCAGATGAAGATCAACGCGGTCGATCACAACAGCTGGCTGTATCCCTGGCAGCATAACGGCAACACGCTGGAAGAGACCCAGAAGATCTGCCGCCTGCTGATGGACAATGGCAAGGGCGTCGATGCGTTCCACGTCTCTGCCGGGTCGACCTTTCCGCACCCGATGAACCCGCCCGGCGACCTGCCGATGCGCGATCTGGTGCGCTGGTATGACGGGATGATCAGCCAGGGCGTGCGTGCCGGGTTCAACTATCGCATCTTCAGCAACCCGATCGGTGCGTTCCTGTTCCGGCGCTACTGGCTGTGGCGGCGCGGCAAGAAGGTGGAGGGCATCAACGAGGATTTTGCCGCAGCGATATCCAGAACGGTGCGAGAGCTTGACCCAAGCGTCAAGGTGCTGGTCACCGGTGGCTGGCAGCATGCCGACCGGATAGCCGGGGCGATCCGGTCAGGGGCCTGTGACGGCGTGTCCATCGGGCGGCCATTGATTGCCAACAACAACCTGCCGCAGATCCTCAGACATGCGAACGGGCCGGAAAAGGGCAAGGAATGCACCTATTGCAACAAATGCCTGATCAACGACATCGAGAACCCGCTCGGGTGCTATGAACTCAGCCGCTTTGACGGCGACACCTGGGACGAGAAATACGACGCGATGATCAAAGAGGTCATGTCGGTCTATTACCCGCCGACGTTTACCTGACTGCGCTGAAAGTCCTTTTTTAACGGGAGATTTTGAATGGCAGTAGACTATGACAAGCTCACTCCGGTCGAGCATTACGAAAGGACCCGAAAACGCTGGTGGCGGCTTGTCATCCTGCTGATCCTGGCGTTCCTGGTGTATTTCTTCGTGATCCGGTCGGAATATGTGATCGCCTACGACAGCGAAGAGGATCATTTCAAATACGGCTCGATCGGGTCAGAGCCGGTGACGGGCCTGCCCGTCGATGTGCTGAACGCGATCCCGTATATCTACAAGGAACGGCTGGGCGGCAACGGATATGCCGCCTTCGGCATGCACACAGAAGAGGGCCAGCCGCTGCCCATCGGGTTTTCGCGCCGCGTGGTGACCGGTGTGGAACTGGCCTGGCTGAATTGCTCTGTCTGCCATGTGAACACCTACAGGCTGCCCGGCGACGACACCACGCATTACGTTCTGGGCGGGCCGTCCAACGATCTGGACCTCTACAAGCTGATCATCTTCTTTTCCGACATTGGCATTGATCCGGGATTTACCGCCGATGTCGTGATCGCAGCCGTCAACACCGACGAGGTGCCCGGACATCTAAATTTTCTTGAGCGCCAGCTTTACCGGTATGTGGTGCACCCGCGGGTCAAGGCGGGATTGCTGGCGCTATCTGAACAACTGGAATTCGTGCGTCGCCAGAAACCCTATGGACCGGGGCGCGTCGATACATTCAATACCTACAAGGTGCTTCAGTTCAATTTCCCGATGGGCCCCGAGCATATTTCTGATGTCGCGCTCAACGGCTCGACCGATTACCCGTCAATCTGGATGCAG
>JAJDOB010000201.1 GCA_022340385.1 Rhodobacter sp.
GTGACCGGTGACCGGGTCGTCGCGGTCGGGGCCGCCATGGGCATCGCCTGGGACGGCGATTTCGACCGTTGCTTTCTGTTCGACGAAACCGGCGCCTTCATCGACGGCGAATATATCGTCGGGCTGCTGGCGGCGGCGGTCCTGGGCAAAAGCCCGGGCGCGAAGATCGTGCACGACCCGCGCGTGATGTGGAACACGCAGCGTGTGGTGGCGGCGGCGGGCGGGCAGGCGGTGGTGTCGCAGACCGGGCACGCGCTGGTAAAGGAAAAGATGCGCGAGGTCGACGCGGCCTATGGCGGCGAGATGTCGGCGCATCACTATTTCCGCGACTTCATGTATTGCGACAGCGGCATGATCCCGTGGCTGCTGATCGCCGCTCATATGTCGGCCACCGGGCGGACCCTGTCGGCGCTGGTCGGGGACATGCGCGCGCGCCACCCGTCATCGGGCGAGATCAACTTTACCCTGGCCGATCCCGGGGCCGCGGTCGCCGCAATCGAGGCCGGGTTCGCGACGGGGGCACAGATCGACCGGCTGGACGGGCTGTCGGCCAGCTTTGAAGACTGGCGGTTCAATCTGCGCCAGTCCAACACCGAACCGGTGGTGCGCCTGAACGTCGAGACCCGGGGCGATGCCGCCCTGCTGGCCGAAAAGACCGCCGCAATCAGTGCCCGCCTGAAGGGGTTTGCCTGATCCGACCTGAGCGGCGCTGATCCAGTCCGGCGTCAGCCGTAATGCAGCGTCGCCATCGACAGGACCAGGATCGCGAACAGGATCGTGGGCCAGTAGAACAGCTTTGCATTATGGCCGTTGTGGCGCATCAGCCAGCCGTCGCCGGGGGTTTCCGAATAGGTGATCGCAAAGGAAAACACCGAAACGAACAGCAACACGACATAGGACAGGATATAGAAATATTCGATATAGACGATTTGCGATCCGGCAAATTGCTCTCGGATCTGGATGTGGCCGACCAGCGAGATGAAGAACAGCCCGGCGCAGGCGCCGAACACCGACATGGTGGAAAAGCCCAGTCGATCCGCCGCCGACGGATCGCGGCTGACGGTCATCATAAGCCCAAACAACAGCCCCAGCGTCACGAACAGCGGCACAAGATTGACCAGGAACGCATCGGTGAAATTCCGTTCCAGCACGACGTAGAACCACAATTCCGGCCGGCGCGGCGTGGTTCCCGGAACACCGGATTGACGCCCGAAATCGGTGCGGTAGACGATCTGCTCCAGCCCGAAGAACGTATGCCGCACCGTCCATTCGCCCGACACCAGCGAATCGGAAATGCCCATCCGCGTCTCGACACCGGTTTCGGTATAGGCCGACAGATCGGGCACCAGTTGCAGCTTGTTCTCGACGTCATCGGTCCAGAACCGGATCCAGATACGCTTGCCGTCCAGCGGGTAGGCGGAATAGTCGAAGCTTTGGCGCAGATCGACCTGGAAGTTCCAGACATTCAGGACCGCGCCGCTGGGCAGGACGAAATTCTGGTAGATCGGCGTCAGGTTGCCGTCATGCGGCGACACCGCGTCGGGAAACAGCACGCCCAGTTGCGTGCCCGCCGGCAGCGTTCGCCCGGGCGGCAGCCGCTGCCAGATGCGCCCGGTGACCTGCACGTCATTGGCCGATTCAAACGAAAGCGACTGCACGTAGATCCCGGTGGCGACGCGGAACAGATCCTGGGATCCGCCCTTTTTCAGCTCGGCTTCGACATGTTCGTCGCTCAGCAGCGGGTCAAAGCCTTCCAGCGCACAGCATTCATAGTCGCGCCACATATAGACAAGCCCCGCCAGCATCGCCACCGACAGGACCGCGACCATCATCCAGTGGCGGCGGCTGTCAGCGTGGGCCACGGGACACCGGGATATGGGACGAAGAGCCAGGCAATGCAGGGGCTTTCAATTGAGTTCGGGTCGGGGAATGGAACAAACCGGTTAAATGCAGGATGAACGCTAACGCGAATGGCACGTCTTGGCAATCGTGCAAAGGTTGTGCGGATTTCGCCAGGACCGCGCCAGGACCGCGCCAGGGCCGCGCCAGACTGCCGGAACCGCCGCGTCGCGATCATTTCGCTAGAATTTCTCGGTCGCGGTCAGGATGCGCATGCGATCCACATGCCCCCGGAACGAATGCGCCCGGCCAACGGCCTTTGAAAACCGGCGTGTTGCAAATGCAAATGCGGCAAGTCCGCCGTAGAAAAGAACACAGACAAGCAACACGGCTTCGCCTGGAACCGGACCGATCGCAGCGCGGTCGAAAAGCTCTTGCGATGATTGCAGCGCCGTAGGGTGGATGATCAGTTTCCCGAAATAGGTCGAAAGTTGAGCAAGGAATATCAGCCCGTAGTTTCGACGCAGCCGCCGCCCAAGCGCCTCTGCATAGGAGATATGAAAGTATAATCCCGTGTAGTCATCCGCCAGAATTTCCGGCCAGCCATTCGACGTATCGGTGCCGCCATCGCGCAGGATCGGGCCGAAAAAGCAGGTTTCCATGACGCGCACCCGCGTTCTCCAGATGTCGAAGAAACGGTAGCGGCGCGCCTCGAACACCAGGAACATGCACAGCAGACCGCCGACAAGAACCAGCGGCAATTCCGACGCTTGCGGGTCCGCGAATGTGACCGAAAGCGCGATGCCGAGCGTGACGACGGCCCAGTTCGTGGTTGCGTCAAGCCGGGTGCGCCAGATCTTGCTGCGATACATTTCACCCCGGTAGAGATGCGCGATGGCCCCGATTTCCGGGCCGCCGAAACTTGTCCTGGCTTCGACTTCGGGCTCTGTTGTCATTGCCTTGCCTCCTGTCCCCGGATCAGCGCGGCCCGGCCCACCGCAATCGGGGCGCCAGGGGTTCTTTCGGGCGCGCAGGCGAACCGGCAGGCATCAAACCCGCGTTGTCGTCAGCTTCGGTCCGTCAGCACCCGCGCCACCGCGTCTTTCCAGCCGTCGTATTTCGCCTCGCGAAGGCCGGCCGCCATTGTCGGCTCGAAGCGGCGGTCGCGGGACCAGGTGGCGGCGAATTCCGCGACGCCCGGCCAGACGCCCGCGCGACTGCCGGCCAGCCAGGCCGCGCCAAGCGCCGTGGTCTCGGCGATCACCGGCCGGTCGACCGGGGCGTCCAGCACGTCTGACAGGAACTGCATCGCCCAGTCCGAAGCGCTCATCCCGCCGTCAACGCGCAACACTGTATCGCCAGAGCCATCCGGCCAGTCGTTGCGCATCGCCTGCAACAGGTCGCGGGTCTGGTAGCCGACGCTTTCAAGTGCCGCGCGGGCGATCTCTGCCGGGCCGGTGCCGCGGGTCAGACCGAAGATCGCCCCGCGACAGTCTGCATCCCAATGTGGCGCGCCAAGCCCGGTGAAGGCGGGCACCAGATAAACGCTTTGTGCCGGATCCGCCGTTTCGGCCAGCGCCTGTGTCTCGGAAGCGTTGGTGATTATCCCCAGCCCGTCGCGCAGCCATTGCACCACGGCGCCGGCGATGAAGATCGACCCTTCCAGCGCATAGGTCGGCTTGCCGTCCAGCTGGTAGGCGATGGTCGTCAGCAGGCGGTTGGACGATGGCACCGGCGTGTCACCGGTGTTCAGCACGGCAAAGCAGCCGGTGCCATAGGTCGATTTCAGCATGCCGGGCGCAAAACAGGCATTGCCGATGGTCGCCGCCTGCTGGTCACCGGCAACGCCGCGGATCGCGATCTCTCTGCCAAGGAAATCGGCCCCGGCGACGCCGAAATCCGCCGCACTGTCGCGAACCTCGGGCAGCATGGCGACCGGCACCCGCAGCATCCGGCACAGGTCGTCGTCCCAACAGCCGTTCCGGATATTGTAAAGCATTGTCCGGCAGGCGTTGGTGGCATCGGTGACGTGGCTGGCACCGTTGGTAATGCGCCAAATCAGATAGGTATCGACCGTGCCGAACAGCAGGTCGCCGTTTTCGGCCCGCGCGCGCGCGCCTTCGACATTGTCGAGGATCCACGCCACCTTGGTGCCCGAGAAATACGGATCCAGCAGCAGACCGGAGCGTTCGATGACCATGTCCTCATGGCCGTCCGCCTTCAGCGTCCGGCAAAACCCTGACGTGCGCCGATCCTGCCAGACAATCGCGTTATGGACCGGCCTGCCGGTCGACTTGTCCCATACGATGGTGGTTTCGCGCTGGTTGGTAATGCCGATGGCGGCGATCCCGGCAACATTGATCCCGGCGCGGTCGATGGTCTGGCGGCAGGTCGAAACCGTCGTTGTCCACAGGTCGTTCGGGTCATGTTCGACCCAGCCGGACTCTGGGAAAATCTGGGGGAATTCCTGTTGCGCGCTTGCGACGATGTTCATCGTCTTGTCGAACAGGATCGCGCGGCTGGATGTCGTGCCCTGGTCGATTGCCAAAACGTAATCTGCCATCGCCATCCCCTGTCATGCCGGATCCTGCCATCACCGGATGACAGGCCCCGGGAAAGAAACTGTGCCGGGGACAATCGCCCC
>JAJDOB010000212.1 GCA_022340385.1 Rhodobacter sp.
AGCCCGCCTGGACCGCGCTGTCGGCCGCCGAGATGGCGGTGAAATACGACGCGCTGGTGGTGCCGATCTACGGGCTGCGCCACGCCGACGGCATCGGGTTCGACATCATCGTCGATACGCCGATCCCGCATGGCGAACCGCTGACGATGACCCAGGCGATGAACGACAGCCTGGCGCGGCTGGTGCGCGATCACATGGATCAGTGGTTCTGGATTCACCGGCGCTGGAAAACGCCGCCGCGGGCCTAGCTCGGCGTCCTTTCAATGTGAATCGGTGGGGCCGCTCCAGCCTTCTGTTCTTGCGCGCAATTCATTCTGAAAACCGGTTCCCACTTTTCGGATCGCGCTCTAGCGATCACCGCAGGCGGGCGGCCGCCATGATCGCCTTGTGCCCGACCTTCTGCACCACGACGACGACCGGGTCATCGCCCGGCGTCTCGGCGCGCATGTCCAGCGCGGCGGATCCGTCCCAACCGCCCAGTACTTTCCAGCCGGTGACGACGTTGGAGTAGGTAATCGTCTTGCCCGCATTCTCGCCACGCTCGATGGCGACTGTGCTGTTTGGCATGTAGCGCACCAGCTGCACCACCATCTTGCCCGCGCCGCTGGCGGGATCGGCATGGATGCGCACGCCGCCGCCATCGCGTGTCAGCGAGACCGTGACCGGGCTGACGCGTTTGCCGTGATCCTCGATCAATTCGGCCAGATGCATCGGTTTGTAGCCGACCACATGGTCCAGCCCGCCGACGATCATCTGCGGAGTATAGATCGTGCGTTGTCCGGCGGCATGGGCATAGGCCTTTTGCCGCCTGGTGTGTTCGGGATTGGCGAATTCGTCCTTCCAGCCGATATAGTCCCAGTAATCCACATGCAGCGCCAAAGGCAGCACGTCATCGCGTTCCGCCAGTTCATTCAGCAAGGCATCGGCAGGCGGGCAGGACGAACAGCCCTGGCTTGTATAAAGCTCGACCACGACCAGATTTGCCTGCGCATGCGCCCCCGAGGCAACGACCGCCGCTGCGGTCATCAAGGCCGCCAGTGTTCCGCGCATGACAAAACCCCTCTTGTCGTGTCGATTTCTTCCTTCAACACCTACTCAACCCGACACCAAACCGCTAATCAAGGTTTAGCGAGGACACGGTAACGAGATATGTCATGACAGAGAGCGATTGCGCTTCGGTGCACAACGGTATACCAAACCGCCAAAACCCGCTCCGGGACGTTCTGACCCTGCCATAGCCAACACAAAACGCCCAGTCGCATCCAGAAGGAAACCGCAATGCCCATCACCGTCGGACAGGATACCGCAAAGACCCGCAAGACACTCAGCGCCGGTGGCACAAGCCTGGCCTATTACTCGATTCCCGCCGCCGAGGCTGCCGGGCTTGGCGATTTCAGCCGCCTGCCCGCCGCGCTGAAGGTGGTTCTGGAAAACATGCTGCGGTTCGAGGATGGCAAGACCGTCACGGTCGACGACATCAAGGCCTTTGCGACATGGGCCGGCAATGGCGGCAGGAACCCGCGCGAGATCGCCTATCGCCCGGCCCGGGTTCTGCTGCAGGATTTCACCGGGGTTCCGGCGGTGGTCGATCTGGCCGCGATGCGCGATGCGATCATCGCACTTGGCGGGGATGCGGAAAAGATCAACCCGCTGAACCCGGTCGATCTGGTCATCGACCACTCTGTCATGATCGACGAATTCGGAAATCCCCGCGCCTTCCAGATGAATGTCGACCGCGAATACGAACGCAACATGGAGCGGTATACATTCCTGAAATGGGGTCAGTCGGCATTTGACAACTTCCGCGTCGTGCCGCCGGGCACCGGCATCTGCCACCAGGTGAACCTAGAATACCTGTCGCAGACGGTCTGGACCGACAAGGATCAGAACGGGGCGGAAGTCGCCTATCCCGACACGCTGGTCGGCACCGACAGCCACACCACCATGGTCAACGGCCTCGCGGTTCTGGGTTGGGGTGTCGGCGGGATCGAGGCCGAGGCCGCAATGCTGGGTCAGCCGATCAGCATGCTGATCCCCGAGGTCGTCGGCTTCAAGCTGACCGGCGAAATGCTTGAGGGCACCACCGCAACCGACCTGGTGCTGAAGGTCGTCGAGATGCTGCGCATCAAGGGCGTCGTCGGCAAATTCGTCGAATTCTACGGCGCCGGTCTGGATCATCTGCCGCTGGCGGATCGCGCCACCATCGCCAACATGGCACCGGAATACGGCGCGACCTGCGGCTTCTTCCCGATCGACAACGAGACCCTGCGCTACATGCGCGTTTCGGGCCGCGACGAGTCACGCATCGCGCTGGTCGAGGCCTATGCCAGGGAAAACGGCATGTGGCGCGGCGCCGATTACGCGCCGGTCTACACCGACACGCTGGAACTGGACATGGGAACCATCGTGCCCGCGATTTCCGGCCCGAAACGCCCGCAGGATTTCGTGGCGCTGACCGATGCCAAATCCGCGTTCAAGCGCGAGATGGCCGAGACGTTCAAGCGCCCGATGGGCAAGGACGTGGTCGTCGCGGGCGAGGATTACGCGATGAATTCGGGCAAGGTGGTGATCGCCTCGATCACCTCCTGCACCAACACCTCGAACCCCTACGTGATGATCGGCGCCGGTCTGGTGGCGCGCAAGGCCGCCGCACTTGGCCTGAACCGCAAGCCCTGGGTAAAGACCTCGCTGGCACCCGGATCGCAGGTGGTCAGCGCCTATCTGGAGGCCGCCGATCTGCAAAAGGATCTGGATGCGGTCGGGTTCAACCTCGTCGGCTATGGCTGCACCACCTGCATCGGCAACTCCGGCCCGTTGCAGCCCGAGATCAGCAAGGCGATCAGCGAGGGCGATCTGGTTGCCACCGCCGTGCTGTCGGGCAACCGCAACTTCGAAGGGCGGATCAGCCCGGATGTGCGCGCCAACTACCTGGCCTCGCCGCCGCTGGTGGTGGTCTATGCGCTGGCCGGCACGATGGATATCGACCTGACGAGCGAGCCGATCGGACAGGACCGGGACGGCAATGACGTGTTCCTGAAAGACATCTGGCCGACCACCAAGGAAATCGCCGACCTGGTCGAACTGACCGTGACCCGCGAAGCGTTCCAGCAGAAATATGCCGAAGTGTTCACCGGCGACGAGAAATGGCAAGGCGTCAAGACCACCGACAGCCTGACCTATGACTGGCCAAGCACTTCAACTTATGTCCGTAACCCGCCGTATTTTCAGGGAATGTCGGCAGATCCCGGCGTGATCCACGATGTACGCGACGCGCGCGTCCTGGCGATGCTGGGCGACATGATCACCACCGACCACATCAGCCCCGCGGGGTCTTTCAAGGACACCACACCCGCCGGAAAATACCTGCTGGATCACCAGGTGTCGGCGCGCGAGTTCAATTCCTACGGCTCGCGGCGCGGCAACCACGAGGTGATGATGCGCGGCACCTTCGCCAACATCCGCGTCAAAAACGAGATGCTGGATGGCGTCGAGGGCGGCTATACCAAAGGCCCCGATGGCGCACAGACCTCGATCTACGACGCCTCGATGGCCTATCAGGAGGCCGGCGTGCCGCTGGTGGTGATCGCGGGCGAACAATATGGCGCGGGCTCGTCGCGCGACTGGGCGGCCAAGGGCACGGCGCTGCTGGGCGTCAAGGCGGTGATCGCCGAAAGCTACGAGCGTATCCACCGCTCAAACCTTGTCGGCATGGGCGTCATCCCGTTCGAATTCACCGGCGGCGATACTCGAAAGTCGCTGGGTCTGACCGGGGAAGAGACGATCAGCATCACCGGGCTGGAGGGCGATCTGGTGCCCCTGTCAGAGGTGCCCTGCACGATCACATATGCCGACAGCAAGACGCGCGAGATCATGCTGAAATGCCGGATCGATACCGCGATCGAGATCGAATATGTCGAACATGGCGGCGTGTTGCACTATGTGCTGCGCAATCTCGCCAAGGCGGGCTAGACGCGGGGCGGCCACCACAGGGTTAATTCGGGGCGGATCAAGGCCGCCTCGAACCGGCCCGGCGCGGCCCGCTTTCGACAGGATTGGCGAACGTTTTGCGCCGCCATCAGCGCGCAAGACAACCCAAGGGGGCCATGCCCCGGTTTGCGCTGTCTGGCCGGTCGGTCGGGTCCGGCTCCGGCGAAACGGCGATATCCGCCTGTTTTGCCCGGCCAAAGTCACATTTGAGTCTTTTGCGGGCAATCTCGCCCGGGTTCCGGTCACAATTCACCCATGAAAAATTGACTGGAATGCAAAACTATGCCTAGAATTTGTCAAGAAATAGACAATTTTAGGGAGTTTTACGATGCCATTCCTGACCGGATCCTACATCACCTACGAAACCAGCGGCACAAACCTTGTTCAAACTCCAGCCGCAATCATTTCTGACGGCGATTTCACCCACACCTCCACCGCCGGTGGGGTCGACAACAACATTCTGGAAAACAACGAGCCGCATAATTCCGTGACAATCGGGATCAACGTCAACTCGCTGTGGGTCGGCAAGGTCTATCATATGGGCAAGGAATTTCATGTTTTCGAACTTGTACCGGCCCAGGGCACAATCACACATTTGATCTGTTCTGTGGACGATGCCGCGGATTTCGGCGGCGCCGGGAACACAGCCAACTACCCCAACAACGTTCCGATCAGCAGTTTCGACACGGCCGATCACGCACACTGCTTTGGTCCCGGAACCGCAATCGCGACGCCAACGGGCGAAACCGCGGTCGAGGCGCTGAAAATCGGCGATCTGGTAACCACGGCAAGCGGCAAATCGGTGCCGGTGAAATGGATCGGGCATCAGGCGCGCGATCACCTGTCGCTGATGGCCGCAAGCGCAGAGCCGGTGCGCATTGCCGCCAATGCGCTTGGCAATGGATTGCCCCGGCGCGATCTGGTGGTCAG
>JAJDOB010000229.1 GCA_022340385.1 Rhodobacter sp.
CAGCGCCTCCTTGATGCCGGGGTGATGCACCTCGACGATCCTGCGCAGGGTGTCGATATCGGGAAAGCGGATGTAGTGAAAGAAACAGCGGCGCAGGAAAGCGTCGGGCAGTTCCTTTTCGTTGTTCGAAGTGATGATGACGATCGGGCGATGCCGGGCGGCGATGGTTTCGCCGGTCTCGTAGACATGGAATTCCATGCGGTCGAGTTCCTGCAGCAGGTCGTTGGGAAACTCGATATCCGCCTTGTCGACCTCGTCGATCAGCAGCACCACCTTGCCGTCCGCCTCGAACGCCTGCCACAGCTTGCCGCGGCGGATGTAATTGGCAACGTCATGCACCCGTTCATCGCCCAGCTGGCTGTCGCGCAGGCGTGACACCGCATCGTATTCATACAAGCCCTGCTGCGCCTTGGTGGTCGACTTGATGTGCCATTCGATCATCGGCAGTCCAAGCGCTGCGGCCACCTGGCGGGCCAGTTCGGTCTTGCCGGTTCCGGGTTCGCCCTTGACCAGCAGCGGACGTTCCAGCGTCACCGCCGCGTTGACCGCGACGGTCAGGTCTTCGGTGGCCACATAGGCCTCGGTTCCGGTGAATTTCATGGGATTATCATGACCCTTAGGCGAGATTGTTCACGCCTCAATACCGATCAGGACACAAAGCTGCAAGCAGGCGCTTTCTGGGCGTGACAAGGCGGGAAGCTTGCGATACATGCAGCGTCGAGTGGAGGGAGCCGGATGGCGATAACCAGCGAATTCGATCTTTCCGGCGAGCATGGGGGAACGAACATGAAGGCCGAGACTTTCCTGCCTGACGACTACCAACCAGCAGAGGACGAGCCGTTCATGAACGACCGCCAGCTGGAATATTTCCGCCGCAAGCTGCTTAGCTGGAAGAACGACCTGATGGGTGAAAACAAGATCACCATCGAAGGCCTGCAGGGAAGCGCCCGCGCCGTGCCCGACATCGCCGACCGCGCCAGCGAGGAGACCGACCGCGCGCTGGAATTGCGCACCCGCGACCGCCAGCGCAAGCTGGTCGGCAAGATCGACGCCGCCTTGCGCCGCATCGACAAGGGCGAATTCGGGTATTGCGAAGTCACCGGAGAGCCGATTTCGCTGAAGCGGCTGGACGCCCGCCCGATCGCAACCATGAGCCTTGAGGCGCAGGAGCGCCACGAGCGGCGTGAAAAGGTGCATCGCGACGACTGACATGTTTCCTTTCGGCACAATCGGGGCACCGGGGCGGCAAGCTTTCGGTGCCTTTTTCGTTACATGCTAGGTGACCGGCGCGTTGTCGTCGTCGGGGCCGGCGTTGCCGGGCTGGCGGTGGCCACGGCGCTGGCGCAGCGCGGGGCGCGGGTGTGCGTGCTGGAACAGGCTGCAAGGATTGCCGAGGTCGGCGCCGGGTTGCAGATATCGCCGAACGGCGCGGCGGTTCTGGCCGCGTTGGGTCTTGGCGATGCGCTGCGCGCCGGCGGGGTCTTGAACCGCGCTGTCGAACTGCGCGACTACGCCCGGGGCAGGCCTGTGCTGCGGCTGGATCTGGCGCGGCATCACAGCGGGCCGCATCCGTTCGTCCTGATCCATCGTGCCCGGCTGATCGGTTTGCTGGAAACCGCGGCGCGCAACGCCGGCGTCGAATTCCGGCTGGGCGAGACGGCGGATCCGGCAACGCTGGACGCGCCGCTGGTCATTGGCGCGGATGGCGTGAAATCGGCCACCCGCCGCCTGCTGAACCACGAATCAGAGCCGTTCTTCACCGGTCAGGTCGCCTGGCGCGCGGTTATCCGCGATGACGCCGTACCAGAGGCGCATGTCTACATGGGGCCGGGGCGGCATCTGGTGACCTACCCGTTAAGCGACGGTCTGCGCAACATCGTGGCGGTGGAAGAGCGCGCCCAATGGGCGCAGGAGGGGTGGAATCACACCGACGATCCGGCCAATCTGCGGGCCGCGTTCACCGGGTTCGCGCCCGAGGTGCTGGACTGGCTAGAGCAGGTCGAGACCGTGAACCTGTGGGGGCTGTTCCGCCACCCGGTCGCGCCGCGCTGGTGCGACGCGCGCCGCGTATTGGCCGGCGACGCCGCGCATCCCACGCTGCCGTTTCTGGCGCAGGGCGCCAATCTGGCGCTGGAAGATGCCTGGGTTCTGGCCGATTGCCTGAACAGACTGCCACAGGCCGAGGCGCTGGCCGCCTATCAGGCGGGCCGCCAGCCCCGCGTGGCGCGTGCTATACGCGCCGCCAACGGCAACGCGCGCAACTACCATCTTCGCAATCGGCTGGTGCGCGGTCTGGCGCACGGCGCCCTGCGGCTGGGCGGCCGGATCTTGCCGCAGGCGCCGCTGAAGAGATTCGCCTGGCTTTACGATCACGATGTGACCGGGCCGGCGGGTCAACGCCCGGCCTGACTGCGGCGTACCCCTGGCCGGTAGTCACAACCGGCCCGGAAGGCGGGACAGTTTGTTCTGATGTCCCCCAACGGCGGGTTGCCTTGCGCCCGAATCCGGATTCATTCACCGGAAAACCGGAAAACCGGAAAACCGGAAAACCGGAAAACCGGAAAACCGGAAAACCGGAAAACCGGTATGCTGTTGAAAAGCCGAATTTTAATCCAAAGACGTGGCTGCGAAAGCAGGCAAAGGTTGACGGAACTGGCCGATTGCCGCGCCGGGCCCGGGCGTCAGCTGCGCTCCAGCGCGGCGATGATGCCGCCGAAATCCGCCGCCTTCAGCGATGCGCCCCCGACCAGCGCGCCATCGACATTCGCGACGCCGAAAATCTCGTCGGCATTGGCGGGCTTCACCGATCCGCCATACAGCAGCCGCATGCCGCCTGCCGCCGGTCCGAACCGCGCCGCCAGTGTGCTGCGCAGGAAATCGTGAACCTCGCCGATCTGGTCCAGTGTCGGCACCTTGCCGGTGCCGATCGCCCAGACCGGTTCGTAGGCAACAACCATTGTCGCGTCCGCGCCATCCGGAACCGAACCCGCCAGTTGTGCGCCGATGACCGACAGGGTTTCGCCGGCCTCGCGCTGTTCCAGCGTCTCGCCGACGCAGACCACCGCATGCAGCCCGGCGGCGATGGCGGCGCTGGCCTTGGCACAGACATCGGCATCGGATTCGCCGTGATCGGCGCGGCGTTCGGAATGGCCGACGATCACGTAACGCGCGCCGGCCTCTGCCAGCATCGCCGCCGAGATGTCGCCGGTATGCGCGCCCGCGGCTTTGGCGTGGCAATCCTGCCCGCCAAGCGCAACCGTCGTGCCGGCCCGCTCGGCCATGCGCGACAGCAGGGTGGCGGGCGGGCAGATCAGGATATCGCAGGCCGCCCCGGCATGCGCGGCGGCCAGTGCGTCGATCTCTGCCAGATCGGCGCCCAGCCCGTTCATCTTCCAGTTTCCGGCGGCAAGTTTGCGTCTGTCGGCCATGATACCCTCGTGCGGTTGCAATGCGGTTTCGATAGGCATTACCGCGCGCAGGCGAAAGTGGCAAATCGCCCGAAACCGCGTCTTTGAGCGATCAGCGGCTTGCGGCGCGCGCGTGTCGCTGGCACTGTTGTCGACACCTATGTTTGCGCTCACACCAGGGATTGCGCCCGATGCATCGCTCGACCGTCAATGAAATTCTCGCCGAAAGTGCAACCTTCATCGCCAGCCACGGCTATGTCCTGCCGCCGTTTGCCTTCTGGTCGCCATCGGATCTGAAGGCCCGCGTGGCACAGGACAGTGCGATGATCCGGGATCACATGCTGGGCTGGGACATCACCGATTACGGGCTGGGCAAATTCGAGGATCTGGGGTTGTTCCTGTTCACGGTGCGCAACGGAAACCAGGCCAATGTGCAGGCCGGGATGGGCATGCTTTACGCTGAAAAGATCATGATATCGGGGCAACAACAATTGTCGCCGATGCATCGCCACAACCTGAAGACCGAAGATATCATCAACAAGGGGGGCGGTACGCTGGTGCTGGAACTGTTCACCGCCGCTGCCGACGGCTCGATCGACGAGACCGCCGCGGTGCGGGTGCGCTGCGATGGAAGCTGGCGGCAGATGCCGGGTGGCAGCCACCTGAAACTGGCGCCCGGCGAAAGCGTCACGCTGGAGCCCGACACCTGGCACGCTTTCTGGGGCGAGGGCGGCAAGGTTCTGATCGGCGAGGTCAGCAACGTCAACGATGACCGCACCGACAATGTGTTCCGCGAAGAGATCGGGCGGTTCTCGACGATCCACGAGGATGTCGCGCCGGTGCACCTGCTGGTGTCGGACTACGAAACCTGGCTGAGTTAGGACATTCCATGTTTGCGGCAGGGATATTTGCGACCAGAAAAAGCCTGTGGACCCTGTGTCTGGTTCTGGCCGGGGCGGCGGGGGCTGCCGAGTTGCCGGCGCCGGTTGCCGACACGGACTATGTCGAGGTGTCAGAGGCCGAGGCGCGCCTTGGCCAGCTGTTGTTCTATGACAAGCTGCTATCGGGCAATCGCAACATCGCCTGTGCAAGCTGCCATCATCCGCGCTTTGGCACCTCGGACGGGTTGTCGCTGGGACTGGGCGAGGGCGGTATCGGCCTTGGCCCGGATCGGCGGCCGGATCCGGACAACCTGCCGGAGCAACTGATCCCGCGCAATGCGCCGGGGCTGTGGAACATGGGTGCGCGCGCCTTCACCGTGCTGTTTCACGATGGCCGGATCGAGGCCGACAAGGACAAGCCCGGCGGCTTTCGCACGCCGCTTGGCGGCGACATGGCGGCCGGGTTTTCCGGCGTGCTGTCGGCGCAAACCATGTTTCCGGTGATCAGCGCCGATGAAATGGCCGGGCATTATTCGGAAAACGACATCAGCCGGGCGGTGCGTCAGGGCCGGATCACCGGGGCGGGCGGGGCCTGGGATCTGATCGCGGGCCGGGTGGCGGACCTGCCGGCCTATCGCGAGATGTTCGCCGCCGTCTATCCGGACATCGCGGCGGGTCGCAGGATTGCGTTCACCGACATTTCCAACGCCATCGCCGCGTTCATGGCGTTCGAGTGGCGTTCCGACGACAGTGCCTTCGATGCGTATCTGCGCGGCGAGGCGGCGCTGGACGCTGCGGCGCTGAAGGGCATGACGTTGTTTTACGGGGCCGCGAAATGCGCGACCTGCCACAGCGGGCCGTTTCAGACCGATCACCGGTTCCATGCCATGGCCGCGCCCCAGATCGGGCCGGGCAAGTCCGCGCGGTTCGAAGCCCACAATCGCGACGAAGGGCGGATCGGCGTGACCGGGCACACCGATGATGCCTATCGCTTTCGCACACCGTCGCTGCGCAACGTGACGCTGACCGCGCCCTATGGCCACGCCGGCGCGCACCGGGATCTGGGCGCGTTCCTGCGGTCGCATGTCGACCCGGATGCAGGCTATGACCGCGGGCAGGCGGTGCTGCCGGACCTGCCGGGATTCGATGCCTTTGCGGCGCTGGACAATCCGGCATATCGCGCCGCCTACCAGGGACCGCAGCCCGATTTGAGCGACGCGGATCTGGAAGCGATCATGGATTTTCTGTCAAGCCTGACCGGGGCCAGCGCCGAAATCGGCCGGCTTGGCGTACCGGCCAGTGTGCCCAGCGGGCTGCCGGTGGATCGCTAGCGGTTTGACCGGGACGGAGGAGTCCCGTGCCGTGAGGCGGGCATTGAAACCGGGCAGGAATGGTAAGGTGATTGCGCGGAGTCCTGACAAACCAGCCGGTCCAGACGCGGACGCCGCGGCGCAGACTGAGGATTTTGTTCATGTCGCCTGACGTTCGTGGCGCCAGGCGCTTCGTAAGTCATCGGCGACGGCGGCATTAGGCAGCAGCCGTCGCGATGATGTCTAGAGCGGCGTCCCTTCAGTGTGAATCGGTGGGGCCGCCCTGGCCTTTTGTTTTTGCGCGCAATTCATTGCGAAAACCGGTTCCCAGTTTTCGGATTGCGCTCTAACGGTTTGCGCGGAACATCATATAGCCCGTGGACAAATGGCTGAAACTGCCGAAGTTCGCCAATGTCGCAGGCTTGGGCTTGGGCTTGGGCTTGGGCCGTGTGGTGGGATCAAGTTCGCTGCCACACGATTCCGGCTTTTTGTCGCAGACGGTCTCATAGTCCCCGACCTTGATCGTGCCACCAGTTTCGATTTTGATCGCGACCGGGCCGGCGCTTGCAACGCCTGTAACCCCGGTGAAAGCAACCAGAACTGCGACGATTGTGAGTGATCTTCCAAATTTGATCGACATTTTCTTTTCCTTTTTCTGAATTTCAATCGCGAATTTCTCTGACCGAACCGCCCATTCTTGGCCCGAAGAAACGTATGGACGGAGCGTATTGGTTGATAAGTCCCGATGGTTACACTTGAGTTGGTTATCTACGGGCAGAGCCAGAAACCCGATGACCGTCGATCACACAAAACCGCGGTGCTATCCTATTTCGAGGCTCGGTCATTGGATAACGAACGGGGCAAAAGCCCGATCAGGTTCGAACGAAAAACATCTGTAGAATTTCCTGTGGACGCGCCGGGAAAGCGGGCGCCTTGCCGTCAGTCCGTGACGCGCCCCTGGAGACCCGGAATGTGATCAACGACAGAACCACCCGTGCTTTGCGTGATAAAAGCGACATTCCATTCCGTCGCTGGACCCTGCCAGATGCATTGCATGACAGCGAATGCTTGCCGGCCCCGCAGCGCGGTCGGATTCAAACCGTCCGGATGCGCCGCGCTGGCGGCTTTGAACAGGCGGCTTCATACCATCCGCCGCCCGCCGCGCCGGTTACCTGGACAGCGTGGTCAGCCCGTTCACCGCGACCGGCGTCCAGTCTGACACGTCGCCGTCCGGCCAGATCACCCGGGCTTCGGCCGAGTCCAACTCGCCCAGTCCGAAATGCAGCGGCGCGGCGGTTCCGCTGACATGGCCGCCGCCAACGGTGCGTTCCAGCGTGCGTACGCCGTTGCGGTCTCGCAACTCGACCCAGGCGCCCACGGCGCGGCGGTTGGGGGCGGGCTGTTCCAGTTCGATGACCGCATAGTTTCCCGCCGCGCTGACATTCTGCCACAGTTCCATCGGGGCGCGGCGGTTGACCACCACAAGGTCAAGCCGCCCGTCGCCGTTCAGATCGGCCAGCGCCGCACCGCGCGCGCGCTCGAGGGTGGCAATTCCGGCGCTGTCGGCGGCCTCGGCGAAGGTGCCGTCGGGCTGCCCGATCAGCAGGTTGTTGGGATCCTCCATCGCGCTGCCCGGCATCTGGTCGACATTGCCCTTGGCGATGAAGATATCCGCAAGTCCGTCATTATCGACATCGCCGAAGGCGGCGTGCCAGCCGGTCGAGGGGCGGCCATCGTCGCCCAGATATGGCCGATGGGCGGTCGCGCCGGCGGTGTAGGGCGCGTTTTGCAGACCCTCGGGCGACGAGAATTGCAGCAACTGGTCGCCCATCGAGGTCAGCATCACATCCGGTGTCGAATCGCGGTTCAGATCGGCGCTGGCGATGCCCATGCCCCAGATCGAGACCCGCGCCCAGCCATCGGTCTCGTCCAGGAAACGACCCTGTTCCGGCCGCCACATCTGTTCATAGCCGCCGCGCACATAATAGTGGCGGTCGTTGGAAATTCTCAGATCGGCGCGGCCCCGGCGCGAGAAATCGGAAAACAGCATCGACAGCGCGCAGAACCCGGGGTCCAGCCGAAGTGGCGTGGTGTAGCCGTCGGCACCGGCGCGATAGATCAGGTTGTGGTCGCAGGCTTCGAACGGGCCGTCGGGATCGGCCCGGTCGACGTAATTGCCGATCGCCAGCGTCGGCCAGGCCTGTCCGGGTTCCCAGGTGGCCGAGAAGGCGGTCGACCATTGATCGGCCTGGGTGAAACCCCAGTCCGCGGTGGCGTCCTTGAACCGGCAGTTGCCGAGGCCGCGCAACAGCATGTTCGGCCCGACCCGCAGCACGGCAAGGTCAAGCAGGCCGTCGCTGTCGATATCCAGCGGATAGGCGCCGGTGACGCCGGTGATGACGGGCAGTTCGCCGGGGGCAAATTCAAGATCGCCGCCGCGAGGGCTGGTGTTCACGAACAGGTGCGCCGGGTTCTCGCCCCCGGCGGCGAAGATTTCGGGCAGGGCGTCGCCGTTGCAGTCGAACACCGCGGTGCCGCCGCCCACGAAATGCTCCCAGCCGCCGCCATAGACATGCGGTTCGGGCAGATGCGCGGCGCGGTCCTGAAACTGCGGTCCGGCCATTGCCATGCCGGGGATCAGACAGATCAGCAGCAGTGTCTTCATGTCGGTTCCGCCCCCAATGCGGCCCGGGTCGTGGACTCTAGCGCCAGCGCCGCCGCGCCGCGCGCCCAGACCAGACCGCCCCAGGCGTGAATTTCGACGCGCGGCGCGGGCCGCCCGTGTTGCAGTGTCAGCGCGGCCATCTCGGCCACCACCTCTTCGGCGTACAGATAGTCGTATTGCATGCGCTCTCCTGACAGCAATATCAGGCTGGGATCGAAGATATTGACGATATTGGCCAGTCCGACCGCCAGATAGCGCCCGGCGCGATGAAAGATCGCGCGCGCTGCCTGATTGCCGGCCTTGGCATGATCGTAAAGCGATTCCAGTAGGATCTGTGGGCTTTTGACACCGCGATTGCCAAGGTTCAGCGCAGTGCGCGCCTCGCGGACAAGGGCATAGTCGCTGACATAGGCCTCCAGGCAGCCGCGCTGGCCACAGCGGCACAACGCGCCGTCCAGCTGCACCTTGGTGTGGCCGATTTCCATACCCAGGCCATTGCCGCCGCGATAAAGCCGGTGGTTCAGGACCAGCCCCATGCCCAGCCCGTGTTCGATGGTCACGACCGCGAAATCCGACAACCCGCGACCGGCGCCGAACCACAATTCGGCCAGTGTGACCAGGTTGGCATCGTTGTCGATCTCGACCGGGCGACCGATGCGCGCGGTCAGCGCGGCGCGCAAATCGACGTTGCGCTCCAGCATCAGGGGTGTCCACAGCACCTGGCCGGTCTGATTGTCGACCACACCGGGCAGGCCCAGCCCGACCGTGGCGATGGCGTTGCGGCTCAGCCCGCCCGCGGCAAGGGCGGCATCGAGAACGGTTTCGGCGTCGCGCAGCAGTTCTTCCAGATCCAGTTGCCGGGCAGAGCGGGGCAGGCTGGCATCGGCGATATGTCCGCCCGCAAAGTCGATGATGATCGCCGAATGGGTCTGGTCCGACAGTTTGATGCCGGCCACGTAGCGCGCATTGGCCCGCACCCCCAGTGCGACCGGCGGACGGCCCCGGGCACTGTCGCCGTCACGGCGCGGGGTGGCGACCTCCTGCACGAAGCCGGCCTCGATCAGTTCGGCGACGCCGGCGGTGACAGAGGCCGGGCTGATGCCAAGCTGGCGGGCCAGATCGACCCGCGACACCAGACCGGCGGCGCGCACTGCCTCGAACACCTGCTGGCGCAGACTGCGGCTGCCGGTGGCCGGCATGATCAGCGGCCCGCAGCCCGCTGGCACGTCGGTTTCAAGGATATCTGACTCGGTCAGCATGGCGTCCGGCATTTTCTTTACACAGAAAAATTATTCTGCATCAAGATAACGAAAATTTCCGATCTGGCTACATGTTTTTCGTCAGTCGGGGCGGAAAAGGCAAAATTCTGGCGACGCCTCGTAATTTTTAATTTGACACATGAATTAAATATGTCATTAAAAGATCACCCGGTCAAAAGACGGGGCACCCGCGAGGCGGGTGATTGATTTTGGGAGGATACTACATGCGCAATGCAATTCTGCTTGCCGCGGTTGCGGTTGCCGGCTTCACCTCGCCGGCGCTGGCCGAGGGCAAGAAAATCGGCGTTTCCTGGGCCAGTTTCCAGGAAGAGCGCTGGAAAATCGACGAGGCCGCCATGGTTGCCGCGATCGAGGCAAACGGCGACAGCTATATTTCGGCCGACGCACAGTCGTCCTCGGCCAAGCAGCTGACCGATATCGAGGCGCTGATCACCCAGGGCGTCGACGCGCTGATCATCAACGCTTGGGACAAGGACGCCATCGGCCCCGCCATCGAAAGCGCTGCCGCCGAAGGCATTCCGATGATCGGCTATGACCGCCTGATCGAAGACGACCGCACCTTCTACCTGACCTTCGACAACAAAGGCGTCGGCAGCATCATCGCCGAAGTCGTGTCGGGCGTGCAGGGCCCCGGCAACTATGCCATCATCAAGGGCGACCCGGGCGATCCGAACGCCGCGTTCCTGCTGGAAGGCATGATGGAAGTCATCGGCGACCGTGTCGCATCCGGCGAGATCAAGATCGTCGGCGAGGCGTTTTCTGACGGCTGGAAGCCAGAGAATGCCCAGAAGAACATGGAGCAGATCCTGACCGCCAACAACAACAACATCGACGCGGTGCTGTCCGAGAATGACGGCATGGCCGGCGGTGTCGTCGCAGCACTTGCGGCGCAGGGCCTGGTGATTCCGGTCGGTGGCCAGGACGGCGACCTTGCCGCGATCAACCGCGTGGCACGCGGCACCCAGACCGTGTCTGTCTGGAAAGACAGCCGTCAACTGGGCAAGGCGGCCGGCGAAATCGCCTCGGCCCTGGCTGCGGGTGCGATGATGGATTCCGTCGAAGGCGCGATCAAGTTCGACGGTGGCGAGAAAGGTGTCGTGATGGACGCCATCCTGTTGAAGCCGACGCCGATCACCAAGGACACCCTGGGGCTGGCAATCGAAGCGGGCCACATCTCGAAAGAGCAGGCGTGCGAAGGTGCGATGGCAGGCGTCGCGGCTTGCGAATAATCGCCTGAAACTTTCCGGCGCCGGCCCCCGGGTCGGCGCCGGATCTCCAAGAGACCCTGGTTAATCTGCGTTCGGCGAGAGCCCTGATGCCTTTTGCGGCAACGGTCGCCTGTGTTCCCACGATTACCACAACTCAATCTCTCAGGCGGAACGGAATCATGACGGATACAACGCCCAACACCCCCCTCGAGACCACGGACGACCCAAATCTGCCGCCGATCGCGCGCTTTCTGAAGGCCACCGAAATAGATACCCGGCTGCTGGGCATGATCGGTGCCCTGATGCTGATCTGGTTCGGGTTTCATTTCTACGGCGCGATCGTGAATGGCCAGGGCTTTTTCCTGACGCCGCGCAACCTGTGGAACCTGTCGGTTCAGACCTCGTCCATCGGGATCATGGCCACGGGCATGGTACTGGTCATCGTCACCCGCAACATCGACCTGTCGGTCGGGGCGCTGGTCGGGGTGACGGCGATGGTGATGGGTATCCTTCAGGTCGAAATTCTGCCGCAATATCTGGGGCTTGGCAACGGCGCCATCTGGATCGTCACGGTGATTGTCGGCATGTCGCTGGGGGCCTGTATCGGCGCGTTCCACGGCTGGCTGATCGCCTATCGCGGCATTCCGGCCTTTATCGTCACGCTGGGCGGTCTGTTGGTCTGGCGCGGCTGCGCCTTTCTGGCGGCGGGCGGCAAGACGATCTCTCCGGTGGATGAAACCTTTGCCCTGCTGGGTGGCGGACCCTACGGGGCCATCGGGTCGACCGGCAGCTGGATCGTCGGCATTCTGGCCTGTGCCGGCGTGCTGTGGCTGCTGTATTCGGGCCGCCAGAACCGGCGCCAGCATGGCTTTGCGCTGCGCCCGATGTGGGCCGAAACCTTTCTGGGCGTGCTGGGCTGCGGCATGATCCTGGGGTCGGTGTTGCTGGTCAACGCCTATCCCTGGCCCAAGGGCATCATCCGGCAATATGCGGCCCGCAACAACATCACGGTGCCCGAAGAGGGCCTGTTCATCAGCCACGGCTTTGCCATCCCGGTTCTGATCCTGATCGCCGTCGGTATCCTGATGACCATCCTGATGACCCGCACCCGGTTCGGACGCTACGTCTTTGCCATCGGCGGCAACCCCGAAGCGGCGGCGCTGGCCGGTATCAACACCCGGTGGATGATCCTGAAGATCTTTGCGCTCATGGGGATGCTGGCCGGTCTGGCCGGGGTCGTCGCCTCGGCGCGGCTGAATTCCGCGACCAACGCGCTGGGCATGCTGGACGAGCTTTACGTCATCGCGGCTGCGGTCATCGGCGGCACCTCGCTGGCGGGTGGGATCGGAACGATCTATGGCGCCATCCTGGGTGCGCTGGTGATGCAAAGCCTGCAGACCGGCATGGTCCTGATCGGCTTTGACACCGCGATCCAGCAGATCGTCGTCGGTCTGGTTCTGGTACTGGCCGTCTATCTCGACAATCTTTACCGCAGCAAAACGAAGTGAAGGGGAAGACCATGGAAAACAGAGGAACACCTCTTGTCGAGCTTCGCGACATCTCGATTGCCTTCGGCGGTATCAAGGCTGTCGACCGGGTTTCGATCGACCTGTATCCCGGCGAAGTCGTCGGGCTGCTGGGCCATAACGGCGCCGGCAAGTCGACCCTGATCAAATGCCTGTCGGGCGCCTATCAGAAGGATGCGGGCGAGGTCTATATCAACGGCGAGAAAGTCACGATCAACAACCCGCGCGACGCGCGGGCCCACAATGTCGAGACGATCTATCAGACGCTGGCGCTGGCCGACAATCTGGACGCAGCATCCAACCTGTTCCTGGGGCGCGAGATCGTCACGGCGACAGGCACGCTGGACGACGCCAAGATGGAGGCCGAGACCCGCAAGATCATGCACCGGCTCAACCCGAACTTCAAAAAGTTCTCTGATCCGGTGTCGGCCCTGTCGGGCGGTCAGCGCCAGTCGGTGGCCATCGCGCGCGCGGTCTATTTCAACGCCAAGATCCTGATCATGGACGAGCCGACCGCGGCCCTGGGCCCGCAGGAAACCCAGATGGTGGCGGAACTGATCCACGAACTGAAACGTCAGGGCCTGGGCATTTTCCTGATTGATCACGATATCCATGCGGTGATGGAACTGTGCGACCGGGCGGCGGTGATGAAGAACGGCGCGCTGGTGGGCGTGGTCAACGTCAACGAAGTCACCGACGACGACCTGCTGGGCATGATCATCCTCGGCAAGAATCCGGCCAAGGCCGCGTAAATGTTCATCGGGCTCGATCTGGGCACGTCGGGCCTGAAGGCCCTGCTGATCGACGACGCGCAGCGCATTCTGGGCGAGGCGACGGCACCGCTCAGCGTGTCGCGGCCGCAGGAGGGCTGGTCCGAGCAGGCCCCGGCAGACTGGATCGCGGCGGCCGAGGCGGTGTTCGACGGGCTGGCGGGCGCGCATGATCTGGGCGGTGTCGCGGGGATCGGCCTGTCCGGGCAGATGCATGGCGCGACCCTGCTGGATGCCTCTGATCAGGTGCTGCGCCCGGCGATCCTGTGGAACGACACCCGCGCCCATGCCGAGGCGGCAGAGATGGATGCCGACCCGGTCTGGCGGCAGGTCACCGGGAATATCGTGTTTCCCGGGTTCACCGCGCCGAAGCTGGTCTGGGTGCAGCGCAATGAACCGGGTGTTTTCGACCGTGTCGCCAAGGTGCTGCTGCCCAAGGACTATCTGCGGCTGTGGCTGACCGGGGATCATGTGGCAGAGATGTCGGATGCGGCCGGAACCAGCTGGCTGGACACCGGCGCGCGCGACTGGTCGCACGACCTGCTGGCGCGCACCGGGTTGTCGCGCGATCACATGCCCCGGCTGGTCGAGGGCTCGGCGGTCTCTGGGCTGTTGCGCGGCGCACTGGCCACGCGCTGGGGGTTGCCCGCAAACGTGGTGGTGGCCGGCGGCGGCGGCGACAACGCGGCCTCTGCGATCGGCGCCGGCGTGGTGACGGCGGGGCAGGCCTTCGTGTCGCTGGGCACCTCGGGCGTGCTTTTTGCCGCCAATGACGGCTATCAGCCCGACGCGGCGACAGCGGTTCACACCTTCTGCCACGCATTGCCCGATACCTGGCACCAGATGGGCGTGATCCTGGCCGCCACGGATGCGCTGAACTGGTACGCGGGACTTCTGGGCAGCGACGCAGGGGCGCTGACCGGGGCGCTGGGCGCGTTGCAGGCCCCCGGCAAGACCCGGTTTCTGCCCTATCTGGGGGGCGAGCGCACGCCGCTGAACGATGCCGCGGTGCGCGGCGCCTTCATCGGGCTGGAACATTCGACGGACCGCGCGGCGGCGACGCGTGCGGTGCTGGAAGGCGTGACATTCGCCATCCGCGACTGCCGCGACGCGCTGGCGGCAACGGGCACGCAGATATCGACGCTGCTGGCGCTTGGCGGCGGATCGCGGTCCGACTATTGGCTGCGCGCCATCGCCACGGCGCTGGGCACCACCGTCGATGTGCCGGTGGCCGGCGATTTCGGCGGCGCGTTCGGCGCGGCGCGGCTGGGAATGATGGCGGCGACCGGGGGCGGGGCAGAGCTGGCAACGGCCCCGGAAATCGCGCGCTCGATCGAGCCCGACACGTCGCTTGGCCAGGCGTTCGACGACGGCCACGCGCGCTATCGCGCCGCACAATCAGCAATCAGGGGGCTGACATGACCGACTTTTTCGCCGGTATTCCGAAGATCGCCTATGAAGGGCCCGACAGCGAAAACGAATTTGCCTTTCGCCATTACAATCCCGACGAGGTGGTTCTGGGCAAGCGGATGGAGGATCATCTGCGATTTGCCGTGGCCTACTGGCATTCCTTCGCCTGGGAGGGCCAGGATCCGTTCGGCGGGCGCACCTTCGACCGGCCGTGGTTCGGCGACGGCATGGATTGCGCGCGGCTCAAGGCCGATGTCGCGTTCGAGATGTTCGCCATTCTGGGTCAGCCGTATTTCTGTTTCCACGATCTCGACGTGCGGCCCGAAGGCGCGACATTCGCCGAAAGCCGTGCCAATCTCGAAGCGATCACCGACTATTTCGCCGAGAAGATGCAGGCCACCGGCACCCGGCTGCTGTGGGGCACGGCGAACCTGTTCACCCATCGCCGGTTCATGGCCGGGGCCGCGACCAACCCGGACCCGGATGTATTTGCCTATTCCGGTGCGGTGCTGAAATCCTGCATCGACGCGACCCACAGGCTGGGCGGGGAAAACTACGTGATGTGGGGTGGGCGCGAAGGTTATGAGACGCTGCTGAACACCGATCTGGGCCAGGAGGCGGAACAGGCCGGGCGGATGCTGCACAACGTGGTCGACTACAAGCACAAGATCGGGTTCAAGGGTCCGATCCTGATCGAGCCCAAGCCGCAGGAGCCCAGCAAGCACCAGTATGATTTCGACGTCGCCACCGTCTATGGTTTCCTGAAACGGTTCGGGCTGGAGGACGAGGTGAAGGTCAACATCGAGCAGGGCCATGCTATTCTGGCCGGGCATTCGTTCGAACATGAACTGGCGCTGGCCGCCTCGCTTGGCATTTTCGGCTCGATCGACATCAACCGCAACGACTATCAGTCCGGCTGGGACACCGACCAGTTTCCCAACAACGTGCCGGAAATGGCGCTGGCCTTCTACGAAGTGCTTCGGGCGGGCGGGTTCACCACGGGGGGCACGAATTTCGACGCCAAGCTGCGGCGGCAATCGCTGGATCCGGCCGATCTGATTCTGGCGCATGTCGGTGGCATGGACGCCTGCGCGCGCGGGCTGAAGGCGGCGGCGGCGATGCTGGAGGATGGCAAGCTGGAAGCGGCGCGCGCCGAACGCTATGCGGGCTGGCAGGGCGCAGAGGCGCAAAAGATGCTGTCGGGCCAATACGGGCTGGAAGAGATCGCCGATTATGTCGAACGCTCCGGGGTCGAGCCAGAGCCGCGCTCGGGCCGCCAGGAGCGGCTGGAAAACCTGGTGAACCGCTACGTCTGACCGACAGGGTCGCAAGGTTGCGCCCGGACCCGTTCGCCGCAAGCGGGTCAGCCGCGCGCGATGTCGGATGCTGCGTAAACCGTGAATCCGATTGCGGCAATGAACAGCACAATCGCAATCAGCGACGGAAAGCGCACGTTCGGACTCAGCGCGTTGTTGGAGCCCTTTCCGGCGTCAATCTCGTTCAGCGAGCCGGTAATCGCCAGCAGCGACCAAAGCGAAAAGAACAGCGACACCGTGAACAGCACCCATGCGATCTTCAGGCTGTGGGGCACCGAAAGGTCGCTGTTGGCGGGCTTGAACTTTTCCGCGAAGGTCACGGTCAGCCCGATGATCCCGGTGCACAGCGTGGTGATGTGCTTCATGCAGTCGAACGCCTTGTCCAGCCCGCGCGTCGGCCTTTCGGTGGCCTTGCGGACCTGAACCCGCCTTGACGGCAGTCTTTTGCGTCTGGCAGCCGCCATGCTATCCTCTTTGGTTGCGGGACGTGCCGCGGGTCGGCATCGTCATCAGCAGATCGGAAACAGCGGGCAGATCAAGCTGCGGGCGTAGCCCATGGTTTCTTCGCCGATCACGTTGTCATGGCTTGCCGCATAGCCCTTGATCTCGCGCGAGCCCCGGATCATCGTGGCAACCAGCAATGAAAGCGACGCCTCGGCCTGCACCAGCATGGCCTCGTGGCGCGCCGAGGGGCGCTTCGGCAGCGTGTTGCCGAACATCTTTTCGATGGATTGCTGGGTCATGTATTGAATGTCGCCGTCCGCGCCCTGGCCGAAACGGTAACCCTGCCTGGCCGCGCACCATTTGGCATAGCTGTAAAGCCGGTCCTGAAGAATGTCCTTTTCCAATGCAATCTCCCTGTTTGCGAAATACCGCATTTTAGCACGGCTTGGGGTTG
>JAJDOB010000230.1 GCA_022340385.1 Rhodobacter sp.
CCACCGCGACCAGCAGCAGCAAAGCCTCCCAGCTTTTCAGCAGCCGCTGCAGCGGTGTGGTCAGGCGGTCGGGGATGTGGCGTTCGGTGATGCTCATGCCAGATGCTCTGCTTGTTTCAGGATGACCCGGCCCTTGCGGCGGCTGGCGCGGGCGTTCATCGCCACCGCGATGATGATGGCGCTGCCAGAGATCGCCAGTTGCCAGAACGGCGAGATGTTGACGACCGGCAACGCGTTCTTGACCACGCCCAGGAACAACGCGCCCAGCAGCGCGCCGCCCACAGAACCGATCCCACCGGCGATCGACACGCCGCCGATGACACAGGCGGCCACGACCTCAAGCTCGAATCCGCCGGCGATATCGACATAGGCCACGGCATAGCGCGCGACCCAAAGATAGCCGGTGATTCCCGCCAGCGCGCCCGACAGCACGAAGGCGAAAAACTGCGTCCGCCCGACATCAATGCCGGTATAGACCGCCGCATGCGGGTTGCCGCCGACAGCAAAGAACGCCCGCCCCAGCGCGGTGCGGGTGATCAGCACAAAGAACAGAACCACCATGGCGATGGCAATCCACGACAACACCGGCAGGCCCAGCAGCTGCATGCGCGGGAAGGCGGTGAAATGGGCGCTCATCTCATGTGCGTTGATCCATTTTCCGTCGGAAATCAGAAAGATGACGCCTCGGAAGATCGTCATCGTGCCCAGCGTCACGACGATGGGCGGGATGTCGAGTTTCCAGACCAGCAGGCCATTCACCGCCCCCAGTGCCGCGCCAAGCATCAGCGCGACCGCCAGGATCACGAACACCGGCAGACCGGGGGCCACGGTGTTGATCATCGCCACCACCATGCCCGTCAGCGCCAGGTTCGCCGCCACCGAAAGGTCGATGCAACGGGTGACGATGACCACCATCTGCCCCAGCGCAAGGATGATCAGCGGCGCGGTGTCGTTGAACACATTGGCCAGATTCGCCGGCGCGACGAACCCCGGACAGCGGGACGCGACCAGCACCAGCAGGGCCAGGATCGCCACCAAAAGGATCGCCTCGCGCGAGGCGACAAAGCGCTTTATCATCTCTCAGCCCTCCGTGATGCCCGCCGCGTGGCGGACAAGGGTTTCCGGGGTCAGCGTGTCGCCCTGCAACTCGGCGACCATGCGCCCTTCGCGCATCACGATGGCGCGGTCGGACATTCCGAGGATTTCCGGAATTTCCGAGCTGACCATGATGATCGACAGCCCCTGCGACGCAAGTTCCGACATGAAGGCATGGACGGCGGCCTTGGAACCGATGTCGATGCCTTTGGTGGGTTCGTCCAGAATGATCACCCTGGGCCGGGTCGCCAGCCATTTGGCGATCACCACCTTTTGCTGGTTGCCACCCGACAGGTTGCCGACATTCTGGTCCAGCGAGGCAGCGCGCAGATCAAGCCGCGAGGTGTATTCGCGCGCCAGTGCAAATTCCTCGGCGATCCGAAGGAAGCCGCGGCGCGAAGTCTGGCCAAGCGACGGCAGGGTGACGTTCTGAAAGATCGGCAGGCCGGTGACGGCGCCCTGGGTGCCGCGATCCTCGGGCACATAGACGATGCCGTTGGCGATGGCCTCTGCGGGCGAGCGGATGACCGTGACCTTGCCATCCACCTTCGCCACGCCCCTGGACGGTCGCGTGATCCCGAACAGGGCCTGCATGAATTCCGACCGCCCTGCCCCGACGAGCCCGTAAAAGCCAAGGATCTCGCCCTTTCGCAGGCTGAACCCGATTTCGTCGAATTCCGTGGGATGGCAATAGCCGGCGACCTGCAAAACCGTGTCGCCAGGCACCGAGTCTCGTTTTGGAAAGATGTGGTCGACGGCCCGCCCGACCATCAATTGCACCAGTTCATCCTCGCTTACATCCGCGATCAGGCCGTCGCCGACGAATTGCCCGTCGCGGAACACGGTGTAGCGGTCGGCGATGCGGAAGATTTCGTCGAACTTGTGGCTGATGAACAGGATCGCCTTGCCCTGCGCCTTCAGTTTCTCGACAAGATCGTAAAGTTCGGCGATTTCCTTGTGGCTGAGCGCGGCGGTGGGTTCATCCATGATCACCACGCGGGCGTCGATGGACAGCGCCCGCGCGATGGCAACCAGGTGCTTGTTGGCGATGCCCAGATCGCGCAGTCGCACGGCGGGGTCGAATTCGGCGCCTATGCTTTGCAGCAGGCGGCGGGCCTCTCGCTGCATCGCGCCGGTGTCGATCAGCCCGAACCGTGACTTCGGCGCGTGGCCGATAAAGATGTTTTCCGCGACGGACAACTCATCGAACAGCACGGTTTCCTGATGGATCGCGGTGATCCCGGCATCAGAGGCATGCTGGGCGGTGCTCAGTGAAACCGCCTTGCCGTCAATCCGGATCGCGCCGCCATCGGGCTGATAGATACCGGTCAGAACCTTGACGACGGTCGACTTTCCGGCGCCGTTTTCCCCGACAAGCGCGGTGACCTGACCGGGGAACAGTTCCAGTTTGACCTCTGACAGCGCCTTGACGCCCGGGAAGACCTTGGTGATCCCGTCCAGGGCCACGATTGGCGCATCGGCGGCGGCAACGACCGTATTTTCCGGCATGACCAGCATTTTCGGCACCTTGACCTTTGGCAGGAGCGCTTGGCGCGGACGTTTGGCGGGGCTTGTGGGGCTCCGGCGCGGGGCATCCCGCACCGGAGATCGGTTACACGGTTCAGAAGATGCTCTTGAACTGTTCGATGTTGGAGGCGTCATAGACGAACGGGTCGGCCATCGCGCCTTCATTGTTGTCGTCCAGCGTCAGGTTGCCCATGCGGCCCATCGGGATTTCCGCGCCCGGCTCCGCCGTGGCGTTGCCCTGCGACAGGTTGTAGGCCAGCATCGTCGCCGAATAACCCAGATCAATCGGGTTCCAGATCGCGAACGACTTGGAGGCGCCGCTTTCGATCGCGCCCGCCATTTCCGATGGCAGCCCAAGGCCGGTCACGTTGACCTCGCCGATCTTGCCCGCATCAGCCACGGCCTGAGCGGCGGCAACGATGCCCACGGATGTCGGCGCGATGATCGCCTTCAGGTTCGGATAGGTCTGCATCAGGCCATTGGCCTCGCGATACGATTTATCAGCCAGATCGTCGCCATAGACGGTGCCGACGACTTTGATGCCCGGGTAGTTGCCCAGCACCTTGTTCATCTCTTCGATCCAGATGTTCTGGTTCGTCGATGTGGTGGTCGCCGACAGAACGGCCACGTCGCCGCCATCCGGCAGGTGATCCGCCGCCAGCTTGACGATCATGTTTCCGATCAGCGCGTTGGACGACGGGTTCAGGTGCAGCGACCGGCCTTCGGGGGCGACGCCGGAATCCCAGCTGATCACGGTAATCCCGCGCGACATGGCCTTCTTGAGCGCGGGCACAAGCGCGTCGGTATCGTTGGCGGAAACCGCGATTGCATCGACCTGTTGTGCGATCAGCGAGTTGATCACCTCGATCTGGCCTTCCGCCGTGGTGTCGGTCGGACCGGTATAGATGATCTGGACTCCGCCCAGTTCGGCGGCTGCCTCTTCGGCGCCTTTGGCCGCGGCTTCGAAAAAGCCGATGCCAAGCGCCTTGACCACCAGCGCGATGCGCACGTCGTCGGCCTGTGCCGTGCCTGCCATGAACGTGGCCGCAACGGCCACGGTGGACAGGACTTTCTTCATTACACTCATGATTTCCTCCCTAGAGCGAGTTTGAATTGTTGCGGCCCGTTATGAAGCCGCCTCTGTTTGCTGAGCCGGCCCGGACTGGGTCACGATCAGCGTTACGTCTGCGGCTTCCAGCATTGCGGCGGCCCGGTCGCTGATGCCGTCATCGGTGATGACGGTGTCGATGCGGGTCAGCGGGCAAAGCACCAGGCTGGAGCGGTTTTCGAATTTCGAACTGTCCACCAGCACGATCAGTTCATCGGCCTGGCCGATCAGCTTTTGTTCGGCCTGGATCAGCAGGGGGTCGGTTTCCATCAGGCCCAGCGGGCCCAGCCCCTGCGCACCCATGAACATGCGCCGGGCATAGAAATTGCGGGTCACGTCATTTTCGAACGGCGACAGGATGATGTTCTGCTCGCGATAGATCATGCCGCCCGACAGCGAAATGGTGTTGCGCGAATTCTTCAGCAGATGCTCTGCGATCGGGAACGAGTTGGTGAACACCTGCAACCGGCGCGAGGCCAGCGGATGCACCATCTGAAAAGTGGTGGTGCCGCCGTTGATGATGATCGGGTCGCCATCTTCGCACAATTCGACCGCCGCACGCGCGATGGCCTGCTTTTGGGCGATATTTATGGTTTCGTTGACGGAAAACGGTCGCCCGGCAAGGCCGACGAACTGCGGCGGCGTGATCGCTTCGGCCCCGCCCCGCACCCGGCGCAGGCGCTTCTGGCCGTCAAGCGTCGCGATGTCACGGCGGATCGTCGCCTCGGACGCGCCGGTCAGCGCACACAGGTCGATCACGGTCACGACCGGACGGTCCTGGACCGCAGACAGAATGATCCGGTGGCGCTCTTTCTCGTGCATCTTTTCCTCCCATTGCGCCAAGACTGCTGCGCAATTTGCATCAAGTCAATCATTAATTGTCTTTTACAGTCATTTTTGTTATTTTATGACTGAATATGATTGTTATTGATTGACATTCCGTCGCAGACCGTCCAGCCTCGCGGCAAATAGGGGCCATGCGCGGCCTGCGCCCGAGGGAGGACTACAGTGTTGAAAACCACCGGAATTCAACGGCTTGAAAATGCCTGGGACACCAAGGCAGCCAATGGGATGAGCGAATCGGAATTGTTGTTGTATCGCTCGAACCTGTTGGGATCAGACAAGCGGATCACCAATTACGGCGGCGGCAACACCTCGGCCAAGGTGATCGAGACCGATCCGCTGACCGGCGAAAAGACCGAGGTCCTGTGGGTCAAGGGATCGGGCGGCGATGTCGGGTCGATCAGGATGGATGGCTTTGCGACGCTGTACATGGACAAGCTGCGCGCGCTGAAGGGCAAGTACCGCGGCGTCGAATTCGAGGATGAGATGGTCGGCTACCTGCCCCATTGCACCTTCAACCTGAACCCGCGCGCGGCCTCCATCGACACGCCGCTGCACGCCTATGTGCCGCGCCGCCACGTCGATCACATGCACCCCGACGCGATCATCGCCATTGCCGCCTCGAAGAATTCCCGCGACCTGACGCAAGAGATTTTCGGCGACGCCATCGGCTGGCTGCCCTGGAAAAAGCCGGGCTACGAACTGGGCCTGTGGCTGGAAAAATACTGCCTGGACCACCCGGACGCGAAGGGTGTCGTGCTGGAAAGCCACGGGTTGTTCACATGGGCCGACGATGCGCGCGAATGCTATGACCTGACGCTGGAAATCATCCAGACCGCGATGGACTGGTTTGCGCAGAAAACCGAAGGCGTCGCGGCGTTCTGCGGGTCCGTGCATGACAGCCTGCCCGCGGATGACCGCCGGGACGTCGCGGCGCGCCTGATGCCCGCGATCCGCGGCATGGTGTCGGGTCAGCAGCACATGGTCGGGCATTTCGACGAGTCCGACGCGGTGCTGGAATTCGTGAACAGCAGGGACCTGGCGCCGCTGGCTGCGCTTGGCACATCCTGCCCGGACCATTTCCTGCGCACCAAGATCTGCCCGCTGGTGGTGGATTTCGACCCCGCCACACCGGACATCGACGCCACGCTGGCCGGCCTTCCCGCCGCCATCGCCGCCTACCGCGACGGGTATGCTGCCTATTATGAACGCTGCAAACACCCCGACAGCCCGGCCATGCGCGACCCCAACGCTGTGGTCTATCTGGTGCCCGGCGTCGGCATGATCACCTTCGCCAGGGACAAGGCCACCGCCCGGATATCGGCGGAATTCTACGTCAACGCGATCAACGTGATGCGCGGCGCGCATGCGGTGTCGGAATATTGCGGACTGCCGGAACAGGAAGCCTTCGATATCGAATACTGGCTGCTGGAAGAGGCCAAGCTGCAACGGATGCCCAGACCCAAATCGCTGGCCGGGCGCATCGCCTTTGTCACCGGCGGCGCGGGCGGGATCGGTGCGGCGACCGCCGAGCGCCACCTGGCCGAAGGCGCCTGCGTGGTGCTGGCCGATATCGACGAGGCGGCATTGGCCGACACTTCGGCGGTACTGAGCGCGCGCTATTCCAGTGACGTTGTGCGCACGGTGCGGATGGATGTCACCGACGAGGCCGCAATCGTTGCGGCCTATGCCCGGGCCGCCGTCGAATTCGGCGGGGTCGACATACTGGTGTCCAACGCCGGCATCGCCAGTTCCGCGCCGATCGAGGAAACCAGCCTCGATCTGTGGAACAAGAACATGTCGATCCTGTCCACCGGATATTTTCTGGTCAGCCGCGAAGCGTTCAAAGTGATGAAGGTGCAGGACATGGGCGGCGCGATCGTGTTCATCGCCTCGAAGAACGGACTGGCGGCTTCGCCAAACGCATCGGCCTATTGCACCGCCAAGGCCTCGGAAATTCACCTCGCGCGGTGTCTGGCGCTGGAGGGCGCGGATCACGGCATCCGGGTGAACGTCGTGAATCCGGATGCGGTGCTGCGCGGATCGAAGATCTGGTCGGGCGACTGGCTGGAACAGCGCGCCTCGACCTACGGCAAGGACAAGGAAGGGCTGGAGGAACATTACCGCCAGCGCTCGATGCTGAAACGGTCGGTGCTGCCCGAGGACATTGCCGAGGCGACCTATTTCCTGACCTCGGAACGATCGGCGAAATCGACCGGAAACATCATCAATGTGGATGCCGGCAACGTCCAGGCGTTCACGCGCTAGTCGCTGCCACGGGAGGATTGAACATGATCGACACGACCCTGATCGAACAGTCGAACGACGGCGCGCTTGCACGTCTGAAGGCCGACTATGCCGCGCTTGGCGAGCATCTGGACCGGCGCGGCATCGACATTGCCGCCATCAAGGCAAAGGTCGCGCGCTACGGCGTCGCGGTGCCAAGCTGGGGCGTGGGCACCGGCGGAACCCGCTTTGCCCGCTTCCCCGGGCCCGGCGAGCCGCGCGGCATTTTCGACAAGCTCGACGATTGCGGCGTGATCCAGCAACTGACACGCGCAACCCCGTCCGTGTCGCTGCATATCCCGTGGGACAAGGCGCCGCCCGCCGATCTGTCGTCCAAGGCCGAAGAGGTCGGGCTTACGTTCGACGCAATGAATTCCAACACCTTTCAGGACCAGCCCGATCAGCCCCATAGCTACAAGTTCGGCTCGTTGTCCCATACCGACGCCGCCACGCGCCGGCAGGCGGTCGAGCACAATCTGGAATGCATAGAGATCGGCCAGTCCATCGGGTCGAAGGCGCTGACGATCTGGGTCGGGGATGGATCGAACTTTCCCGGACAGGTCGATTTCACCCGCCAGTTCGACCGCTACCTTGACGCGACCCGGCAGATCTATGCGGGCCTGCCGCCCGATTGGCGTCTGTTCACCGAGCACAAGATGTACGAACCGGCGTTCTACTCGACCGTGGTTCAGGACTGGGGCACGAATTATCTGATCGCCAAGGAACTGGGGGATCAGGCGTTCTGCCTGGTCGATCTGGGCCACCATGCCCCCAATGTGAATATCGAAATGATCGTGGCGCGGCTGATCCGGTTCGGCAAGCTGGGCGGATTTCATTTCAACGACAGCAAATATGGCGATGACGACCTGGATACCGGATCGATCGATCCTTACCGGCTTTTCCTTGTGTTCAACGAACTGGTGCAGGCCGAAAGTGTGGCCGGGTTCGATCCGATGCACATGCTGGATCAAAGCCACAACGTCACTGACCCGATCGAAAGCCTAATGGGATCGGCGATGGAGGTCCAGCGCGCCTATGCACAGGCCTTGCTGGTCGATCGCGCGGCCCTTGCCGGGTTTCAGGACGCCAATGACGCGCTGATGGCAACCAGCATGCTGAAGGCCGGATTCCGCACCGATGTGGAGCCGATACTGGCCATGGCACGGCTGGAACAGGGCGGCGCGATTGACCCGGTGCAGGCCTACCGCCAGTCGGGCTATCGCGCCCGGATCAGTGCCGAAAGACCGGCCGTGACCGGTGCCGGTGGCGGGATCGTCTGACGCCTGGCGGCGCATACCGGGCCGGGAACAATCGCCGCGATACGGCTTGGTGGACCTGTTGGCGATTGCGACCGGTCCGGCAGGTTGCTTTCCGGCGTGTCAGGCCTTTCGCGGCAGTTCGCGGGCAGTCTGCAGGAAATGCCGCAACCGTTCCCGGTCAATCGGTTTTCGCAACAGTTGCAGGCCCAGTCTATTGCATTCCGTGCGCAGCGCCCTTGTCCGATCAGCCGAGATGATTGCCGCTGAAACCGTTCCGTAACGGTTGAAGATCTCTTCATAAAGCGCGGTGCCCGACAGTCCTGCACCCAACTGGTAGTCCAGCAGGAACGCATCCGGCAGAAGCTGGATCTCCTGTATGATCTCCAACGCTTCCTCGGCGTTGCCAAAGGCGATGACTTCGGCGCCGTGGCTCTCGATCATGATGGTAATGGCCTGGGCGACGGCCGGATCGTTCTCGACAAGCATGACCAGCATGCCGGCCAGGCTTTTGCCGGCGGCACCAGCGCCCGGATTCATTTCGCTTTCGGCCGGTGCATCGGAAAAGTCGATGGGAACGTTCAGCGAAAAACAGCTGCCGACCCCGGGTTCGGACCACAGCACCAGCGGATGGTCCAGCCCCCTGCAGGCACGTTCAACGATGGCCAGGCCAAGCCCAAGACCGGGCGTACCGTTGGCGGGCGCAAGTTGCTTGAATTCCTGAAAGATCATCTGCTGGTCGGACGCCGCGATGCCACTGCCGGTATCCCAGACCTCTATTCTGGCGGATTGCCCGTTGCGGCGGACACCCACCAGCACACGGCCCTTGTCCGTATAACGAATGGCGTTGGACAGCAGGTTCTGAACGATGCGCCGCAGATACCCCGGATCGCTTTTCACGATCAGGTCGCTGTGCAGCATCGTCAGCCTGATGCCTTTTGCCGCCGCAGTCGGGGACAGTTCATTGCGCAGCGGATCAAAGATTTTCGACAGGCGCAGCGGCTGCACCTGAAACACGGCCTTGCCGGCGTCGAGCTTTGAAATGTCCAGCAGCGCCTCGATGATCTGTTCGACCCCCTGCAACGCCGTTTCCGTCTTGGCGATGATTTCCCGCGCGTCCGGTGCATCGACCCTTTCCGCCAGCGAAGAGATGAACAGTTTTGCGGCTGAAAGCGGTTGCAGCAGGTCGTGACTTGCCGCCGCCACGAAACGGGACTTGGAGGCGTTGGCGCGTTCGGCTTCGGCCAGGGCGATCCCCAGTTCTGCGGTTCGCATTTCGACGCGCTGTTCCAGCTGTTCGTTGATTTCGAACAGCGCGCGCGCGGCCGAACGTTCCGAGGTCACATCGGTAAAGCTGATAACGAAACCCTGGTCCGGCATTTCCTGGGCGAAAATGCTGTAGGTCTGTTCGCCCCGGCGGCTGACCTCGAAGGCGATCGGCGCGCGATGGCCAGACCGGTTTGCCCATTCGCTCAGATGGCGGGCATCAATATTTCCCTTGAACTCCAGCTCGTGGCGCAGATGGTCAAGCAGCGTGGCAAACTCCAGCCCCTGTGCCGCGTGGCGCGGCGGCATGTCCAGCAGGCGATCCATGCGCTTGTTCCAGCCGACCAGAACCTGGCCGCGGTTGAAGATGCAGACACCCTGGTTGAGATGGTCAAGCGTCGCCTGCAGCATCCGTGCCTGCTGGTTGCGCATCTTGTCGCGTTCCTGACGCTCCTGCCGGATAATGTCGGTGACATCGGTCTGCAGTATGACCGTACCGCCCCGCGACGTCCTGTGTTCGCTGACCTGCAACCAGCGGTCCCACAGCAGGCTGACGTTGAAGACGACATATTCCTCGCCATGCCGGGCGGTGCGCTGGCGCGCCCAATCCGGTGCCGTCTGGCCCTCTGGCAAGGCAAGGAACCTGCTTTTCGAGATCAACCGGACGTAGTCTTCGAATGACATGCCCTGCACAAGCTCGGGCTCGATATCCACCAGATCACGACAAAAGCGGCTGTTGAACAGATCCAGCCGGTCATCGGAATCAAACAGCGCAAAGCCTTCCTTGATGGTCTCGATCGCCTGGGTCAGGTTGGCCCGCGCGATTTCCGTTTCGCTGTTGGCGATTTCAAGCCGAGCGTTGGATTCCTGCAAGAGATCCAGCGTGCTTTCAAGATCGCGCGTGCGTTCGCGCACCTGGGTTTCCAGCAAGGCGGCACGTTCGAACTGCTGGTACGCCAGGCCTGAATGTTCGTTCTTCTGCTCGACCCGGCGCATCAGGGATTGCGCGATCTGCAAAAGCTTTTCGTTCTGACGCTCCAGTGAATCGGCAGGATTGATGAACGACATGGCCTAGCGCTTCTCGTCGCTGGCAGAGTGGTAAAAGGCGACGCCGCTCATGGTGTGGTTGACATGCAGTGGCCCGATCTGTTCGCCGTAGGTGGAAAACCCGGTGACATTGTAGGTGGACAGGATATCGGACAATTCCCGCGACATCTGCGTCTGCTCGGCCTCGATCCGGCGCAGGATGCAGTCGCAGCCGATTATGTTGGCCGGATGCCCCTCTTCGGACAATTCCGTCATTTTCTCGCGCAGGTGTTCAGCCATGTTTTGCGGCGTCGCGACGGTCAGAACCATGCCTTCGTCGATGGCCGAAAAGAACACCAGTTCGCCGGCCTTGTTCACCTGCTGGATGGCGCGCACGTGATGCGTGCCGCCGATGCGCACCACGACCGGGTGCGACGCGAAGGTGAAACGATCCAGTTGCTCGGGATCCTTGTTGACGATCCGGGCGTATTCGCGCGCTGCGGGTTCCGCATTGATCGTCTTCACGATGCGTTTGGCCGGATCGGCCCCGGTCACCACCATCTTCAGGTCGGTGGGCACAAGATGGTTCAGGCTGAACACCTTTGTCCGGTATTTGCTGCGCGCAAGGGTCAGGACGGCGGCATTTTCGGCGACCCGGCCATTCAGCGCGACCAGTGTTTGCCGAAAGTCGGTCCCGTCACCGGCGGAACCGCCGAAAATGGGCATGCCGCGCAGCGCCGGGGCAATCGTGGCGGCAAGCGTGTCTTCGCTGAGCGACAGCCCGTCGACAACGAGAAACGCAAATTCATCGGCCATGTCCAGAATACGCTCTTGCAGCGCGACACGCCGCAGCGCGATCCGGTCGACGACCTGCTGAACGGCAAGGTTCCGGATATCCTCGATCAGCAGCGAGGTGGTGACGAACCCCGCGGCAGGAAAGGCGATTGCCACGATCAGCCCATCGTCATAGCCCGATTCCCCGATCTCGCCGGCGGTGGTGCAGGCCAGAACGTCGGTATCGGGATAGATCCGTTCGGCCTGGGCAACGACATCGCCGAAATCGGCAAGCGGCGAGACCAGAAGCGAAATCAGGCTGAAGGGGCCGGGGCCCAGATCTTCCGACAGCTGTGCCACCGCGGACACGTCAGTGCATCTGACCTGAGCCGTGCACAGGATCGCGGGCTGCCCATGCGCAGACCCACCGGTCAACAATTCAGCCTTATCGTCTGGCGACAATCTCAAGATTCTCCCTGGGCACGATGATAGCTGTGTCAGCCAGACCCAGGCAAGGCACCAGAGAATTTCACCTCCTGCACGACCAGAACGGCCTGGGTGCGGCTTTGCACACCAAGCTTGTGCATGATGGCCGTCACATGCGCCTTGACCGTGGTTTCGGCGATCGACAGATCATATGCGATCTGCTTGTTCAGCTTGCCTTCGCAGATCAGATCCAGAATGCGGGCCTGCTGATTGGTCAACGATGACAGCCGCGACACGCTCTGCGCGTTGCTGTCGGGCGCGTCGCCCTGTACGAAGCCCGCCGGCTTGTAGATGCCGCCATCCGCGATGTGCAGGATCGCTTCCTTGAGAACCGAACGATGGCTGTGCTTGGGAACATAGCCCGATGCGCCAGCCACGATTGCACCGTTGATGATCGAGTTGTCGGTCATCGACGAGACGATGATGACCGGTGAATTCTTGGTATGGCGCTTCAGATGCATCAGCCCGTCGAGGCCGTTGACATCGGGAAGGTTCAGATCAAGCAGAACCAGCGCGGGCGGGGGCCGGTCTTCCAGGCACTTGATCGCGTCGTCCATGCAGGCCGCGGTGGCTACCTCGGCGAAATTCGCCACCGATTTCAGCGTCAGCTTCAAGGCGTCGCAAAACAGCGGATGATCGTCGATCACCAGCGCCCAGCCCTGGGGCAATTGCGATCCGGCGGGATCGGCGGGTGTCGTGCGATCAAGCGTCATTCCCAGTTCATAACCCCAGTTTCGCGCCAAGTTAACTTGGCAATAAGTCTTACACAAATGAAACGCCCCCTGTCGACAGGGGGCGTTCCGGAACCTGATGAACAGATCAGTTGGCGGCCATCTGTCTGGGCAGGCGGAAGGTCCAGAGCGTGCCGCCCTGGTTCAGATAATTCACTTTCTTGGCCACCTCGCCGCCCCAAAGCGGAACCGCGCCGCCCCAGCCAGAGATCACGGTGACGAATTGTTCGCCATCCTGTTCCCATGTGATCGGCTGGCCAACGATGCCCGAGCCGGTCTGGAACGACCACAGTTCTTCGCCGGTTTCGTCGTCAAAGGCGATGAACCGGCCTTCGGGCGTTCCGGTGAACACCAGCCCGCCGGCGGTGGTCATCACGCCGCCCCACAGCGGCGCGTCGTTCTTGAACTCCCACTTTATCTCGCCGGTATCGGGGTCGATCGCCTTGAGGCTGCCGATATGGTCTTCGTAGTTCGGCTTGATGGTAAAGCCCGAGCCAAGATAGGCGGCGCCTTTCTTGTAGGTGATCGGCTCGTTCCAGATGTCCATGCCCCATTCGTTGGACGGAATGTAGAACAGGCCGGTCTTGGGCGAATGCGCCATCGGCATCCAGTTCTTGCCGCCCAGGAATGACGGCGACGCAAAGACCACATCGCCTTTCTTGCCGTCGGCCGCGGCGCTCGGATCGCCGGGGCGGTTGCCCTCGACAAAGATCGGACGGCCGGTGTCGTCGATCCCGCTGGCCCAGGTGATGTCCTTCACAAAGGGCACAGCGGAAACAAACGCGCCGTCCTCGCGGTTGAGCACGTAGAAAAAGCCGTTGCGGTCAGCCGTGGCAAAGCGCTTGTTGCCCGCCCGGTCGGTGTAGGCCACGACTTCGTTCACGCCGTCGTAATCCCAGCCTTCGCGCGGCGTGGTCTGGAAGTGCCACTTGATCTCGCCCGTGGCCGGATCAATCCCGATGCGCGAGGCAGCATAAAGGTTGTCGCCCGCGTTGCCTTCCATTGGTGTGCCGGCATTGCGCAGATGGCTGTTCCACGGGGCCGGGTTGCCCGCCCCGAAGACCAGCGTGTCGGTGTCGGCGTCATAAGAGCCGCCCAGCCAGGTCGCGCCACCGCCGGTTTTCCACATATCGCCCGGCCAGGTGGCATTCAGCGTGCCGGTCATGGTGCTTTCCTCGCCGTTCAGCGTGCCCATGTGGCCCTCGATCACCGGACGGGTCCAGACCAGATCGCCGGTTTCGGCGTCACGCGCCTGCACTTCGCCGACGATGCCGAATTCACCGCCAGAGTTGCCGGTGATGATCAGCCCGTTCACGATCAGCGGTGCCGCCGTATAGCTGTAGCCCGCCTTGTAATCGGCGATCTTCTTGTTCCAGACCACATCGCCGGTCTTGGCATTCAGCGCCACGATGCGCGCATCCAGCGTGCCGAAATAAACGTTGTCGCCATAGATCGCGGCACCCCGGTTGACCACGTCGCAGCAGGGCAGGATGCCCTCTGGAAGACGCGCATCATACTGCCACAACTCGGCCCCGGTCTTGACGTCAATCGCATACATCCGCGAGTACGAGCCGGTGATATACATCACACCGTCATGCACGATCGGCTGGGTTTCCTGGCCGCGCTGCTTTTCCCCGCCCAGCGAAAACGCCCAGGCCGGAAGAAGGTTATCGACATTGTCCTTGTTGAGAATGTCCAGCGGCGAATGGCGCTGCAGTTCCCGCCCCATCCCGTTTGTCAGCACGTCGCCGGTAGACGTGGCGTCATTCAGAAGCATTTCTTCGGTAACGCCGGTGCCATGCCCGCCGGCATGCGCCACGGTTGCCAGCATTACGGCAGATACTGCAAGTACGAACCTGTTCATGTTTGGTCTCCTCCCGAGCCCGTTGTTGGGTCAGATAATTCGGGCAGCGCTCCGGGTGTCCGGCGCAACTCACCCCGCCAACAGTATTCGCTCAATGCGTGTACATCGGTATTGAACAATGGTCGTAAGACTTAACGCGCCTTGACGGAACAATGGCAC
>JAJDOB010000235.1 GCA_022340385.1 Rhodobacter sp.
TTGTGAAAGAAAATCTCTGCCTGCGCGCGTGTGTTGTGAAAGATCAGCGTGGTCCGGTGGCGTTTCACCTGCTCCAGCACGGCCGGGATCGCATGCGCGGCGCCACCGCCCGACCAGGGCGGGCGCGCCCCGGTTTCCAGCATCGAGATATCCGGGTCCGGCCCCGGATCGGCCTGCAGGATCGAGCAGGGATCGGGATGGCGCGACAGCAGATGCGCGATCGCGCCGGGGTCTTCCACGGTCGCGCTCAGCCCGACGCGGCGCAGCCCCGGGCAAAGCGTTTGCAGCCGCGCCACCGCCAGCATCAGCTGATCGCCGCGCTTGCTTTCGGCAAGGCTGTGAATTTCGTCGATGATCACGCGGCTCAGCCCGGCAAACATCCGCGGCGCGTCTTCGTAGGATGTCAGCAGCGCCAGACTTTCCGGCGTGGTCAATAGGATATGCGGCGGGTCGGCACGCTGACGCTTCTTTTGCGTGGCCGGCGTGTCGCCGGTGCGATCCTCGACCCGAATCGGCAGCCCGATCTCGGAAATCGGTGTGCCGAGATTGCGCCTGATGTCTGCCGCAAGCGCCTTCAGGGGCGAGACGTAAAGCGTGTGCAGCCCCTTGTACCCGCCATCGGCAAGCTCTGCCAGGGTCGGCAGGAAACCCGCCAGCGTCTTGCCGCCGCCGGTCGGCGCGATCAGCAGCAACGCCGGTTCATGCGCGCGCTCCAGCATTTCGCGCTGATGCGGATGCAACTGCCAGCCGCGCGCGGTGAACCATTGCTGTAACTGATCGGGCAGGGCGCTCATCCGCGAAATCTAGGCGGCCTGCGCGACGCTGACCAGCGCCGTTGAACCATCAGGCCCGCCCGCAAGCGCAGGCGGGCATGGGGTCAGTGCACGATCGTCTCTTCCTTGACGAACATGTTGGCCCAGGCACGGTCGATCAGTTCCGGCGACATCTGGTAGGGTATGCCCTCGAACTCGCAGATCGAGATCATCTGGTCGATCAGGAAGATCGGCTGATAGTTGGCATAAATGTTGTCGATGGTCGGGTATTTGACCTTCAGAAGGTGGACAAGTGCCGCCTCGTTCAGCGGCATCTTCTTTTTCTTCGCCACCATGCTGAAGATCTTCAGGAAATCAGACTGGCTTGGCCCGTCGATCTTGATCTTGAAGAAGATCCGGCGCAGGGCGGCCTTGTCGAAGATCTCGTTGGGGTGGAAGTTGGTCGAGAAGATCACCAGCGTGTCGAACGGCACCTCGAATTTCTCGCCCGATTGCAGCGCCAGAATATCCTTGCCCTCTTCCAGCGGCACGATCCAGCGGTTGATCAGCGCCTGCGGCGGTTCGGCCTGACGGCCAAGGTCGTCGACGATGAACACGCCGCCGGTGGATTTCAATTGCAGCGGCGCCTGATAGGTGCGCGATGTCGGGTTATAGACCAGATCCAGCATGTCCAGCGACAGTTCCCCGCCGGTGATCACCGTCGGGCGCTGGCACAACACATAGCGCCGGTCCCAGCGGTTGCTGGTGACGCGCAGCGCATGGCGGTCGTCATCTTCCTTTTCGGCCAGCGTGTGCACGATCGGGTCGTAGACCGAAATCACCTGGCCGGAATAATAGATCGCGCGCGGCACGAAGATCGTATCGCCCAGGGCGTCGCGAATGCCGTTGGAGATCGAGGATTTACCGTTGCCCGGCGGGCCGTACATCAGGATCGAGCGCCCCGAGCCCACGGCCGGGCCAAGGTTGCCCAGCAATTCCGGCGGCAGCACAAGATGGCCCATCGCGCCGGTCAGCTGATCGCGGGTGATCTGGATGTTGCGGATCGACTGGCGCTTGACCTGTTTGGCATAGATTTCCATCGGGACCGGCATCGCGCCGTAATATTCCGACTGTGACAGCGCATCCAGCGCCCGTGCCTTGCCCGCATCCGACAACTGATAGCCCATTTCGCCGCCAGAGTTGGCGTGCAGGGTGCCCGTGGCCTCGACCAGCTTTTGGGTGCGCGCCAGATCGACCAGTTCCTGCGTCACCGGAACCGGCAGACACATCACCTTGGCCAAAAGCGTCACTTCCTCCAGGTTCCGCCGGAACATGGTTTTCAACAGAATATCGCGCATGAGGACCAGCGAAAGCCCGGTTTCGGTCAGGCTTTTCGGGGCGGGCGGGTCCAGCACGGGGGCAGTCTGCATGTTCATCGAGTGTGCTCCGGTTGTCTTTGCGCCAACAGCTATGACAGGATAGTGTGGCAAAAAATGGACAACAAATGAACGGGGCAGGGGCATGAGCAGACCCAAACCGGCCGTGATTTTCGCTTTTCTGGCGGTGGTGATCGCCGTGCTTGGCGGCGTGTCACTGGTCAAGGGCGGATTTTACATCGCCAAGCACGAAGGCGACACGCTGCATCTGTTGCAGATCGTGTTCCGCATGGCCGACGGCGAATGGCCGCATCTGGATTTCATGACCCCGATCGGCATCATGGCGTTCCTGCCGATTGTCGCCTTCGTCAAATTCGGCGCCGGCATCGGAATGGCGATCCTTCTGTCGCAGATACTGGTGGCGCTGGTGTTGCTGCCCGCGCTGTTCTGGACGGTATATTCCAGATTTGACAATGCCTTGGCCTATCTGTTCGGTCTGGCCGTGCTGGTGCTGGTGCTGGCGCTGGTGCATGGCGAGGCCGACCGGTCGGTGTCGATCTCGATGCATTACAACCGATGGGCCTGGGCTACGGCCTATGTGGTGATCGCGCTGGCGGTGCTGCCCGGAACAGTTGCGAAAAGCGACGTTTTCGACGGGACTGTTATCGGCCTTGGCATGGCGTTCCTGCTGTTGTGCAAGGTGACCTATTTCATTGCCTTCGCCCCGGCCGTCATTGCCGCGCTGCTGTTGCGGTCTGCGTGGCGGGTTCTGGGCCTGGCATTTGGCGCGGGCATTGTGGCGGTGGCGGTGATGACGGCCTTTTCCGGGGTCGGATTCTGGCTGGCCTATCTGGGCGATTTGCAGACGGTCGCGAATTCCGAGGTCCGCCCGCAGCCCGGCGCACCGCTGAAGATCATCATCGGATCGCCCGCATATCTCGGCGGCAGCCTTGCGCTGATGACCGGGGTCATCCTGCTGCGTCAGGCCGGGGAACGGGTGCTGGGGCTGGTGCTGCTGCTGCTTGTGCCGGGGTTCTTCTACGTGACCTACCAGAATTTCGGGAACGATCCGCAATGGCTGATGCTGCTGGCGATCCTGCTGCTGGTGCCGCGTCCGGATCCGGCGGCAAGAAACGGGCTTGGCTGGCCATTGGGGCGGGCGCTGGCGCTGACCGCGATGGCCGCCATCGCCTTTGCCGCGCCGTCGTTCCTGAACCTCGCCTACAGCCCGTTCCGCCATGCCGGGATCTCGCCGTCCGACTACACCCCGATGCTGGCGCGTTCGGCGCGCCACAATGATCTGTTCGATCGCGTAGTCCGTTCCAACCGGGTCGATGGCACGATTGCGCTGGACGGGCCGGGATCGGGGCTGGAATCCCGTCAGGACCTGGCCAAACGGGCCGAAACCCACGCGGTTTTCCAGGGCGAGGATCTGCCCGACTGCGAATTGCAACTGGGCCTGATCGCCTGGTTCGAAACCATCGTTGCCGATCTCGAAGCGAACGGTTTCGGCGGCAAGCGCCTGATCGCGGCCGACATATTTTCCAGCCACTGGCTGTTTGGCGATGTCCTGCGTCTGACCGGCGGCGCGCCATGGTACTATGGCGGATTGCCGGGGCTCGACAGTGCCGAGATCATGCTGGTGCCCATGTGCCCGGCATCGCTGAGCATTCGCAAACAGGTGCTGGACGAAATCTCTGAACGCGGGCTTGCCGCGCACGAGGTGCGCCGCGCACCGCTGTACATTCTTTACGATATCTCAGGCAGCTAAAGCGCAATCCGAAAAGTGGGCACCGGTTTTCGGGTCAATTGCGCGACAGGACCAAGCGCAATCCGAAATGTGGGCACCGGTTTTCGGGTCAAATTGCGTGGAAAACCGGACCCCTGGACGCTGGTTCAGGCCCCGTGCAGGACCCCAAGCACCAGATAGGTTCCCAGCGCGATACCCAGCGACAGCCCCATCGGGAACTTCTTGGATCCCCACGACACCCAGTCCGGTGTCTTGTTGCGGATCGCGGGCACCGCGCGGATCATCCGGTGCAGCACGAACGAAGCCATCAGGACGGCGGCAAACAGAACCAGAAACAGCCGCATGTCGCCCAGCGGAATGAACGGCGCCATCGCGGCGGCGAATTTCGCGTCGCCCGCCCCGATCATCCCGACCATGTTCAAAGTAAAACCGATCACGATCACCACCACCAGATGCACCAGGCGCCAGGGGTATTCCGCCAGCGGCAGCACGATCAGACCGATTGCAAGAAAGACCACCATCAGGGCCACAACGGCCTTGTTGGGGATCTTCATGAATTTCAGATCGCTCCATGCCACCCAGATGCAGATCGGCAGCGCGAAGGGCAGGAACCACAGCGCCGCATAGGTCGTGATCGTCATCGTCAGTTGGTCACGTTGGCTTCAAGCGCGGCCAGGCTGCGCACGGCGGCTTCGAAGTGCTGCGGGTGGGTTTCGATCGCTTCGCGCAGCAGGCCCTTGCCGATTGCAATGTCGCCCTGTTTCACCGCGGCAAGCCCCAGCGTGTGCAGCAGTTGCGCCCGCTCCACCTGGGTCATCGGCACCACCGGCAGTTCGTATTTGCGTTGCGCGCCACGGGCCAGGGTCAGGTTGTTCTTGGCCGTGAACAGGTCGGCATCATAGGTGATCGCCTCTGTGAACAGGCGCTCTGCCTCGGAATACTCGCCGCGGGTCAGCTTTGAATAGCCCCAGTTGTTCAGCACGCCCGAAGGCCTGGTCGTCAGACCGGCGGCGGTTTCATAGAAGGTGTCGGCCCGTTTCCAGTCGCGCTTGGAATCGGCGACCATCGCTTCCAGACGATAGCGTTTGTAGGTTTCGAAGGTCGGCGGAATCTGGTCAAGCTGCGCCTTCGCCTCGTCCCATTGGCCGTTGCGGATCAGCGCATCGGCATAGTCGACCCGGTCATCGGGAATCGATTCCGGGTGGGTGACGACCTTTTTCCAGACCGTTACGGCCTCTGTGGCGCGTTTGGCGCGGATCAGCGATTTGCCCAGACCACGCTGGAATTCAAGACGCCCGGGATCCTGGTCGCTGGCGCCACGGAAATACGTGACCGCCTCGTTCGGGTCGGCAACCGTCAACATGATATCGTTCAGGTTGGTCTCGTCGATGACGTTCACGTCCTTCATGGCGCGTTCGACTTCGGCGTCCTTGCCCGACTTGTCACAGGCACCCAACAGCAACGTGCTGCCGATGCATAGCATCAGACTGAATTGGCGCATGGTTTGCGTCCCTTACTGCTCGTCCTTCGCTTTATGGTGTGCTTAGCAGCTGGTATTCCCCGCTGCCGCGTCGCACCAATGCGAATGTGGTATTGTTTTCATCATCATAGCCCGGATTTTCCAGTTTTGCGAGCGCTAAGCGCAAATTCTCGCGAATCTGCTGACTATCTCCGTTATCCAGTGCAAATGCGGTACGAAAGACACGCTCTGCCTCACCGGACTGGCCGGTTTCCATCAAAACCACCCCCAGATTGTTCCATGCGGGTGCGAATGCCGGGTCGGCCTTGACAGCGCGGCGCAGCAGTTGCTCGGCCTGGCCCAGCCGCCCGAGTTTCAGATTTGCCGAACCCAGCGCCGACAGCACATCGACGGTCAGCCCCTGGTTGCCGGCAGCGCGGTAATAGGCCTTGAGCGCAAGTTCGTATTCGCCCGACGCCATCAGGCGGTGGCCGACAGTCAGACCGTCGACCGCATCGCCGTGCGTGTCGACCCCCGGCGCCGCCTTGCGCCCCTTTTCGGGCGCACCCAGCCCGCCGGCACAGCCCGACACCAGCCCAAGGGCCAGAATCAAAGCCAGAATATGCCGGAAACCGGTTCTAGAGTGCATCACGATGAAACTTGCCTGCCTGCCGCGCATTTACGCGTTTTCCCGGACCTTAGGCAGTTTGGCGCGGCGCGCAAAGCCCCTTGTCGTGAAAACTTGCGGCGGTGTGCCAATCGCGCACGCAAAATGGGGCCGCGGATCCCGGTTCGGGTTCCGCGGCCCCGATACTGGCCGGGCATTGCGCTAGTATTGTGCGCCGGCGCCGTTCAGCGTCAGGTAGATGTTGTAGATCGACGGGCCCACCAGAATGACCAGCAACGGCGGCACGGTCAGCATCATCGTGGCCAGCGTCATCTTGGTCGGCAATGTGTTGGCTTTTTCCTCGGCCCGCATGACCCGCTTGTCGCGCATCTCGCTGGCGTAGACCCGCAGCGCGTCGGCGATGGAGGTGCCGAAACTGGCCGACTGGATCAGCACGGTGACAAAGCTTGCCACGTCCTGCACCCCGGCGCGTTCGGACATGTCGCGCAGCACCGAGATCCTGTCCTTGCCGGCCTTCATTTCCTGGCTGACCATGTCGAATTCATCGGCCAGCGCGGGATAGCCGGCGCGGATTTCCTTGGCCACCCGAAGGATCGACTGATCCAGCGACTGGCCGGCCTCGACGCACACCAGCATCATGTCGAGCGCATCGGGAAAGCCGTTGGTGATCTCTTCCTGGCGGGCTTTCTGGCGGCGGGTGACCCAGTATTTCGGCAGCATGTAGCCGCAAAGCCCGGGCATCAGCATCGTCATCGCGGTGCTTTGCGCGCTTGGATCGCCGGTCGCCTTTTGCAGCATCGCATATGCGACGCCCAGCACCAGCAAGACCGCCCCCAGCGCGAACTGGGCGAAGTGATAGGTGCGCACGGCTGTCTTGCCACGATAGCCCGCCTGCAGCAGTTTCAGCTTGATCGCGGAATATTCTTCCTCGTTCTTGGGTTCCAGGAAGTCGGAGTATTTCTGCAGCTTGTCGGTTTTGGTGTCCGAGCGCAGCCGCTGTTCGGGCGATTTTGTGGCGGCGGCCTGCTTCTTGGCCCGGTTCAGCTTGTCGAGCGGGTCTTCCTTCTTGTTCAGCAGCACCGGCAGCGTTGCCAGCACCAGGAAAAGCCCCAGCAGGCCGACGACCAGCAGCGGGCCGAAAGGGCCGAACTGTTCGGTCAGGGTGGTCTTGACGGTCTCGAACATGTGCCCGGCTCCTTATACTTTGATGTTCACAAGGATCCGCATGCAGATCAGGTTGGCCAAAAGGAAGCCGGCAACGACCAGGCAGGCAGGCACGAACACGGCCGTTCCCATCACGTCGTCATAGTAATTGGGCTGGGCGATGTTGATCCCGACCAGCGCCAGCAGCGGAAAGCCCGACAGGAACTTGCCCGACCATTTCGCCTCTGCGGTGATCGCGTTCACCCGGCGGAACAGCTTGAACCGAGAGCGGATGACCTTGGCCAGACCATCGAGGATTTCCGCCAGGTTGCCGCCCGAGGTCTGCTGGATAGTCACGGCCACCGCCAGGAATCGCATATCCTGCATGTCCAGCCGTTCGGCCATCGCCTTCAGCGCGTCGCCGACATCGCGGCCATAGGCCGATTCATCCGCGATCATGCCCATTTCCGACCCCAGCGGGTCGGGGATTTCCTTGGCCACGATGTTCAGCGCCGAGGTGAACGGGTGCCCCACGCGCAGGCTGCGCACCATCAGTTCGACCGCGTCGGGCAGTTGCTCGGCGATCATGCTCATGCGTTTCTTGGCCTTGCCGTTGATCCAGACGAACACCGCGGCCACGCCCATCACAACCGACACGCCGCCGCGAATTGCAAGGCTGGCGCCGGTGCCGATGGTCAGGCCCATGAAGGCCACCGCCGCCAGCAGGCACATCACCATGATCAGTTGCGCGGGCGAGAACGCGATGTTGGCCATCTGCGCCTTTTCCGCCAGCATCGAATAGATCGGAACCGAGCGCGACTTCAGGTGCTGGCTCATTTCCTTGCGCAGCTGGTCCATGACCTCTTCGCGCCCGGCACCTTTTTCCAGCATGTCCAGACGTCGGTTGACGCGGTTGTTCAGGCTGATGGATTTGCCGAAGACGGTCAGATAGATACCTTCGACCATCACCAGGACGGCGATGAAGATCAGACCGTAGATTAGCGGCTCTATGGGGATAGACATGCGGTTAAGTCCCTATCGAAGGTTCAAAGATTTCCGGCGGCAGGCTGTGACCCCATTGCCGGAACCGGTCGGAATAGTGTGAACGCACGCCGGTGGCGGTGAAGCCGCCCAGGATGGTGCCGTCGGGTTGCAGCCCGGTGCGCTGAAAGCGGAACACCTCCTGCATGGAAATGACTTCGCCTTCCATGCCAGTCAGTTCGGTGATCGACACCATGCGGCGGCTGCCGTCCTGCAGACGCGAGGCCTGCACGATCAGGTTCACAGCACTTGCGATCTGCGACCGCACCGCCTTGATCGGCATCTCGATCCCGGTCATCGCGATCATGTTTTCAAGGCGGCTGACACCGTCGCGGGCGCTGTTGGCGTGGATCGTCGTCATTGATCCGTCGTGGCCGGTGTTCATCGCCTGCAACATGTCGATCACCTCGTCGCCGCGCGTCTCGCCGACGATGATCCGGTCAGGCCGCATCCGCAGCGCGTTCTTCAGACAGTCGCGCTGGCTGACGGCGCCCTTGCCCTCGACGTTGGGCGGGCGGCTTTCCATCCGGCCGACATGGGTCTGTTGCAGTTGAAGTTCCGCGGTATCCTCGATGGTCAGGATGCGTTCGGAATTGTCGATGAACGACGAAAGCGCGTTCAGCGTCGTGGTCTTGCCCGAACCCGTACCGCCGGAAACGATGATGTTCAGCCGGCAGGCCACGGCGGCCTCGATATACATCGCCATGTCCTCGGAAAACGCGCCGAATTGCACCAGGTCGCGGATCCCCAGCTTTTCCTTCTTGAACTTTCGAATCGACACCAGGCTGCCATCGACCGCAATCGGCGGCACCATGGCGTTGAAACGCGAACCGTCCGCAAGGCGGGCGTCGACATAGGGGTTGGATTCATCGACCCGGCGACCCACGGCAGAGACGATCTTGTCGATGATGCGCAAAAGGTGGCGTTCGTCCTTGAACGTCACATCCGTGAGGCTCAGCTTGCCGTCACGCTCCACAAAGATCTGCTGCGGGCCGTTGACCAGGATATCGTTGACGGTGTCGTCTTTCAGCAGCGGCTCCAGCGGGCCAAGCCCGGTGACCTCGTCGAACAGGTCCTGAAACAGCGTGGTGCGTTCGTCCTTGTTCAGGACAACCGACATTTCATCCAGCGCCTCGGCAGAAATCGACGCGATTTCCGAACGCAGATCGTTTTCCGTCGCCCGTTCGAGGGCGGCAAGGTTCAGGTTGTCCAGAAGCCGTTTGTGCAGCTCGACCTTGATCTCGCCAATGCGTTCCTTGCGCTTGCGTTCCTTGTCGACCGGGGCCGGTTGCGCGGCGACGCGTGGCGTCACGGCACGCTGTGCGGGCTTCGGGGAATTGGCGGGTTTGGCAGTCTTCTTGGCGACCGGAGCAGCCCCGGTCGGGTCGGCGGTGCCAGTTTTCTTGTATCGAGCGAACACTGTGATGCCTCTTTCTTCTAGGGTTAACCCGCGGCTTCGGCCGCTTCGATGTTATGCTTGTGAATGGAATCCGCGAGCTTCAGGATTTCCTTGCGCAGCGGGTTTTTCGCCGCCGAATCCATCAGCGGAATACCGTGATCGCCGCTTTGCACGACCGGCTTGCCGCCGTCGGGCATCAGAAGCTCGATCTCGATATCCAGGCTTTCGGACATCCGCTTGACCCGGCTCTTGCCCGACAGGTCGGTGAATTTGGGCGCCCGGTTCAGCACGAAACGCAGCTTTTCGAACGGCAGATCCTCGGCCTTGAGCGCGCGCACCATGCGCAGCGTGTTCTGGGCCGACCGCATGTCCAGTTCCAGCGGGGTCAGGTAGACATGGCTGGCCCCCAGCACGGTTTCGGTCCATTGCACGATGGCCGTGGGCATGTCGATCACCACGTAGTCGAAGTTCTGGCGCGCCGCTTCCAGCAGCCGCTCGATATCTTCGGGGCCGACCATGTCCAGCGGCAGCAGGTCGGACGGCGCGGTCAGCACGCTCAGCTTTTCGTTGTAGCTGCACAGCGCGTGCAGGAACGCCTCGTTGTCCATCGATTCGGTGTCCGAAAGCAGTTCATAGACCGCCTCGCGCCGGGGCAGGTCAAGGAAGGTCGCGACCGTCCCGAACTGCAGGTCGAAATCCATCAGGCAAACCTTGACCGGCTTCTTCTTGTCGATGTTGGCCAGTTCCCAGGCGATGTTGACCGCCAGCGTCGTGGCGCCGACACCGCCGGCAAGCCCGTGAACCGTGACGATGACGCCATCCTTGTTGCCCTTGGGCAGTTTGCGCCCGGTTTCGCCTTCGGATGCGGCCAGGTGGACCACCGCCGGCGCGCGCAGCCGTTCGATGGCGTCATGCAACGCACCTTCGGGAAGCGGGTAGGGGGCAAATTCCTTGGCCCCGAGTTTCAGCAGCTGGTGCAGGGCGATCGGGCTGACATCTTCGGCGATCAGGATCACCTTCAGGTCATTCGCGTTGGCGGTTTCGATCAGATCGGCGATCGCGGCAAGGTTGACCTCGTCCTCCTCGTCGATGGCAATTGCGACAAATTCAAGGTATTGCGCCTCGGGTTGGGTGAAGAACACCCGCGCGTCCTGAAATGTCAGATCGCCCCAGGCCTCGCCAAGCTCGGCTTCCATATCCTCGATCAGAAGATCGAATTTCTGAACATCCCGCGCGACGGTGCACGCCGTTATCGGTTCCGATTCCGACTGTAATGCGGTGTTACTGCTCATATTTCTCGTCCTTCTAACAACAATGCCCGATCAGGGTGTCGGGGCTATTGTTGCCCTGTTTCCCGCCCGGCAGCGCGCCCGGCAGTCGCGCCGGACACATTGGTTCCAGTGCGGAAGATGCAGAGCAAAGTGGGCGAGATTGCGGCCAAAAGATCGTAATTATTCGGTCTTTTCGAACGATCAGGCGTTTTGCGCAAAATTGTATCCCCGCATCAATCGCCCGGCCCGACAGGGAATTGATGCCCCGAACCTGCCCTGAAGGCATGAATCAATGCTTGCGAGGTTGCCCGGAGAGTCAAAAAAAACGCCCCCGCAAGGCTGCGAGGGCGTTTCTTAAGGATCTGTTAGGAAATGCGTGCTAGCCGCCCTGGCTCTGAATCGCCGACAGGCCGGTCTGGTTCGACGGGCGCTTTTCGGTGGCGCTTTCGACATATTCGCGGAAGATCACTTCGGCGTATTTGCCGTTCAGCAGGGTCGGGTGGTTCTCGACAAAGCCGGACACCTCGGTCACCGTGCGCCGGTTCAGGCGTTCGCGGTTCGGTGTCGCGATCAGCGGACGGTTTTCACCGTAGGACACCACCGCCTGCAACCGCGAGCGGCTGATGCCCTGGCCGGTCAGGAACCGTACCACGGCGTTGGCGCGGCGCTGGCCCAGACGCTTGTTATACGCATTCGAGCCGACGGCATCGGTATGGCCGAAGACCTTGAAGCGCACTTCGGGGAACTGCCGGATCCAGTTTGCCTGAACCCGCAGTATGGCCTTGGCGTCTTCGTCCAGTTGCGAGGAATTGAACGCAAAGTTCACCGTCGACAGCACTTCCTGAGAGAATCGCCGGTTCAGGTTGACGACATAGTTAAGCTCGCCATTGTGAATCTGCGTGTTGTTCATCGTCGGATTGCCGAATGCGCCTTCGTCGATGAACGCGCCAGCCTCCTGATGCCAGCTTGAGAACACGGTGCGGTCGCCGCAAGCGGTCAGCGCAAGGACGCTGACGGCTGCGATTAGGGGTTTGATCGGTCCAGCCATAACGCTCATTCCATCACATAGCCGTAGGAGCCGTTGAAATCCTGCGAAGCCACCTCGCCGGCACCGCCGGTGCGCGGACGGCGGTTGCCGCCAACGGTTTTGCCAAACAGGAACAGCTCTGATTCCGTGGGCGGTTTGATCCGGTCCGTCGGAAGCGCCAGCGCCTCGCCCCGGGTCGGGGTCACCAGATGCGGAGTGACAATGATTACCAGTTCCGACTGATTACGCTCGTAACTAGAAGACCGGAACAGGCTGCCCAGGACCGGGATGTCGCCCAGCCACGGAACCTGACCCGCCAGATCCTGAAAATCGTCTTCCAGCAGGCCGGCAATGGCAAAGCTTTCGCCATCACGCATCTCGACCGTGGTCGAGGTTTCGCGGCGCCGGAAGGCCGCGACGGAAATACCGCCCTGCTCGAAGGTCACCGAATTGTCCAGGCCGGACACGGCTGCGTTCAGTTGCAGGTTGATGGTATCCTTGTCGACCACGCGCGGCGTAAAGCTCAGCTCGACGCCGAATGGCTTGTACTGGATCGTCACGGCGCCGTCATTGTCGACAACCGGGATCGGATATTCGCCACCCGCCAGGAACTTGGCCTCTTGCCCGCTGAGCGCGGTCAGGTTGGGTTCCGCCAGGGTGCGCACGACGCCCTTTGACTCAAGCGCTTCCAGCAGAACCGCGAATTGCACGCTGCCGGCGGTAAAGCCAAGCGCCAGTGCGCCGTTGGTGTTGGCGCGCGTCTGGATCGGGTTGCCGATGCCGTTGTTGCCTTCCAGCCAGGTGCCGGTTTCGGAAACGATGCCAACGTCGGTGCCGCCCTGAATCGCGATCGAGGACGACAGGTTCTTGGAAACCGACCGCTCCATCTCTGCAAAACGCACTTTCAGCATGACCTGCTGGGTGCCGCCAACGCTCATCAGGTTGGAAACCCGTTCGGGTGCATAGCGTTCCGCCAGATCAAGCGCGCGGTCCAGCCGCGCGATCGACGACACCACGCCCGACAGCACGATACCGTCATTCGCGGTGCGAACCTCGATCTTTTCGCCCGGCAGGATTTGTTGCAGGCGTTCCTTGAATTCCGCAATATCGGGGGCAACGCGCACCTCGACATTGGTAATCAGCCGCCCGTCCGGCCCCAGAAGGGTCAGCGTGGTGCGTCCCGGTGCCTTGCCCAGCACATAGATCGTGCGGTCCGACAGGGTGGAAATGTCAGCGATGCCGGGATTGGCAATTGAAAGTTCAGCGAACGGAGTATCGCTTTCAACTACAACGGCGCGATTCATCGCGACGTTAAGGTCCCGCGACGTGGACCCTTTCATAACGCGCAAGGTTTGCGCTTGCGGCGCGGGCGCCGTCGTAACAAGTAGTGAAGCGCCCAGAAGGACCGCCCCGAAGTGCTTTGCCAATGTCATGTGATCCTGCCTCTATGATCACTATTAACCGGTCTGAAGTGCCGGCTTCACCGCGACCATGGCCGAATTCGCGTTTTATTGCAAGAATCAACGTCTTGTCGTTCAAGGTTCGTGTGGATAACTCGCAACATACTGTGCGCAAAACCCTTTAGATTAACGCAAAACGGGCCCCGGAATCCGGGGCCCGCCTGTTTGAATTGCGTCGGATCAGTTGGTGCAGGCGATCGGGGTTTCGATCGTTTCGGCGCCGCGGCGTGTCTTTACGGTGCAGATCTCTTCCTTTTGGACCTGCACGACCTGAGCGGCCTCGATCCCCAGAAGGACGTTCTGGTTGATCACCACATTCTCGGAAAATGCCTCGTCGTCGGCGCCAAGCAGCGACAGCGACAGACGCCCGGTGCTTTGTGCCTGGGCCAGCGCGGCCACTTGCAGCGGCGTCGCTTCGACCGTGACGGTGCGCGCGATCGTCGGGTTCGACCGGTCGCCGTCGGCCGTCTGGTCAATCGCGATCAGCTTGACGCCGGATTCGATCAGCTGCGTCACTTCCTGGGCATTGCGTTCATTGCCCTGGATGGTGCCGCTCCAGTAGACATCGACCCGGTCGCCGGGGCGCAGGAAGCCCGAAACGCCGGTGGCCACATCGACGCGGATGGCGAATGCGCGCATGCCCTTGGACAGACGCGACGACACGCCGGCATCCTGGCCGGGTTCCGTCACCTTCACCGCCATCAGCGCCTCGTCTTTTTCCATGGCACGGATCGCGCGGCGATATTTCTCTTCGCCGAATGGAAAGACGACCTCAAGCGACGCGAACGTGCCTTCCGGAATCGCGTTTTCCGGCCAGCGCACCGTGCGCACGTCTTCGGTCTTGATCTCTTCGCCGTAATACAATGCGCGATTGACCACCACCACATCGACAGTGGGAACGATCTTTTCGCGTGCAGCCCGCTCGCGCGCCAGTTCCGCCTGGTAGGCGCCGATATAGTCCTTGGCCATATAGACGGCAAAGCTGGCCAGCCCGACGCCGACAATCAGCACCAATCCGAATACCAGTCGCATGTCTTATCCTTCCTAAATGCACCCCTACGACAAACCTGCAAAAGCAGTGTGCGCGGTACGTTACCTGCTTGTTTCCTGCCCGTCGCCGTCGATCAGTCGGTCGGAATGCCTTGCGCATCCCATGTCGTGCCGGCCAGCCCAGCCAGTGTCGCCACAGCGCGGTCGAACGAATTCAACGCGCTGTTTGCATAGCTGGAATGCTTTTGTACCTGCCGGACCACGTTTGGCCTCCTTCACGCTTCTGCCGGAATCGCCGAACAGTTTGCCGTCTTCTCTCAACACCGGTTTTTACCAACCATTGTGTCAAAAACATGGACAGAGGCGGTTCTAAAAAAGGATTTCGCATTTCCGTGAACCGGATCGGCCAAAAACTCAAAGGTCGCGCCCGTTTCCAGGGCGCGACCTTCGCAATTCGTATAGTTCGCCTGGGGCTTAGTAGGTGGTCTTGATGCCCAGCGAGGACAGGTGGCTGCCGATCTCGTCAGCATAGTCGTCCGTTGCGCCACCGACGGTGGTCAGAACGGCGATCCCGAGGCCAACGATGGCAGCGGTCAGGACCACCCAGTCGACGGTCACGGCGCCGTCTTCGTCAGCTTTGAAAGTCTTGATCAGGTTAAACAGTTTCATCTTCTCTCTCCGATAGGGGGTACTTACGGTTTCACTTTTTTATGCCGGTGCCCTGAACGCTTTCGGCGTCGGGTGGTTTCGACAAGGAATTATTAATCTTTTGAATGTGGCTTGAATTGGGCGTGCAGCGTACATTTTCATAGCGATACGGTGAAATCTGCGGCTTCTGAATCACATTCCGGTGCCGGGCATGAAAAAAGGCCGCGTCCAGTCAAGGACGCGACCTTTCTCAGGTCTGTAGTTCGCTTGGGGCTTAGTAGGTCGTCTTGATGCCCAGCGAGGACAGGTGGCTGCCGATTTCGTCGGCATAGTCGTCGGTGGCGCCACCAACCGTGGTCAGCACGGCGATGCCCAGGCCAACGATCGCGGCGGTCAGCACGACCCAGTCAACGGTCACGGCGCCATCTTCGTCCGCTGTGAAAGTCTTGATCAGGTGAAACAGTTTCATTTTCTCTCTCCGTAGGATTTGTTACGCTTGCTTCGGTTCACCTCCACAAGCGCTGGGATGTCTCTGAATTCCCGTTGCCCGTCTTGGCATGGGTCTAATAAGCCTGCGCAATGGGGCGAGAATTGGACGCAGGTGGTACAATTTTGGTAACACTTGAAATTCGCGTCAATTTCCCATTAAGCCTATGAATTCAAATATGAAAAAATCATAAACAAATATTCCGGCAGCGCGAATTTGGTGCATTTTTCACATTTTCGACCCCAAATAGAGTGGCAAACCGCCGGAAATCCTAGCCAAAGCAGTTTGAGTTTGCGATGTATCGCGCAACTAAGAACAACTGCAGGCAGGCATCCGCATGAGGCGGGCAATTCTGGCGATAATTTCGGGCTGCGCGATCATTGCGGGCGGGTCCGCCGGCCATGCCGGTGATCCCAAACCGTTCGCCGAGTTCACCTTCAAGCGGGTCAAGCTGCCCAAGCCCGGCGTCGGCCATCGCATCACCGTGCAGATCGAGCCGCAGGCGGAAGTTGTCGAACCTGCCAGCCCCGACACGCCAGTGCCCGCCGCCAAGGCCAGCGCCTATGACTGGTACTGGACCGTTGTGTCGCCCTCGATGGCGGCCTCGGGGCCCGGACGGCTGCCGCAGGCGGTTCTGCAGCTCGACAAGGGGCCGGGCGTGCCGACACCGCGCCTGCAGGCCCTTCAGCAGATCATGGGCCAATACAGCACGCATATCCTGACCGCGACCATCGGCACGCAGGTCTCGCCGGCGCTGGTGCTGGCGGTGATCAGCGCCGAATCCACCGGGCGCTCGGGGGCCGTCAGTTCCGCCGGGGCCACCGGCCTGATGCAACTGATGCCCGACACCGCCAGCCGGTTCGGCGTCACCGATATCACCGACCCGGCGGACAATATCCGGGGCGGGGTTGCCTATCTCGACTGGCTGATGGGCGAATTCGACGGCGACCCGCTGCTGGTCCTGGCCGGGTACAATGCCGGTGAAAACGCCGTGCGCCGCTACGAAGGCGTGCCGCCCTTTGCGGAAACCCGCGCCTATGTGCCCAAGGTGCTGGCCGCCTGGACCGTCGCGCGCGGCCTGTGCCTGACCCCGCCAGAGCTGATCAGCGACGGCTGTGCCTTCACCAACGCAAGGCAGGTTACGGATGGCTGACACAAGGCCGCTGGTGCTGGATGTCGACGGAACATTCCTGCGCACCGATATGCTGTTTGAATGTTTCTGGGCCGGACTGGGCAAGGATCCGTTCGCCACCCTGCGGGCCTGCGCCGCGCATTTCCGCCAGCGCCAGGTGCTGAAGGCGGAACTGGCGCGCATCGCCGACCTGCGCACCGACCTTCTGCCGGTCAACGGCGATGTCGCGGCGCTGGCACTGGACGCCGCCAAGGCCGGCCGCGAGGTGATTCTCGCCTCGGCCTCTGACACGCCGCTGGTCGCGGCACTTGCCGAACAGCACGGATTGTCGCCCCGGATCTTCGCCTCGACCGCCGCGGTCAATCTCAAGGGCGCGGCCAAGGCCGATGCGCTGGTGTCGGCGTTCGGCGAATCCGGCTTCGACTATGCCGGGAACGAGCCGGTCGACCGCGCGATCTGGGACCACGCCGCCGGCGCCGTGATTGTCGGCGATCTGCCGCGCGCGGCCGGCGCCCTGACCGAACAGGGCAAGGCCGTGACCCAACTGCCCGGCGGCTGGGCGTTCCGCGACCTGATCCGCGCCCTGCGGCCGCATCAATGGGTCAAGAATGTCCTGTTGCTGGTGCCGCTGGTTGCCAGCCACGCGGTCGGGCTGGCACCGCTGGCGATGATCCTGCTGGGCATCGTGGCGTTTTCTGCGGCGGCATCGTCGATCTATATCGTCAACGACCTGCTGGATCTAGAGGCCGACCGCCTGCACGCCACCAAGCACCGCCGCCCCTTTGCCAGCGGTGCCGTGCCGATCAAGATCGGAATGGCCGCGTTCGGGGTGATGGCGCTGATCGCGCTGGCCATAAGCCTGATGATCGGCTGGGGCTTTCTTGCGGTGATCGCGGTCTACATGACGCTGTCGCTGGCCTATTCGCTGCGCCTGAAACGGATGCGCTGGGTCGATATCGCCACGCTTGCCGCGCTCTATACGCTGCGCGTCATTGCCGGGGCGCTGGCAATCGACGTTCTGGTCACCGGCTATCTGCTGGTGTTCATCTTCCCGACATTCCTGTGCCTGGGCTGCGTCAAGCGGCTGACCGAGGTCACGCTGGCCAAGGGCGATGAACGCCTGCCGGGGCGCGGCTATGGCAGGCCCGACCGTGGCGATCTTCTGAACGTGGCCGGGCTGGGCGCATTCGCGTCGGTGTTCATCTTCGTGCTGTACAGTTTCAGCGATCATGCGCTGGGCCTGTATCCCACCCAGTGGCTGTTGTGGCTGGCGGCGGTGCCGCTGGCAATCTGGCTGATCCGGATGATCTGGCTCGGCTACACCGGCAAGCAGGATTACGACCCGATCGTATTCGCGATGCGCGACAAGACCGGCCTGGGCCTGATCATGATCATGCTGGCGATCATGTTCTATGCCGCAGGGCTGTGGCAGGTGTATTTCGGCTGAAAAGGCCGCGCCTCAGACCGACAGTTTCTTGAAGATCGGCTCCGGGATCGACCGGATCACCGCCATCACGATACGCCAGATTCCTGCGGTATAGACGACGTTCCGGCGCTTGCGCACACCTTTCAGGATGTCGCGCGACACGGTTTCGGGGTCGGTCATGAACGGCATCCGGCCCAGCCCCCAGGTCATCGCCGTGTCGACGGGGCCGGGTTTGACCGTCATCACATGCACGCCCTTGCGCCCCATCCGGTTGCGCAGGCCCGACAGGTAGGTGGCAAACCCGGCCTTGGCCGCGCCATATACATAGTTGCCGATTCGGCCCCGGTCGCCGGCCACAGAGCCGACGCCGACGATCACGCCCTTGCCGCGCGCTTCCATCACCGGGGCCAGCATCTGCAGGAATCGGGCCGGGCCGGTGAAACTGTCGGTGATTGTCCCGTCGATCAGGCCGGGATCGGCGTCGATTTCGGCCTGGTCGGGCATCGAGCCGACGAAGACCGCCGCATTCAGCGTCCCGTCGAATTGCGCGACCCTGTCGATGATCGCGCCAAAACCCTTCGGCTTGCGTGCGTCAAAGGCGATCGCCTCGGCCGCTGCCGCGCCGCGCAACCGGCAGTCCTGCGCCAGCGCGCCAAGGTCGGCCATATCGCGCCCGGCCAGCAACAGCCGCGCACCCTGCTGCGCCAGATCGCGGATGAACGCGCGCGCCATCGACGAGGTCGCGCCAAGTATGATCCAGGTCTCGCTCATGCCTTGTCCCTCAATCCCAGCCGCCGGACCAGATCGGTTGCCAGCGCGCCCTTCGGGTCGGCCCTGGCAACCTCGGTGGCCCATTTTTCATATTCCGGATACATCGCGCGCACCCGTGCCGCGCCGCTCAGGCTGTCCTTGGCCAGATAGATCCGCCCGCCCGCCTGCGCGGTAAGATCCTCCAGCTGGCCGATCAGCCGCGTCGCCGCATCGCGATTGCGGAAATCGACCGCCAGCGTGTAGCCCTCCATCGGAAAGCTCATGTAGCCCGCGCGCCCCGGCCCCATGCGTTTCAGCACCGCCAGCGGCGAGGCCATGCCGGCATCCGAGATCCGCATCAGCATCTCTTTCAGCGCCGCCGCCTCGGCCAGCGGCACCACGCATTGAAACTGGTGGAACCCGCGTTTGCCATACAGCCGGTTCCAGTTGTGGATGCGATCCAGCGGAAAGAAGAATTCGTTGATCGGTTTCACGACCGTGCGGCCGCGTTCGGGCACACGGCGCAGATAGGCCGCGTTGAACAGCTTCACGACCGGTGCGGACAGCGCAAAACCCGGCGCGTTGAACGGCACCGATTTGGACGGTCTGGTCGGCGGAACCAGCCCGGCGCCGGTTTCCGCCTCTTCCAGAATACCACGCCCCAGCGCGTCGCCCCGGGCGGTCGCGTCAACCCAGCCGACGGTATAGGTCGCCTCGGACCGGTCCAGAAGCCCGAGGAATTCGTCCAGATTGGCCACCCGCCGTTCGGTCAGGGTGACGATGTCGCCCTTGCAGCGCGCCAGTTGCATCTCGGCGCTGACGATCACGCCGGTCTGGCCCAGCCCGCCCACGGTCGCGCGAAACAGCCCCGGATCGCTTTTCAATGTGATCCGTCTGGCCCCTTTCGGCCCGACCAGGGTGATGGCCTGCACATGCTGTCCGAACGACCCCGCGCCGTGATGGTTCTTGCCATGCACGTCATTGGCAATCGCCCCGCCGACCGTGGCGAACCCGGTGCCGGGCATGACCGCGGGCAACCAGCCACGCGGCGCCATGATGCGGGCGATCTCGCCCAGCGTGATCCCGGCCTCGACATGCAGGACACCGCTGTCGGCGTCAAATTCCACAAACCGGTCAAGCCGGGTCATGTCGATGGCATTGCCGCCGTCGTTCAGACAGGCATCGCCATAGGACCGGCAATTGCCGATCGCCGGGGCAGGGGCGTCAGCGACCAGCGCCGTCAGCGCCGACTGCCGCTCGGGTCGGGCCAGCTGGCCGGTCGCGCCAAGCGCGCGGCCCCAGCCGGTGTAATCAGCGGATTTCCAGCGCATGTTTTTCCTTTTGGCTTATCCGTTCGGCGAAGGGAAAGACGACCAGCCCGATGCCGATGGCGAACCACAATGTCGTGACGCGGATGATCAGCGTCGCCGGCAGCGACACCTCCAGCGGCACATGTTCCAGCATCAGCAGCCCGATCATCGCCGCCTCTGCGCCGCCCACGCCGCCGGGCGCGCCCGTGGCTCCGCCGACCAGCGTGGCAAAGACGAAAATGCCGACGGCGGTCCAGAACCCGATATCGGCCCCCATCCATACCATCAGCAGGTAAAACGCATAGCCCTCGGCCAGCCAGCCGATCAGGCCAAGGATCGCCGCGGCCAGCATCACCCGGGCGTCGGAAAACCGGGCCAGCGATCTGGCTGCCCTGCGGACGCGGGCAAACAGGCGCGGTACGGCCCCGGTCAGCCGGTACAGCACGCCCGCCAGCGCCGAAAGCAGGATCGGCCGGGTCGCCACGAAGGCCAGCACCAGCGCGGTCAGCGCCACCGGCACCGCCCCGGCGATTCCGGCGGCCGACATCATCACCGACAGCGACAGAATCAGCGCGATCGCCGTAAGATCAGAGGCCCGGTCCATCAGCACCAGCGGTGCGGTGCGTTCGAACGACCAGCCGGTTTCACGGCGCAGCCAGCGCATGCGCACCAGTTCGCCGACCCGCCCCGGTGTCACGCTCATCGCGAAGCCGCCCAGGAAATGGCGCAGATTCTGGACCAGCCCGGTGGGCAGGCCCAGCCGGCGCGCGAAAAGATGCCAGCGCAGCCCGCGAAATCCGTAGTTGACCAGGCTCAGCCCCAGCAGGCCCAGGAACTGCATCGCCGTCAGCTTGGCGATCTGATCCAGGGTTTCGCGCCAGCCGGTGGCAATCGCCAGGCTGACGATGCCGGCAATCACCAGCGCGAACAGCCCCGCCAGCAGCAGGATATCGCGATGCTGCCGGGCCGGTTTGGCGACGCTTTTCGCGCGCGGGGGTGCGTTTGTGCTGCTCATAGCCATTCTGGCGCGGTTCTAGAGACAAACTTGGGCAGAAATGTGGTGCTGTTTCGATAATGGCAACGAATTCGGAGGCACGGATTCCGCGCCGCCGATGTGCCGGCGAAACCCGCCGGATGGGGGCCGATCCCGACCGGCAGCGACCGGTCAGCGGCGGGCTTCAGACGATGTTTGCCTCGGTCGATGCGATCATCTCTTCGCGGGTCACGCCCGGTGCCAGTTCGACGATATGCAGGCCCTTGTGGGTCACGTCCAGCACCCCCAGATTGGTGATGATCCGGTCGACAACGGCCTTTCCGGTCAGCGGCAGGGTGCATTTCTTCAGCACCTTGCTTTCGCCGTGCTTGCTGGTGTGGTCCATCACCACGACAACCCGCTTGACGCCGGCCACCAGATCCATCGCGCCGCCCATGCCCTTGACCAGCTTGCCCGGAATCATCCAGTTGGCCAGATCGCCGTTCTCGGCAACTTCCATGGCCCCCAGGATCGCCAGCGCGATCTTGCCGCCCCGGATCATCGCAAAGGACTGTTCCGACCCGAAATAGGCGGTGCGCGCCAGTTCGGTCACGGTCTGCTTGCCGGCGTTGATCAGATCGGGATCAACCTCGTTTTCCGTCGGGAACGGGCCGATGCCCAGCATTCCGTTTTCCGATTGCAGCGTCACGTCCACGCCTTCGGGCACATAGTTGGCCACCAGCGTCGGAATGCCGATGCCAAGGTTCACATACATCCCGTCTTCAAGTTCCAGTGCCGCGCGCGCGGCCATATCGTTGCGATCCCAGGGCATGTCAGAGTCTCCGCTTATGCCGCACGCGTGGTGCGCTGTTCGATCCGCTTTTCGTGGCTGGCCTGTATCAGGCGATGCACATAGATGCCGGGCAGGTGAATGCCGTCGGGGTCCAGTTGCCCGCGCGGCACGATTTCCTCGACCTCGGCCACGCAGACCCTGCCGCAGGTCGCCGCCGCCGGGTTGAAATTGCGCGCCGTCTTGCGGAACACAAGGTTGCCGGTGTCATCGGCTTTCCAGGCCTTCACGATTGAAAGATCGGCGACCAGACCGCGTTCCAGAATATAGGTCTCGCCGTCGAAATCCTTGTGTTCCTTACCCTCGGCGATCACCGTGCCGACCCCGGTCCTGGTGTAGAACCCGGGGATCCCGGCGCCACCTGCGCGCATCCGCTCTGCCAGGGTGCCTTGCGGGTTGAACTCCAGCTCCAGCTCGCCGCTCAGATATTGCCGCATGAATTCGGCGTTTTCACCGACGTAGGAACTGATCATCTTCTTGACCTGCCGGGTCTGCAACAGCACGCCAAGGCCGAAATCATCGACCCCCGCGTTGTTCGAGGCCACCGTCAGGTTCTTGGTGCCGGCGTCACGGATCGCGGCAATCAGGTTTTCGGGGATACCGCACAGGCCGAACCCGCCCGCCGCGATCAGCATGCCGTCAAACAGCAGGCCGTTCAGGGCTTCCGCCGCGCTGGCATAGATCTTTTTCATCAGAATTCTCCGCTTCGCCGTTGCCACCGGTATTGCCGCGCGCTTTGGGCGAAGTCAATTAAAGCCCGTCTACTTGGCGCTGGATGCCGACTTTTTCTTTTTCGCCGCCGGTTTCTTCTTGCCGGATTTCGCTGCCCGTTCCGCGATAAGTTCCACGGCCATTTCCATCGTTACATCGGCCGGCTCGGTGCCCTTTGGGATCGTCGCATTGATCTTTTCCCATTTGACATAAGGGCCATAGCGCCCCTCCATCACGTTCACCGCACCGCCGTTTTCGGGATGCTCGCCCAGTTCCTTCATCGGCTTGACCGCCGCACCGCGGCCCGCGCCGCGCGTTGCCGCCTTCTGCGCCAGCACCTCGACCGCGCGGTTCATGCCGATGGTGAACACCTCGTCCACCTCCTTGAGGTTGGCATAAAGCCGGTCATGCTTGACGAAGGGGCCATAGCGCCCGATCCCGGCCTCGATCATCACGCCGTCGTCGGGATGCGGGCCGATCTCGCGCGGCAGGCTCAGCAGGGTCAGCGCCTTCTCAAGATCCATGTCGTCGGGCAGCCAGCCCTTGGGCAGGCTGGCGCGCGGCGGTTTCTTGTTGTCCTCGGTCGGTTCGCCACGCTGCACATAGGGCCCGAACCGCCCCGATTTCAGGCTGATCTCGTCGCCGCCGTCCTCGCCCAGCACCCGGTCGCCGTTTTCGGCCGCGTCGCCCGCGATCGGCCGGGTATAGCGGCATTCGGGGTAATTGCCGCAGCCGACAAACCCGCCGGTGCGCGAGGTTTTCAGATGCAGCTGGCCGGTGCCGCACAACGGGCAGATGCGCGGGTCGCTGCCATCCTCGCGCGGCGGATAAAGCTGCGGCGCAAGTGCGGCGTCAAGCTTGTCCAGCACTTCGGTGATCCGCAACTCGCTGGTCTCGTCGATCTGCGCCTTGAAGTCGCGCCAGAACCGTTCGAGCACGTTCTTCCAGTCACGCTCTCCGGCGGTGATATCGTCCAGTTCTTCCTCTAGATTGGCGGTGAATTCATAGCCGACATACTTGCGGAAGAAATTCAGCAGGAAGATCGTGACGATCCGTCCCTTGTCCTCCGGGAACAGGCGGTTCTTTTCCTTGCGGACATATTCGCGGTCCTGGATCGTGGTGATGACAGAGGCATAGGTCGACGGGCGCCCGATGCCCAGTTCCTCCATCTTCTTGACCAGCGTCGCCTCGGTATAGCGTGGCGGCGGCTGGGTGAAATGCTGCTCGGGCGTGACCGATTTCTTGTCGGCGGCCTCGCCCTGGTTGATCGCGGGCAGGCGCTTGTCGTCCTCATCGACGACCGCATCGTCGCGGCCCTCTTCATAGACCTTCAGGAATCCCTCGAACAGCACCACCTGGCCGGTGGCGCGCAGTTCGACCTGGCCGTCCCGGCTGGCCACATCCACCGTCGTGCGTTCCAGCCGCGCGGCCTCCATCTGGCTGGCCAGCGTCCGCTTCCAGATCAGATCGTAAAGCTTGCGCTGATCGGGTTCCGAGATCTTCAGTTGCGCGGCGTCCAGCGTCATGTCGGTCGGGCGGATGCACTCATGCGCTTCCTGCGCATTCTTCGCCTTGTTCTTGTACATGCGCGGGCTTTGCGGCACGTATTCGGCGCCGTAGCGGTCCTTGATCGCGTCGCGCGCGGCCATCACCGCCTCGGGCGCCATGTCGATACCGTCGGTGCGCATGTAGGTGATCAGCCCGGCCTCGTACAGGCGCTGTGCGGTGCTCATCGTCTGGCGCGCGCCAAAGCCGAACTTGCGGCTGGCTTCCTGTTGCAGGGTCGAGGTCATGAACGGCGCGCTGGGGTTGCGGTTGGCCGGTTTCGCCTCGACCGATTTCACCGTCAGATCGCGGCTTTGCACCGCCTGCGTGGCAAGTTCGGCCTGCGTTGCGTTGGCGATATCGAACCGGTCGAGCTTCTTGCCCGCCAGCACCGTCAGCCGGGCCTCGAATTCCTGCCCGCGCGGGGTGGCCAGCAGCGCCTTGACCGACCAGTATTCCTGTGCGGTGAACGCCTCTATCTCCATCTCGCGCTCGACGATCAGGCGCAGGCAGACCGACTGCACGCGCCCGGCGCTGCGTGCGCCCGGCAGTTTGCGCCACAGGACCGGGCTGAGGTTGAACCCCACCAGATAATCCAGCGCGCGGCGCGCCAGATAGGCCTCGACCAGGTCCTGATCGACCTGGCGCGGGTTCTTCATCGCCTCGGTCACGGCGGATTTGGTGATCGCGTTGAACACCACGCGGCTGACCGGGGTGTCCTTGCGGATCGCCTTGCGTTTGCGCAGCGCCTCTTCCAGATGCCAGCTGATCGCCTCGCCCTCGCGGTCGGGGTCGGTGGCGAGGATCAGGACGTTGTCGCCGGCCAGCGCATCGGCGATCGCCTTCATGTGCTTCTTGGAGTCGTTTCCGACCTCCCAGGTCATTTCGAATCCGTTCTCGGTATCGACGGAACCGTCCTTGGCCGGCAGGTCGCGGACGTGGCCGTAAGAGGCCAGCACGGTGTAATCGGAACCCAGATATTTGTTGATGGTCTTGGCCTTGGCCGGGGATTCGACAACAACAACGGGCATGTAAAAGGCACCTTTCGGGGTTTCGTCTGGATCGCGTTTGGCGTTCCGGCATGTGGGGTGCAAGCGGGAATTGTCAATCGGGGGGGCTTTGGGTCTGGGCGCGGGGGCGGTTTGTGCACAGGCCGAACCGAGCGGCCGCGGAGGCACCATATGCGTCTGTTGGGGGTTTGTCTGATGCTTTTCGCGCCGTCGCCGGCGGCGGCCTGAACCACGCCAGAGCCCGGATCCGATCTGCGCGCCGACCTGATGGATGCGCTGCGCCCGCTGGCGGAATATCACCCTGGCCCGCCGGTTGTCTTCACCATCGACGATCTGCGCGCGGCGGGCGACGTGGCGTCTGGCATACCGGATGCCGGGCGGCCGGGGCGGGGGCGATGGACCTCTATGACACGCCGGACCACGAACGCGGCATCCTCGACCCCGTGGCTTTGGACGGCGCGCAGTTCCAGGTGTTCCATCAGCGCGAAGGCCGACTCTGGGTCGCGGTGAAATGGGCCTTTGGCGACAGGGCGCCGACATGGGCCGATGGCGAGACCGCCGCGTGCTGGAATGATTTCGAATATTGCCACGTCCGGGCGGCGGTATTTCCCCGAAGTCCGCGATCGAGGCGGCTCAGACAACCAGCGCCAGCAGACCGCCGGGCTGGCGGGTGATTCTTCCCTCAAGCTCCAGCGTCACCAGTTCCGGCGCGACCGCGCCGGCGGGGGCATTCAGGTCGCGGATCAGCTGGTCCTCGGCAACTGGGCTGGGGCCGAGACGGGCCAGAATCTCGCTGTGCAGCTTGCCGGTGTCGCGCAGGGAACGGGTTTCGGGGGGCGGCGCGGGCACATCGACGCCGGCCAGGTTCAGTTGATGCGCCGGTGCCGGTTGCGCGCTGCGCGCGGCGATCACCTCGATCACGTCGGCGGCGCCGCGCACCAGCGCCGCGCCGTCACGGATCAGCATGTTGCACCCGGCGGCGCGCGCATCAAAGGGATGGCCCGGCACCGCCAGAACCTCGCGCCCCTGGTCAAGCGCGTTCTTCGCGGTGATCAGGCTGCCCGATCTGGCCGCCGCCTCGACCACGACAACCGCCTGCGCAAGTCCGGAAATGATCCGGTTGCGGGTCGGGAAATGCCGTGCCATCGGCTGCAGTCCCATCGGCTGTTCGGACACCCGCAGCCCGGATTCGGCGATTTCCTGCCCCAGAACCGCGTTTTCGGTGGGGTAGATCACATCGACGCCCCCGGCCATCACGGCAATGGTGCCGGTTTTCAGCGCCGCAACATGCGCGGCAGTGTCGACGCCGCGCGCCAGCCCGGACACCACAACGTAATCCTGCGCGCCCAGCCCTTCGGCCAGACCGCGCGCCATGCGGGTGCCAAGGCTTGACGCGTTGCGCGCGCCGACCAGCGCCACCATCGGGCGTTGCAGCAGGGAAATGTCGCCGATCGCCCACAGAAAGGGCGGGGCATCGGGCAGATCGCACAGGCAGCCGGGATAGTCGGGCGCGCCACAAGCGACCAGTCTGGCGCCGGCCAGCCGCCCGGCCTTCAGTTCTGCCTGCACCACACCTTCGGGGCAGGTTGCATAATCAGGGACACCGGCGGCGCGGGCCACCTCTGGCAGTGCGTCCAGTGCGGCGCGGGCGCTGCCATGTTCCGCCAGCAGCCGGAAAAACGTGGTCGGTCCGACCCGGCGCGAACGCAAGAGACGAAGCCAGCAGGCCCAATCTTCCTCGCTTCTGGGTGGGGTGAGGGTGTGGGGTGAAGGGAGTACGTCCTCGGCCATCCTGGCTCCGTCATCTTGCGAAAACGACTCTGCGCCAGGAAGTGTTAACGCCCGGTGAATCAACCGAAGATATTGATGAAACTTCGCAACATACTGATCTTGAACGAATTAATCCGGGGAAAGCCCTGACAGGCCGGATCAGACCGGATCAGCACAGCGCCGCTTGCGGCAGTCGCCCCACCGCGCCGGAAACAGAATCGGCCACAGTCAGGCCGCAGAGCCGCCCACCGTCAGCCCGCCGATCAGCAGCGTCGGCTGGCCGACGCCCACCGGCACCCACTGGCCCGCCTTGCCGCAGTTGCCGATGCCGGGATCCAGCGCCATGTCATTGCCGATGGCCTTGATCCGGCGCATCGCCGCCGGGCCGTCGCCGATCAGCGTCGCGCCCTTGACCGGCGCGCCGATCCTGCCGTTCTTCACGCGGTAGGCCTCGGTGCAGGAAAACACGAATTTTCCGTTGGTGATGTCGACCTGCCCGCCGCCGAACCCGACCGCATAGATGCCGTCCTTCAGATCGGCGACAATATCGCCCGGATCCGCATCGCCGCCCAGCATGTAGGTGTTGGTCATCCGCGGCATCGGAATATGGGCATAGCTTTCGCGCCGCCCGTTGCCGGTGGGTTCCACCCCCATCAGCCGGGCATTCTGGCGGTCCTGCATGTAGCCGACCAGAATGCCGTCCTCGATCAGCACATTGCGCCCGCTGGGCGTGCCCTCGTCATCGACGGACAGGCTGCCGCGCCGGTCGGGTATCGTGCCGTCATCCAGAACCGTGACCCCACTTGCCGCCACCTGCTGCCCCATAAGCCCCGAAAAGGCAGAGGTCTGCTTGCGGTTGAAATCGCCTTCCAGCCCGTGCCCCACGGCCTCGTGCAGCAGGATACCGGGCCAGCCGGCCCCAAGGACGACATCCATCTCGCCGGCCGGAGCGGGCTCTGCGTCCAGGTTGACAAGGGCGATGCGCAGCGCCTCGCGGGTGGTGGCCTGCCAGTGGTCGCGGTCGATCAGCCCGCCCAGACCCAGCCGCCCGCCGCCGCCCATGCCGCCGGATTCGCGGCGCCCGTCCTGCTCGACGATCACCGAAACGCTCAGCCGGGTCATCGGCCGGGCGTCGCGCACCGATTGCCCCTCGGGGCGCAGAATCTCGACTTCCTGCATCGAGGCGGCCAGCGTCGCGGACACCTGCACCACGCGCGCGTCCAGATCGCGGGCATAGGCGTCGATCTCGCGCAGGGTCTCGATTTTCACCGGAAAGGCGAAATCGTCCATCGGATTGTCGTCGGAATACAGGCGCAGATTCGTCGGGCGCGGGGCCATGGCCATCGTGCCGCCGCCATCGCCGACGGCCAATCGCGCGGTTTCGACCGCCCGGGTCAGCGCCGCCTGCGAAATCTCGCTGGAATGGGCGTAGCCGGCGGTCTCGCCGCGCACTGCCCGCAGCCCGAATCCTTCCGAGGCATCGTAGCTGGCGGTCTTGACCCGGCCATCGTCGAACGAGATCACTTCGGACCGGCGGCGTTCCAGAAACAGCTCGCCGTCGTCGGCACCGGCACAGGCGGCGCGCAGCCGCGACAGGGCCGCGTCGCGGTCCAGAACCGTTTCGAAGGGTCGAAAAGGGGCGTCTGTCATGGCGGTAAGGTCCTGGTTTGCTTGATCTGCGTCAAAAAAGCGGCTGAATGCCGCAATGGAATAGCTTGAGAGCCAGTCCACAATATGGTTTCACCACGCCAAGACACAATGGGATTCCGTCCGATCACGCGGTGCCCCGGAAACCTGGCGGTGACTTGCCGCCAAGTCGAACAGGAAATGGACATGCGTCTGAACACGATCTTCTCGGGCCTCGCGGCCGCACTCACGGCAACTCTCGCAAGCGGCGCGGCCTTTGCGCAGGACGGGATCGAGGGCCTGAAAACCATTGGCAAGCCGGTGTCGGGCAAGATGGGCTTTCAGCCCGCCGCGACCGAACTGGCGCGCGACATCCATTGGCTGGACGGGATGGTGCTGATCATCATCACGGTGATCACGCTGTTCGTGACGCTGCTGCTGGCCATCGTCATCCTGCGCTACAACCGGCGCGCCAATCCGACGCCGGCGACATTCACCCACAATTCGCCGATCGAGGTGGCGTGGACGATTATTCCGATCGTCATCCTTGTGTGCATCGGCGCGTTCTCGCTGCCGGTGCTGTTCAAACAGCAGGAAATCCCGGTCGGCGACATCACCATCAAGGCGACCGGATACCAGTGGTACTGGGGCTATGAATATGTCGACGAGGGCCTGTCATTCGAGGCATTCATGCTGGGCCGTGACGGGCTGAAGGCCGCCGGCTATGCGCCGGACGAATACCTTCTGGCCACCGACAACGCGCTGGTGATCCCGACCGGCAAGACGATCGTGGTGCAGGTGACCGGGTCCGATGTGATCCATTCGTGGACGGTTCCCGCCTTCGGCGTGAAGCAGGATGGCGTCCCGGGCCGCCTGGCGCAGCTTTGGTTCAAGGTCGACGAGGGCAACGAGGGCATCTATTTCGGCCAGTGCTCGGAACTTTGCGGCAAGGATCACGCCTATATGCCGATCACCGTCAAGGCGGTCTCGCAGGAACAATACGATACCTGGCTGGCCGGCCCGGCCCAGGAATTCGCGGTTGACCGGCGCGCGCCGGTCCTCAACGTGGCTTCGGCAGACTGATCTGGTCGGGCCGGGCGTGGATCAACACGCCAGGCCCGACAAACCGACGCAGGGTGCGTGACGTCACGCACTCCCCTTGAAAGAAGACGATGACCGACACCAACGCCAGCGCATTTCAACACGAGGCCGGGTTTGGCGATTATTTCGCCTTGCTGAAGCCGCGCGTGATGTCGCTGGTGATCTTCACCGCTTTCGTCGGGCTGCTGGTGGCCCCGGTTTCGGTGCACCCGGTGATCGGTCTCTGCTCGATCCTGTTCATCGCCATCGGGGCAGGGGCCTCTGGTGCGCTGAACATGTGGTGGGACGCCGACATCGACGCGGTGATGAAACGCACCGCCAATCGTCCGGTGCCCGCGGGCCGGGTGACGGCGGACGAGGCGCTGGCCATCGGGCTGGCGCTGTCGGTGATGTCGGTGGTTTTCCTGGCGCTGGCCGCCAACATTCTGGCGGCCGGGCTGCTGGCCTTCACGATCTTCTTCTACGCCGTCATCTACACCATGCTGCTGAAGCGCTGGACGCCGCAGAACATTGTCATCGGCGGTGCCGCCGGGGCGTTTCCGCCGATGATCGGCTGGGCCGTGGCCACCGGGGGCGTTTCGCTGGAATCGGTCCTGATGTTCGCGCTGATCTTCATGTGGACGCCGCCGCATTTCTGGGCGCTGGCGCTGTTCATGAAGGGCGACTACGACAAGGCGCGCGTGCCGATGCTGACCGTCACCCACGGCCGCCGCGTCACCCGCAACCACATTCTGGTCTACACCGTTCTGCTGGTGCCGGTCGCGATCGGACTGGGCCTGACCAGCATCGGCGGGCCGGTCTATCTGGCCGCCGCGGTGCTGATGAACGCCTGGTTCCTGAAAGGCGCCGTCGATATCTGGCGCCGCGACGAGACCGCCGCCGACGCCGACGCCTACAGGACCGAGAAATCCGTGTTCCGTTTCTCGATCCTGTATCTGTTCCTGCATTTCGGAATGCTGCTGGTCGAGGCGACGCTGCGTGGCTTCGGGCTGGGAGGCTGGTAATGGCGATCAAGGCAGAACATGAAATCCACAAGCGCCGGTTCTCGCGCAATCTTGGCGTCGGACTGGCGCTGACCGGGTTTGCGGCGCTGATGTTCGCGCTCAGCATCGTGAAAATCACCTCGCTGGGCGGCCCGATCCAGGGGTTCGACCATGTCGCGCGCCCCGAACTCACCGAGATCGTCAAATGAGACTGCAGGGCGCGCACAAGACCGCCGCGCAGGCCGCCGGCGTGGTCCTGCTGATGGGCTCGTTGGCCTGGGCGTCGGTGCCGTTCTACAACTGGTTCTGCCGCGTCACCGGTTTTGGCGGCGTGCCGCTGGTGTCGGCGGACGGCAGCGACGTCGTGCTGGACCAGACCATCACCATCCGGTTCGACGCCTCTGTCGCACGCGACATGCCCTGGCAGTTCCACCCGGTGGAGCGTACGATGGAAATCCGGATCGGAGAGACCGGGCTGGCCTTCTACGAGGCCTACAATCCCACCGATCGCCCGATTGCCGGATCGGCCAGCTATAACATCACACCCTACGAGGCGGGCGGGTTCTTTACCAAGATCGACTGTTTCTGCTTCGAGCAGCAGGTGCTGCAACCCGGCGAACGCGCGCAGTTGCCCGTCACATTCTATGTCGACCCCGAAATAGTGACGGATCGCGACGCAAAACACGTGCAACAGATCACGCTCAGCTATACGTTCTACGAAATCGAACTGCCCAAGGCACAGGCCGCGCTGGCCACGCCGACCGGTACAGACTACAACTAAGCTCCAGACGAGGGACCGCTCAAAATGGCGCATGAAAAGAACCACGACTACCATATCCTGAACCCCTCCGTCTGGCCATTCGCGGGGGCCTTGTCCGGCTTCGTGATGCTGGCGGGCTTTGTGTTCATGGTCTCGCCTAGGGTCGAGAACAACCACCCCTGGCTGTTCCTGATCGGGCTTGCCGGCGTGCTGTACGTGATGTTCGCCTGGTGGTCGGATGTCATCGAAGAGGCCCACCAGGGCGATCACACGCCGGTCGTCGCCATCGGCCTGCGCTACGGCTTCTTGATGTTCATCATGTCCGAGGTGATGTTCTTCGCCGCCTGGTTCTGGAGCTTCTTCAAGCACGCCTTGTACCCGATGAACCCGGACGGGCTCAGCCCGCTGGTCGATGGCGTCTGGCCGCCCGCCGGTATCGAAACCTTCGACCCGTGGCACCTGCCGCTGATGAACACGCTGATCCTGCTGTGCTCGGGCTGTGCCGCGACCTGGGCGCACCACGCGATTGCCCATGACAACAATCGCAAGGATCTGGTCAACGGGCTGATCCTGGCGGTGCTTCTGGGCGTCATGTTCACGGTGTTCCAGGCCTATGAATACAGCCATGCCGCCTTTGGGTTCTCGGGCAATATCTATGGCGCCAACTTCTTCATGGCGACCGGCTTTCACGGCTTCCACGTTCTGATCGGCACGATCTTCCTGACGGTCTGCCTGTTCCGCGCGCTGGCCGGGCATTTCACGCCCGAACGCCACATCGGATTCGAGGCCGCAGCCTGGTACTGGCACTTCGTCGACGTGGTCTGGCTGTTCCTGTTCGCGGCGGTCTACATCTGGGGCGGCTGAGCCGGCAATCGTCCGGGGCTGAAAAGCCCCGGACAAAACGCATATGCAAAGCGCGCCCCCCGGGCGCGCTTTTCCATTAGCGAAAGATCGCGATGACAAGACGCATGATCCTGCCGCTGCTGTTCGGCCTGTTCGGCACCGCCATCCTGATCGGCCTGTGTGTCTGGCAGGTGCAGCGGCTGGCGTGGAAGCAGGCGATGCTGGCAGAGATCGAGGCGCGGATCAGCGCCGCGCCGGTGGCCCTGCCCGAAGCTCCCGACCCGGTGCACGACCGCTACCTGCCGGTTTCCGCCACGGGCGTGCTGACCGGCGAAAGGCTGCTGGTGCTGGCCTCGGTCCGCCAGACCGGCGCGGTCTACCGGGTGATCTCGGTGCTGGAAACAAACGGCCGGCGGGTTCTGGTCGACCGCGGGACGATCCCGGTCCAGGATGGCGGACCGGCCAGCGCCACGGGCGCGGTTTCGGTCATCGGCAACCTGCACTGGCCCGAAGAAACCGACCGGTTCACGCCCGCACAGGATCCCGGGACCGGCCTGCTGTTCGCGCGCGACGTGCCCGAAATGGCGGCGCTGCTGACCAGCGAACCGGTGCTGATCGTGGCGCGCGCGGTGTCGCCCGCCGACCCCGGGGTCACTCCGCTGCCGGTCGGGACCGAGGGCATACCCAACGACCACCTGACCTACGCGATCACATGGTTTTTGCTTGCCCTTGTCTGGGCGGGGATGACAGCGTTCCTGCTGTGGCGTATCAGGGCGCGAACCGCATAGAGGCAAAATATTTCATGCGTTACGTTTCGACACGGGGCAAGGCCCCGATCCTGAGCTTCGAAGAGGCGATGCTGACCGGGCTGGCCCGCGACGGCGGGCTGTATCTGCCAGAGACCATCCCGCAGATGGGCACC
>JAJDOB010000255.1 GCA_022340385.1 Rhodobacter sp.
TGACCCGGTCGTCGTCGTGGTGCAGAAGGTCGGGCACAAGGCGATCATGGCGGCCGCCCGCCTGCGGTGATCGCTGGAGCGCAATCCAAAAAGTGGGAACCGGTTTTCGGAATGAATTGCGCGCAAGAACAGAAGGCTGGAGCGGCCCCGCCGATTCACATTGAAAGGACGCCGAGCTAGGCCCGCGGCGGCGTTTTCCAGCGCCGGTGAATCCAGAACCACTGATCCATGTGATCGCGCACCAGCCGGGCCAGGCTGTCGTTCATCGCCTGGGTCATCGTCAGCGGTTCGCCATGCGGTATCGGCGTATCGACGATGATGTCGAACCCGATGCCGTCGGCGTGGCGCAGCCCGTAGATCGGCACCACCAGCGCGTCGTATTTCACCGCCATCTCGGCGGCCGACAGCGCGGTCCAGGCGGGCTGGCCCAGGAAATCGACCGGCACGCCATGCGCCATGTAGTGATCGGCGACCATGCCGACGATGCCGCCGCCGCGCAGAAACCGGACCATCTGTGCCAGCCCGCGGCGCGAGCGTTCAAACACCGGCGTGCCCAACCCGCTGATCGCGGCCACGTATTGATCGTTGAAAAACCCGTTCGACATCGGGTTGTACAGCCCGCCCACCGGGTAGCCGCGCGCGATCAGTGCGGCACGAGGTGCATCGTAATTGCCGAAATGGCCGGTGACCAGGATGACCGGGCGGCCCTGGTCGCGCGCGTCCTCAAGCGCCTGAACGCCGCCGCCGGTGAACGCGATGTCCTTGACATGGTCCTTGAACGCATCGCCGGAATAGATTTCGATCAGCGAGCGGCCGAAATTGTCGGGAACGGCGCGGGCCAGACGCTCGACCTCGGCCTTGGGGATGTCGGGCTCGATCAGGGCCAGGTTGTCGCGCACCCGCTTTCGCCAGCCGGCAATCGGGGCGACAATCCGCGACATGACCCAGCCCATGAACGCCACCCGCCGGCGATAGGGCAGTCTCATCGCAACGGCGATCACTGCGCGGATCGCAAGGTTTTGCAGGTATTCCGGGATGCCGCGTTTCTGCTTTGCCATTGATCGACTTTGCCTGTTTCGGTGTGAATGTGGCGCGCGATCGTCGATGCCAGACCCGGGCCCCGTTCACAAGCACGCCTAGCGCGCCGGTTTGCACCTTGCCGGGATCATCCCGCCGACAGGGGGATACCGGTTCCGATCATGCTGTCGCGGGTGACCAGGGCTGCCAGTTCGGACTCGCTCAGCCTCTCGGTGCCGGCGGGGCGGGCGGGCAGCACGATATAGCGCATGTCGGCGGTGCTGTCATGCACGCGCACGGTTGTGGTTTCGGGCAGGTCCAGCCCGAATTCCCGCAATACCGCACGCGGCGACTTGACCACGCGGCTGCGATAGGCGCGGCTTTTGTACCAGTCGGGCGGCAGGCCCAAAAGGTTGCGCGGATAGCAGGAACACAGCGTGCAGACGATGACGTTGTGAACATCGGCCGTGTTTTCCACCGCGATCAGGTTGAGCGGGCCGATATCGAACCCCATCTCGCGCGTCGCATCGGCGGCGTTTTCAAGCAGCTGCGCCCGGAATCTCGGATCGACCCAGGCGCGGGCCACCACGGCGGCGCCGTTGGCCGGGCTGCGCGAATCCATCGCGTCGATCTGGCTGGCGATTTCCGCCGCCGTCGTCTCGCCCTTGTCGATCAGCAATTCGCGGATCGCGATTTCCATGCACTGCCAATAGCTGAGCGGAACATCGTCATCTGCCCGGAACGGGTGGCCAGAGGGCGACAGGTGGTCATGGTGATCATGCGGCATCGGTCAGCCCTTTACCGGTTCCAGCCAATGCGCGAAAATCTCGGCATCCAGCGTGTCGTCCGGGCGTTCCGCCGCGTCGCCCCAGATTTCGGCCATGCTGAATCGCACGCGCAGCAATTCGCGCCGGTCATCGCGGCGGCCATAGGCCAGTTCCTCGGGGTTGCCGAACACGCCCAGCCGGCGCTCGATCACGCCGGTCTTGCCGCGCAGATAGGCGGGCGTGCGCACATGGCCGGGCGGCATCATCGCCTTGACGCGCACCTGCTCAGCCATTCGCGGCCTCGCCATACGTGTCGCCGCGCGCCTGGATTTCTGCCATCCGGAGCCCGAGTTCTTCCAGCGTGTAGACCCCGGCCTCGACCAGGTTCTGATTGATCGCAGCGATCCAGCGTTCGTAATAGGTCATGGTTTCAAAGGCGTCCTCGCCCATGTCTTCCAGGGCGCGGCGCAGGCCGTCGACGGTGAAATGGCCGCGCGCCGAGCCGATGATCATCAGCGCGTCGACGCGTTTTTCCCAAAGTGCGAAATCATGCTGCGACAGGTCCAGCGCGCCGGCCGGCTGCCCCCCCATATCGTGCCATCTGCGTCCATCCTGCATGGCGCAATTGTTAGGGGCAGGGGGCGGGTAAGTCCATAGCCGCCGGTCGACATTCACCCCCCGTCCTTGGCGTGACGGCAGCCTCGGTGGCGGGCGGGTCAGTCCCCGGCGTTTTCGGCCTCCTCGACGATCAGCCTGATTTCGCCTTTCTCCTCCAGGTCGCGGATGGCCGCGATGACACCGCCCATCGCGGACTCTCCGTCCTTTTCCTTGACCTTGCCCAATCCTTCGACCTCGTCGCGCAATTGGGTGGCCATGCGTTGCGACATGTTTGCCAGTATGAATTCCGCCGCCTTGGCCTCTTCCGGCTTTGGCAATGCGGCGGCCAGCGCGCAGGTCAGAACCGCCGCATCGACATCGCGGGTGATTTTGGGAACGTCGCGCGGGTCGATCCGGTCCGGAATGTTGACGAAGGTGAAAATGGCTTTGCGCACCTCATCGGCAAAGTCCTGATCCTCTGCCTGCAATCCTTCAAGCACGCGGTCGCGGGTGGCCGCGGCGGAAGAATTCAGGATCGCCCCGACCCGTTCCACCGGACCGCTGGCAAAGGCGGTCGGCGCCTGCGCATCAAGCTGGGCCACCAGCGCCTCGCCAATGCGCTGCACGGTGGCGGGGGCGATGGCGCCGGTCTGCGAGACCGCGTAGGTGATGCGCCGCGCACGTTCGCCCGGCAACATGCCCAGCAGTTCCGCCGATTTCGACACTTTCAGCTTCGACAGCATGACCGCGCCGATTTCGGTGCTTTCCTCTTGCAGGATCGGCAGCAGGCGGGCGGCGTCGAGATCTGCGATCCGGTCCCAGGGATCGCGCGCGGTCCCGATGCCCGCCTGGTTGCGCAGATGCGCCGCCGCGCTGTCGCTGAGCGTGCCGTCAAGGACGTGCAGCGCGCCGGTGACATCGCGCGGGAAGGCAAGCCCGATGCAATCGAGTTCGGAAACGAATTCGGTGACCACCGTTTGCAGGGTCTTCCGGTCGATGTAGCGCATCGCGCTCATCGCTTCGGTCAGGCCGACCTGCAGGTCGTCGGGCAGATCCGCAAGCGAGATCGTCACGCCCTCTGCCCGCAGCAGCCGAACCACGATAGCGGCCTTCTGGCGGCGGCTGAGCCGGCGTGTCGGGGGGGCGGACGGCGGCGGCAGGGTCGCGCCGGGAAGCGGGATGTCGGGTTGCACCAGTGGCCTTTCTGTTGCCGGGGTGCGCCAAGGATGCCCCGCAAAGGCTTAACGATCGTTTAGCGGAAATGAAAAACCGGGGCAGGAAATGCCCCGGCACGCAACTGATGGTGCGGTATGTCTGGTAATTGCTGCCGTGCCGGCGCTGCGGCCATGTGACCGGAATCAGCAAGCCCTTGCCGAATGCAGGACCGCGCCAGCGGATTACCAGTCTTGCGCGCGCGCCGCCGGAGTTTAGCTGGTCACCTGTTCGACGCAGGCACCGGTGGCCGGATCCCAGACAAGGCCGTCCGAACAGCTCATCGCCTGTTCGGTTCCATGATCGCTGTGGCAGCCCTGGGCAATCGCGAATGTCGGTGCAAGCGCAAGAATTGCGGCGGCCAGAGTGGTTTTGATCGACATGTCAGACCTCCAATTCGACACTGCAAGTCTAGCACGAACCGGGCCGCCCGCCAAACGATAAGACCCTGCCCGGGGAAACCGGGCAAGGCCATGTTCGCCGCGCATCCGCCGAGAACGACGGATGACGTGAGTGGTTACATCTGGGTGTGTCCTTCGACGCACATGTCGAACTGGCTGTCATAGACCTTGTCGACCGGGCACAGCGAGCCGTCGGCCTTGCGGCGCATTTCGTCACAATAGGCCAGCGCAAACGTCGGGAGCGCCGCGAGCAAGAGCGCGGCAGCGGTGATTTTTACTGTCATGGGATCCCTCATGGTTGTATTTACAAATGCAGGAAACAATCCAAAGATTAATGGATCATTAACGCCGGTCTCTCAAACAGTCTTTTTCTTCCGGTTTTGACCTAATCATTTCCAAACACACGCGAAAAAATAGTGTCGACATGCTTGGTATGGTAACCAAGGTCGAATTTTTCCTCGATCTCGGCCGGGCTGAGCGCCGCCGTAACGTCCGAATCAGCCAGCAGCTCGGTCTTGAAATCCTTGCCGTGCTCCCAGACTTTCATCGCGTTGCGCTGAACCAGCCGATAGCTGTCCTCGCGGCTGACGCCGGCCTGGGTCAGGGCCAGCAAAACCCGCTGGCTCATCACCAGACCGCGGAATTTATTCATGTTGGCCAGCATGTTATCCGGGTAAATGACCAGTTTGTCGACCAGTCCGGTCAGCCGTGCCAACGCGAAATCCAGCGTGATCGTCGCGTCCGGGCCGATGTTGCGTTCGACTGACGAGTGGGAAATGTCACGCTCGTGCCAAAGCGCAACATTTTCCATCGCCGGCACCACCGCCATGCGCACCAGCCGCGCCAGCCCGGTCAGGTTTTCGCTTAGCACCGGGTTGCGTTTGTGCGGCATGGCAGAGCTGCCCTTTTGCCCGGCGGAAAAGAATTCCTCGGCCTCCAGAACCTCGGTGCGCTGCATGTGACGGATTTCGATGGCGATATTCTCGATGCTGGACGCGATCACACCGAGGGTGGCGAAAAACGCCGCGTGCCGGTCACGCGGGATAACCTGGGTGCTGATCGGTTCGGGCACCAGTCCAAGCTTGTCGCAGACATGTTCCTCGACCGCCGGATCGATGTTGGCGAAGGTTCCGACCGCGCCACTGATTGCGCCGGTTGCGATCTCTGCGCGCGCGTCGCGCATCCGGCTGAGATTGCGATCCATCTCGGCGTAGAACCGCGCGAATGTCAGACCCATCGTCGTCGGCTCGGCGTGAATGCCGTGGCTGCGCCCGATCCGCACTGTATCCTTATGCTCGAAAGCGCGCCGTTTCAGCGCGGCCAGCAGCGCCTTGAGATCGGCGATCAGGATATCGGAAGCACGCACCAGCTGTACGTTGAAACAAGTGTCAAGCACATCCGAACTGGTCATGCCCTGATGCACGAACCGCGCCTGATCATTGCCAATGATTTCAGCAAGATGCGTCAGGAATGCGATCACGTCATGCTTGGTCACCGCCTCGATCTCGTCAATCCGGGCAACATCGAATTCGACGTCTTTGGCTTTCCACACGGCTTCGGCGTTTGCCTTCGGAATAACCCCAATGTCGGCCATCGCATCGCAGGCGTGCGCCTCGATCTCGTACCAGATGCGGAATTTGGTCTCGGGCGACCAGATGGCGACCATTTCGGGGCGGGAATAGCGGGGGATCATCGGCAAAGTCCTGCATTGTCGGGGCTTGATCGCGGTCTTAGACTGGGGGGCACCGGTCGGCAAGAGAGGGCAGCGGACATGCGGGAATGGGTCGCGATCCCGGGCAGCATACCGACCGCCGATTCCGGGAGTCCCCGGCATTTCGGCGAAAGCGGCGACGTCACCGAAGAGGTAATTGCCGAATGCCCCTGACGATCCGGGATTTTGAAGGCGACTGGCGCATCGAACGCGAAATCGACGATCGCACCTTCCATGGCACAGGGATGTTGCAGGGCACGGCTTCATTCACCCGAAACGGCGAGGCGCTGCACTATCTGGAATCCGGCATTCTGCGCTTTGCGACGGAACCCCCGATGACGACCAGGCGCTGTTATCGCTGGATCAAGACAGAGTCGGGGGCGGACGTGCAATTCGACGACGGGCGGCCCTTTCATTCCGTTGATCTGTCGCGCACTCGACCGCAGGCCAGCCACGACTGCCCGCCGGACAGATATGACGTGACCTATGATTTCGGGCAGTGGCCGGTATGGTCGTTGCACTGGATCGTCAAAGGTCCGCGCAAGGATTATTCGATGACGACCTGGTTCCGGCGCGGCTAGGCCTTGTCGACAAGGACGGTCGTGATCTGCGAGGTGTTTTCCAACGTGCGGTGCACCGGGCATTTGTCGGCAATTTCCAGCAGCCGCCGGCGCTGTTCGCCGTCCAGATCGCCGCACAGCGTGATCGCGCGGTGAAATCCGTCGATCTTCTGCGCGCCGCCGGCGTCCGTGGCATCCTGCGCATGGACCTTGTCGTGGGTGACATCGACGCTGACATGATCCAGCGGCCAGCCCTTGCGGCGGGCATACATACGGATCGTCATCGAGGTGCAGGCCCCCAGACCGGCCGACAGGAACCCGTAGGGCGACATGCCGCGATTGGTGCCGCCATAGGCCAGCGGCTCGTCGGCCAGCGTGTGGTGTTCGGGCCCGTGGCTGACGTCCTGCAGGAACCCGTCGGGTCCGGTTTCCGACACCCGCACGATGCCCTCGGGGGCACCCGGGGGCGGCGCAGGCTGGCGGATGTCGAGATAGCGCATCGCCCAGGCCGCAATCACATTGGCGGCATATTCGGCATCGCCCGGGCGGGTAATCAGATGGTCGGCATCGTCAAGCGTGACAAAGCTTTTGGGGTGTTTGGCGGCGATGAAGATCTGCGTCGCGTTCTCGACCCCGACGATCGCATCGCGCGGTGCGTGCATGACCAGCAGCGCGCGGTGCAGGTTGGCGATGGCGGGGGCAAGCTGTTCGGCCTGCACGTCCGTCACGAAATCCGCGCCGATCCGGAACGACCGGCCGCCGAGATTGACATCGGCGGCGCCCTTTTCCGCGATATCGGACAGCGCGTCGGCAAAGTTATGGGTGACATGTGCGGGATCGAACGGCGCGCCGATGGTGACAACCGCCCTGACTGATGGCATGGCACCGGCCGCGCGCAAGACCGCCGCGCCGCCCAGGCTGTGGCCGATCAGCAAACCCGGCGCCATGCCGCGCCCCGTCAGATAATCTGCCGCTGCCGTCAGATCCGCGACATTCGAAGTGAACGAGGTGTTCTCGAACTCTCCGTCGGAATGGCCCAGGCCGGTGAAATCGAACCGAAGCACCGCGAATCCCATCGCCGCCAGCCGCCCGGAAATGCGCCGCGCCGCGGGAATGTCCTTGCCGCAGGTGAAGCAATGCGCAAACAGCGCCGTGCCCAGAAGCGGCCCCGCAGGCAGGTCAAGCCGCGCGGCCAGGGTCTGGTCGTCATGGCCCGCAAAAGTAACGCGTTCGGTCGGCATAAGGCTGACATTCCCGGCAATGATGGTCCTGTATTTCAAATTGGCGGTTCCCTGCCGATCCAACAACCCCTGTGACCGGATCGTCACAGCAAGGTGAGGCGCAGCGGTGGCGATGGCCCCCCGGGCAATGTAGTGTTTCGGCATGCGAGGGATTCTATTGGTACTGACGCTGGCCAGCCTGCTGGCCCTGCTGGCCGGGTTTGGCGGCGCGCTGCATCCGTTCGGCGACGCACTTGCCGTGTTCCGCCTGCAGGTCGGGGTGATGGCCACGACCTTTGCGCTTGCGTTGCGGCTGACCGGGATGCGGATCGGGCTGGTTCTGGCCATTGTGGCGCTGATCGCGATTGCACCGGCGATCTGGCAACGCGTCGGCCCGGTCGAGGTGCCCAATGCAGCCCTGACGGTCTACCAGAAGAACCTCAGTTTCCGGCTGGCCGATACCGGGCCCGTGACCCGCGATATCATTGCGCAAAACCCTGACGTGGTGACCCTGCAAGAGGTGACGCAGGCGAATTTCGCGGTGCTTGACGCGCTGAAAGAGACCCACCCGACCCAGGTTCACTGCCCGTTCGTGCGCGTTGGCGCGGTGGTGATCCTGTCGCGCTGGCCCGCGGTCAAGGGCAGCGAATTATGCGTCACCGGCCAGGGGCTGGCGGCGGTTCAGGTCACGACGCCGCGCGGCGATCTGTGGCTGGTCTCGATGCATATGTACTGGCCTTGGCCCTATCGGCAGGCCGAACAGCTTGGGCTCTTGCTGCCCGAATTGAGCGCGTTGAAGGGGCCGATGATCGTTGCCGGCGATTTCAACATGGTGCCGGGCGGGTACAGCCTGCGCGCCATCGCCGGCGCGACGGACACCCGCCGCGCCCGGCCCGCGCTGAACAGCTTTCCCCGGTTTTCCCCCTGGATTCCGATGCCGATCGACCATGTCTTTGCGCCGGGGCTGGGCGCGGTCGAGTTGCGACCGGAGTTCGGTTCGGATCACCGCGGGATACTGGTGCGGATCGAACATTTCGACTTTGGCGATTGATCCGCGCCGGCGGGCGCTGTGTCAGGTCTGTCCCATCAATGCGGCGTCGAACGGATATTTCGTCAGGTTCTCGTAGCCGGTTTCGGTGATCAGCACCTGATCTTCCAGCTTGATCGAGAAATCCCCGCCCACCGCGCCGACCGCCGCCTCGACGCACAGCACCATGCCGGGTTCCAGCGCGTAGTCGAATGCGCCTTCGACAAATTTGTCCGGATAGGTCACCAGCGGCCACTCGTCGCACAACCCGACGCCATGCATCAGGCAGCCATATTTCTGCGCCTGAAACGCGTCGTCCAGCCGATGCGCGTTGTGGGTCAGTTCGCGGATCGTCACGCCGGGTTTCAGCATCTCCATGTTGGTCATGATATGTTCGTGCGCGTGCCGCATCGCATAGACCATGTCGGTGCGCGGTGCGGCATCGCCGATCCACCATGTGCGCGAGATGTCGACGCAGATGCCGTATGCGCCGATCAGGTCGGTGTCGAAGGCCAGAATCTCGTTGTTCTGCACCTTGCGCGGGCCGCATTCCTGGAACCAAGGGTTGGTGCGCTGGCCCGACGACAGCAGCCGCGTTTCGATCCATTCGCCGCCGCGGCGGATGTTTTCGGCATGCAGCACCGCCCAGACGTCATCCTCGCTGAAATCGCCGGTGGGGCAGTTTGCGCGGGCGAAATCTTCCATCGCCTGAACCGCGGATTCGCAGGCGTGGCTGGCACAGCGCATCGCCTTTATTTCATCCACGCCTTTGACCGCGCGCGCCTTCTCGGTCAGTTCCTCGCCTTCGAGAATCTCGAATCCGCGCGCCTCCAGTGCGCGCAGCCCGTGCAGCATGATCTTGTCGACCGCGATCCGCCGGTTGCCGCCGCCATGCTCGGCCACCAGATCCTGCACCTCGCCAGCCCATTTTTCCGCCGCGACATGGGCCATGTCGCCCCGGTCGAAATAGAAGAAATCCGCGCCCGATCGCTGTTCCCTCACCAGCGGGTTGAATTTCGACAGGAAAGGCGCGTTCTTGTAATCCCACATCACCATATAGCCGTCGGCACAGACGATCAGCGCGCGGAACGGGTTGTGGGTATTCCAAAGCTGCATGTTGGTGCTGTCGGTGGCGTAGCGGATGTTGAGCGGGTCGAACACAACCAGCGCGCCGTAGTCGCGCGCGTTGATCCCCGCCACCAGCCGTCGCCAGCGGTAGTCGCGCATCGCTGCAAGGTTGGGCAGTTCCAGCCCGGCCGCGGCCCATTCGGAAAACGCCATCAGCGTCGGGCCGATCTCGATCCGGTCGCTGTCATTGGGAGTGCCGTCGCCCAGCATCGCGCCACGGCTGGGGTCGATCTTGCGCTTGTCGCGGTGGTGCAGGTTCATCGGCTTTCCTTTTGCATTGTCGGAATGCTACGCCTGCGGTGCGGGAAATCCGGTCGGATCGCGACATTTTACAGGCCTGCAAACGGCAAGGGGCATGAGTTTGAGCAAGAATGAGGTGCAGGCGCAGTACGAGGCCTATCCCTATCCGGACCGCGACCCGGCGGACGAGAAAAAGCGCCTGATCACCGGATCGCCCAGTTGGCCGCAGGAAATGGACCATCATCTTTGGGGCGGGGCGCGCGACTGGTCGCGCCCCTTGCGCGCGCTGGTCGCGGGTGGCGGCACCGGCGACGGGCTGATCCAGCTTGCACAGATGCTGACAAGTGCCGGGCGCAGCTATGACATCACTTATCTTGACCTGTCGCAGGCGGCGCGCAAGGTGGCCAGCGCCCGCGCGGCGGCGCGCGGACTGGGCGGGATCAATTTCGTGACCGGCAGTCTGCTGGAGGCCGGCAAACTGGGGGAATTCGACTATATCGACTGTTGCGGCGTGCTGCATCATCTGCCCGAGCCGCAGGCGGGGTTCGACGCGCTGGCACGCGCGCTGGCACCGGGCGGCGGGATCGGGTGCATGGTCTATGCGCCACTGGGGCGGTCCGGCGTATATCCGTTGCAGGACGCATTCAGAACGCTGTTTGACGGGCTGTCGCCACAGGAACGGCTGGGCCGGGCCAAGGCGGTTTTCGCGGGCCTGCCCGAGGGTCACCCGTTCAACCGCAATCCGCATCTGGTGGATCACGACGCCAGCGACGCAGGGTTCTACGATCTGCTGCTGCACAGCTCTGACCGGCCCTATACGATCGGCCAGCTTCTGGACGCGCTGGATGCCGCCGGGCTAGAGCTTGCCGGCGTGCCGGAGCCCGCGCTTTATCAGCCCGAAACGCTGCTGCCAGCGGGGGTGTCGCTGCCCGGGCATCTGGATCAGGCCGCCCGGATGGGTCTGGCAGAGAATCTGCGCGGCACGTTCAAGACCCACGTGGTCTATGCGGTCCGGGCCGGGGCGCGCATGGCTCCGCCGCTGGGCAAACCCGGCGCGATCCCGCATCTGCGCGGCATTGATCCGGCGCGCCTGGCGCAGGCATTGGCGCAAAAAGGCCAGCTTCGGATTGCCGCGGGTGGCGCCAAGGTGACGCTGACCCTGCCAAAGGCGGCCGCGAAACCGGTCGCGGCGATCGACGGGCGGCGCGATCTGGCCGCGATCCGACACTCTGCCGGAATGGATCCGATTGCCTTCGCGGCTGCATGGAGCCCGCTGGAAAAGGCGCTGACCGGCTATGGCCAGATGCATTACTCGACGCTTCTGAAAGCCGGTCCGGCATGAACGATCTGCAAGCAGGGCCCATTCTGCAATCGCGGCTGATTGATCCGCCCTGGGCATTGCGCAACGGCGCGCGGCTGCCGGGGACCGGGCCGATCGGGCCTGACGACTGGCTGCGCCGTGATGATGCGTTCGATGGGCAAATGGCACTGCGCGACCGGCTGATCGCCGACGCGACCGACCGTGTTCACCGGTTGCGCGACCGCGCCCGGCCCGCCGCGCAGGAAATCCTGCAGATGGCGCTGGATATCCTGCGCCACCGGCCCGGGTACGAAACCGGCGACACCCATGTCACCCGCCCGGACGGGCTTGGCGTCAGGATTGATCGCGATGCACCGCTGCTGACCCTTGGCCGCTTGGTGCAGGAAGACATCGTGCTGCTGCAACCGGATGGCGGTGAACATGCCATGACCGGCGCGGTGCTGTGCTTTCCGGCCAGCTGGACGCTGGACGAGAAGATCGACCGCCCGCTGACCGGCATTCACGAACCGGTCGACAGCTACAGCGATGACATCGCCCGCCGGGTGCAACGGTTGTTCGACGCGATCCGCCCCGGACATCCGATCGTGCGCGCCAATTGCCTTTTGTATGATGATGCTGCCCTGTTTCAGCCGCGCCGGGAAGCCGAGCCCCGGGTGCGCCCCTTAGGCGAAAGCCGGTTCGTGCGCAGCGAACGCCAGTGCCTGTTGCGGCTTCCCGAAACCGGGGCAGTGGCCTTTACCATTCACACGACTGTCGTGGCGCTGGCAGATTTGCCAGCGGCTGACCGGGCGGCTTTGGCCGCGCATCTGGACCAGAGCGCATCGCACCAGACTTGATGCGCATTCCGGAAGACCGGACCGGATTGCGTGGAGAATTGCACGGAAAAACAAAGGGGTAGTTCGGTCGCGCCAGTTCCGTCGCCCTGAATGCCAGCCTAGCCGATCAGGCCCGGAAGCGCGCTTAGCCCGATGGTGGTCGACGAACAGGCCATCGCGATTCCATTGATCATGCGATGCCCGTCCAGCCGGTGGGTCACGCGATCCAGTGCCTTCATCATGGCAGCGGGCAGGGCCCGGGCCAACAGCGTCTCAAGGCGGCCTTTTTCCGGTTCGGCTTCGATCCGGTCATGCAGCGTCCGGTCGATCCGGTCATGCAACGCCGGGTCGATCCGGGGCGCTTCATCGGTCTGCATGAAAGTCGGCGATGCGCCGGGCTGAGTCGCGGCAAGATGCGCCGGGACCGCGGGCAGGGCGCTGTTGCGGTTGAAGGTGCGTTCCGCACGCGCCTGCCGGGCCTGGAATGTCGATGCCCGTTCGAATTCGTCGGCGGCATAAAGCGTGTCGGTTTCCGACCAGAACACCAGGTCGGCGCTGGTGGCAAAGAACAGGCAGTCGACAATGTCCCAGCACAGCGACCGTTTCAGCCTGTCCTGTTCGGCCCCGAAGATCGGCGTGTTCGGGTTTCTGTCCAGGACCAGAACCGTGGCGCTGGCGCTGGACGCGGTCAGGCGCCGCATGATCTCGCCGTCGCCTATGTTCGAGGTGGTCGGGCGTTCGGCCCCGAGGAAATGATCGACGGGCAGCGGATCGGGATTGAAGGCGATCAGGATCTGGACCTGTTTGCAGGTCAGCAGCGTGAAGACGCTGTCGATCTCGTCTATCTGGCGCAGGGTCTCGCCGTTGCCTTCGATGGTGGTCGTCAGATCGTCAATCAAATCGGCGTAGTTCGGTGTCCGCACGGTTTGATAAAGCAGGTTCGCTTCGAATGACGGGCTTCTCGGCTCCATTGTATTCGCCCCTTGAACGCAATCGGTTGGATTCGATCATTGTTCGGCATTCTGGCGGGAATGCGGCGGACACATGGTAGATTAATGAAATGTTAATCTTTCTTAAGGTTGCAGGGCCGTGTGATTGATCAACGTGGCAATCACTGACGGCCGTGAGGCCGGGGTGCAAATGCAGAGGTCGTGATGCTGTTTCGGCCAACCCGGCAATTGCCGCCGCGGCCCCGGATGACCTGTCGACCGGGGGTCGGGCCCGGGGGGTATCCGGATACGGGAAAGGCGCCCCCGAAGGGGCGCCTTTCGAAGCAAGATCAGGCGGTTGCGATCAGCAGCTGTAGTACATCTTGAACTCGATCGGATGCGGCGTGTGTTCGTAGGCGTAAACCTCTTCCCACTTCAGATCCATGTAGCCGGCGATCTGGTCGCGGGTGAACACGTCACCCTTGACCAGATAGTCCATGTCGGCCTCCAGCTCGCCCAGGGCTTCGCGCAGCGAGGCACAGACGGTGGGGATACCGGCCAGTTCCTCGGCCGGAAGATCGTAAAGATCCTTGTCCATCGCCGGGCCCGGGTCGATCTTGTTCTGGATACCGTCAAGACCGGCCATCAGCAGCGCCGCAAAACACAGGTACGGGTTGGCCGACGGATCGGGAAAGCGTGCCTCGACCCGCTTGGCTTTCGGCGATTCCGCCCACGGGATGCGCACACAGCCGGACCGGTTGCGCGCCGAATAGGCCCGCAGAACAGGGGCTTCGAACCCGGGGATCAGGCGCTTGTAGCTGTTGGTCGCCGGGTTGGTGAAGGCGTTCAGCGACTTGGCGTGCTTCAGGATGCCGCCGATGAAATACAGCGCTTCCTGGCTGAGGTCGGCGTATTTGTCGCCCGCGAAGATCGGCTTGCCGTCTTTCCAGATCGACATGTTCACATGCATGCCGGTCCCGTTGTCGCCCGCGATGGGCTTTGGCATGAAAGTGGCCGATTTTCCGTAGGCATGTGCCACGTTGTGAATGACATACTTGTATTTCTGCAGATGGTCCGCCTGTTCGGTCAGCGAGCCGAAGATCAGGCCCAGTTCGTGCTGGCAGCTGGCAACTTCGTGGTGGTGCTTGTCGACCTTCATGCCCATCCGCTTCATCGTGCTCAGCATCTCGCTGCGGATGTCCTGGCCGTCGTCAACCGGATTGACCGGGAAATAGCCGCCCTTGACACCGGGGCGGTGGCCCATGTTGCCCATCTCGTATTCGGTGTCGCTGTTCCAGGACGCATCCTGCGCATCGACCTGATAGCTGACCTTGTTGATGTCGACGCTGAAACGCACGTCATCGAACAGGAAGAATTCCGCTTCGGGGCCGAAATACGACATGTCGCCGATGCCGGAGCTTTTCAGATATGCCTCGGCGCGCTCGGCGGTGCCGCGCGGGTCGCGCTCATAGCTTTCGCCGGTGTCGGGCTCGACCACGGTGCAATGCACGGCGATGGTCTTTTCCGCATAGAACGGATCCATGTAGGCGCTTGATGCGTCGGGCATCAGTTTCATGTCGGACTGGTCGATCGACTTCCAGCCGGCGATGGACGAGCCGTCGAACATGAAGCCCTCGTCCAGGAAATCCTCGTCGACCTGGTCGCTGAGAACGGTGACGTGCTGCAGCTTGCCGCGCGGGTCGGTGAAACGGATGTCGACATATTCGACATCCTCGTCTTTGATGGTCTTCAGAAACGTAGCATTGCTCATGGAATTCGGTCCCCTGGCTTTGGCAATGGGTGGTGTTAAAGCGCGTCCTCGCCGGCCTCGCCGGTGCGGATGCGGATGGCCTGTTCAACGGTCGAGACAAAGATTTTGCCGTCGCCGATCTTGTCTGTCTTGGCGGCAGCAATAATCGCCTCGATTGCGGCGTCAACCTGATCGTCGCCCAACACCACCTCGATTTTCACCTTGGGCAGGAAGTCGACGACATATTCGGCGCCACGGTAAAGCTCGGTGTGGCCCTTCTGGCGGCCGAAGCCCTTGACCTCGATCACGCTGAGGCCCTGGACGCCAACGTCCTGCAGCGCCTCTTTGACTTCGTCGAGCTTGAACGGCTTGATGATCGCCTCGATCTTTTTCATCTGTGTCGACTCCCGCAATTTGGTTCCGGGCCGTCTCAGCACTTCTCTTTGCGGGCCACAATTCGCTAGACTGGCAGGGCAGGGCGCATGGCGGGGATTCCGAACGTGTTGCCTAAATAATGTGCAAACTGCACGAAAACCGGGCGGTTTGTAAACAATGGGGCCAATGCGATGACCGAGTTGCTGACCGCCGCCCAGATGCGCGCGATTGAACAGGCCGCGATCGCCAGCGGAGAGGTCACAGGGCTGGAGCTGATGGAACGCGCCGGGCGCGGCGTGGTCGAGGCGGTGTTCGAGGAATGGCCGGAAATGGCAAAGACCTCCGACCGCGCCATTGTGTTATGCGGGCCGGGGAACAATGGCGGTGACGGGTTTGTCGTCGCACGGTTGTTGAAGGAATCGGGCTGGGAGGTCGAGGTATTTCTGTACGGCGACCCCGACAACCTGCCGCCCGACGCGCGGGTGAATTATGACCGGTGGGGGGAGATGGGGGAGGTCAACGGGTTGGAGGATGACCTCTTCGACGGTTGGCCTTGCGAGGACTCCGGCATCTCGTTGGTTTTTGACAGTCTGTTCGGAACAGGATTGACGCGTCCATTTCTGGACTTTCGCCACTTGTCCATGGCATTGAACACCTGCTCTTCATTTGCGAAAACCCGCGGCGCATTACCCAAAGTTGTCGCGATAGATGTTCCGAGCGGATTGTGTGCTGACTCCGGAAAATGGCTGGGTGACGATCAACCGCTTGATTTCGCAAATACTGCAAACCTTACTGTATCATTTCACACTAGGAAAACCGGGCAACTTTTGGCAGATGGCCCTGCAAGCTGCGGAAGAACAATAGTAAAGAGCATTGGCCTGGAGGGCTGCCCCCGACCGAGGGTGGGGGTGAAGCCCCCGCCCGGGGGGGCGGTCGGGGGCTGCCCGGCGGTGCCGGGCGGGTTGGTGACGCTGATCGAGCACCCGGCAGGGTGGCTTGAGAAATATGGCGCCGACCACAAGTACTCCCACGGCCACGCCCTGGTCCTTTCAGGTGGCCCCGGCAAAACCGGCGCGGCGCGACTGGCGGCGCGGGGGGCGCTCAGGATCGGCGCCGGGCTGGTGACGCTGGGGGTGCCGGGATCGGCGCAGATGGAGGTGGCGAGCCAGATCACGGCGGTGATGTTGAAAAGGGCAGGGGAGCCTGAGGAATTGGCAAAGGTGCTGGAGGATGGGCGGATTAATGCGCTCTGCCTCGGGCCGGGGCTCGGGACAAGCGATGAAAGGGCGTCTCTGGCAGAGACGGCCTTGACGAGCGGCCGGGCGGTGGTGCTGGATGCGGATGCGCTGACGCTCATCGCGCGCGCGCGCGCGCTTTTCGCTTTGCTCCACGAGAACTGCGTACTGACGCCCCATGCGGGTGAATTCGCGCGGCTGTTCCCGGATATCGCGGAAAAACTTGTTGCGACGCCGACCAAGGGTCCGGCCTATTCCAAGGTCGACGCCACCCGCGAGGCCGCAGAACGGGCAGGCTGCACGGTGCTGTTCAAGGGGCCGGATACGGTGATCGCCGCCCCGGATGGCCGCGCCTCGATCAATTCGGCGCATTATGACCGCGCCGCGCCCTGGCTGGCGACGGCAGGCTCGGGCGACGTTCTGGCGGGGTTCATCACTGGCCTGCTGGCGCGGGGCTTTGCAACGCAAACAGCCGCGGAAACGGCGGCCTGGCTACATGTCGAATGCGCGCTGGCATTCGGTCCCGGCCTGATCGCCGAGGACCTGCCAGAGATGCTGCCGCGGGTCTTTACCGAATTGAGGGTCTAAAGCAATTCGCGTTGGACCTGATTCATCCAACATTGCCTGAAATCAAGGATTTCAAAGCGTTAGATGATGCGTGATGTGTCAAGTCTGACGCCAAAAGCAATCGGCGACGGGGTTCAGGCCCGGAACGGCTCGCATGTGTCGCTGTGGACCTGGCCTTCGCCCAGCAATACCACCTGCGGCGTGTCGAACTGCAAGGCATAGCCGTCACCGGCGGTCCGCCTGAGCGAACGCAGCGAACAGGCTCCGGCGCGGGTGATGATCCGGTCGCCGGCACGCAACGCCTCGATCGGGCGGATGCCGTTCAGTGTCATGACCTCGGTCCCGCATTCCAGCCCCATGGTGCCCCGAAGCGGCGCGGCGGTGGACGCGGTGTTTGGCATTGTCTGAGTCATAGATGTGGCCCCCGAAACTGTTGATCCCATGATGGCGGCAAATCGGGCGGGAATGTGGCAGATATCGGGCGATGTCGCGGCGCAATTTCCGCTCGCATCCCGGGTGCGGCTTTGCTATGCGGACGGCGAGTGCGGGTGTGGCGGAACTGGTAGACGCACCAGATTTAGGTTCTGGCGCCGCGAGGCGTGGGGGTTCGAGTCCCTTCACCCGCACCACTTTAGATTCCCTTCAATGAATCACCCTCCTAACATCTTGAACGTTAAGGAGAATTCAAGGGGCCTGGGTCTTTGAATTCGGTGGTATGTGATGCGCTCTGCGAAGGCCGGTATTCCAAGCAGGCAGCGCAGGGTGGGCATGGCGACGTTTGCACACAATGCCGCCATGGCGGACAAGGGCCGAGACGTTGAAGTCGAACTTGCGCCAGCTCGGCGGCATGTTGATCGCTTGCGATGGCAAAACGCTTTGCGATCATACAGAAGAGTGGTTTTGGAGCACCGCAAAATCGGCAACAGCCACGCTATTGCAAGGCGGTTTTGCCATTGATCTCGTCAGGATCAAAAGCACCTATTCCAAAGAATAAGCCCCGATTTTTGACGTTCTCATCCGGTTGTTCACAAGCGCTTCGGCAAAGGTGACGCCCGCGGCAACACCATCGATGACGGGGAGCCCGAATTCCTCGCTGAGCTGCGCCATAAGGTCAGCCATGCCTGCACATCCCAGAACGATTGCTTCGGCCTGGTCCTGATCAATCGCCTCACGGATTTCAGAGCGGATCTTGAACAATGTCGCCGGATCACCCTCTTCAAGTTTCAGAACCGGAATATCCGTTGCCCGAACGCGCACGCATTTCTGGGCGAGCCCATAACGCATCAGGTTGTTTTCCAGTCCAGGGACAGAACGCGACAACGTAGTGATAACGCTGAATTTTGTCGCGATCATGCTGGCCGCGTGATATGCGGCTTCACCGATCCCGAGTACCGGAACCGAAACCAATGTGCGCACCGCGTCCAGGCCGGTATCGTCGAAGCAAGCGATTACAATGGCATCCACATCCGTGTGCCTTGCGACCTCGTCAAGCAGGCCCGGCACACATTTGGCGACGTCCAGAAAACCCTGAATGCTTGGCGGTCCATTTCTTGAGTTGGTCGCGACGATTTCCGTGTCCGGACGCGCAACGGCGCGTGCCGCCGCCGCAATCTTTGCGGTCATCGAAGCGGTCGTGTTGGGATTGACGACAAGGATTTTCATGACCGGTCAGACCTCGCCGCCCAGATAGGCGGCCTTGATACGGTCGTCGTGCAACAGTTCCTTTGAATTGCCTTCGATCACCACATTGCCGGTCGCCATGGCGTAGGCCCGGTGCGAAATGCTCAGCGCCATGCGCGAGTTCTGCTCGACCAGCAGCACTGAAACACCTTCGTCACGATTGATGGCAACAATCGAGCGCGCGATATCCTGCACCAGCTTGGGCGCGATCCCGAGGCTGGGTTCGTCGAGTAGCAACAGCTTGGGTTTGGCCATCAGGGCGCGGCCAATCACCATCATTTGCTGCTCGCCACCCGACAGGGTCCCGGCCGCCTGGCTGTAACGCTCTTTCAGGCGAGGGAATCGGGTCAGGATGCTGTCAAGCGTGTTCTGAATGTCAGCCTTGTCGTTGCGTGTGAACGCGCCCATCATCAAGTTATCCTTGACCGACATGAACGGAAACACGCGGCGACCTTCGGGGACCATGGCGATGCCGCGTTTGACGATGTCAGAGGGGTCGGTTCCGTCGATGCGCGCGCCCTCGAAGGTCACGGATCCCTTGACCGGTTTTGCCAGCCCGGTTATGGCGCGCAGGATCGACGACTTTCCCGCTCCATTTGCCCCGATCAGCGCGACGGTCTCGCCTTGATTGACGTTCAGCGAGACACCCTTCAGCGCGTAGACATGGTCGTAGTACAGTTCGACGTCTTTGAAATCCAACATGGCTGTCATGGTCTACATCCCGATCTCGTCGTCGGCGCTGCCCAGGTAGGCCTCGATGACTTTTTCATTGTTCTGGATTTCAGCGGGCGTGCCCTCGGCGATCTTTTCGCCGAAGTTCAGCACCACAATCCGGTCCGAGATATTCATGACCGCCGGCATGTCGTGTTCCACCAGCATGACGGTCACCCCGCGTTCGTCGCGCACCGACCGGACCAGATTGACCATATTCATCGTTTCATCATGGTTCATGCCGGCAAATGGTTCGTCCAGCAGCAGCACCTTGGGGTCAGTTGCCAGGCCGATTGCGATACCAAGGGCGCGCAGGTTGCCCTGTGGCAGGTTGCTGGCCAGTTCATTGCTGATCTCGGACATGCCCAGAAATCCCAGCAACTCGTCAGCATATTGACCAAATGCCGCCACGTCTTCTCTTGCGGTCTTTGATCCCCAGAAATACCCGGCAAGCGACGCCTTGGCCCGCAGATGCTGGGCCACGACAACGCTTTCGCGCACCGTCATGCTCTTGAAGATTGTGGTTTCCTGAAACGTCCGCACGACACCCTTGCGCGCCACGATATGCGGCTTGAGGTTTGAAATGCGTTCGCCGCGATACAGAACCTCGCCGGACGTCGTGGGTGTGAAGGACGCAATCATCTTGAACAGCGTGGATTTACCCGCTCCGTTTGGACCGATCACGGAAAGGATCTCGTTCTCGGCCACATCAAAGCTGATGTCGTTGTTCGCAGTCAGACCACCGTATTTCTTGGTGACGTTCCTGATCTGAAGAAGGGCGCTCATTTGCCGCCTCCTTTGCCGATACGCACGCTCAGCAGACCATTGGGCAGAAAGCGGATAATGAGGATCAGGATCGTTGCGTAGATGAGCATCTGGTATTTGCCGAATTCAAACAGAAGGTCCCAACCAAAATAGAGAACCAGCGTGCCCAGCATCGGGCCAAAGACATAGCCCAGCCCGCCAAGAAAGCAGTTCAGCATGAAATTCACCGAGTCCGCGACCTGAAAGCTGGAAGGGTAGACCGACTGCGCAATGGATCCGAACATGGCCCCGCCGATCCCGCCAAAAAAGCTGGAGATGGCGAAGATGACGATGCGGATATAGGCGATATTGACCCCGATGGAGCTGGCAAGTTCCTCGTTCTGCTGCATCGAGCGGCAAAGGTGACCGAGGCGCGAGTTCACCAGCCGGTAAAGCGCGGCGTAGGTCGCGATCATCAGGATGCAGGCGGTGTAGTAGAAGGCCAGCTTGGTATTCCCCATGGCCGCGAAATCCGGCAGGAGCGGGATGCCGAAAAGCGACACGCCGCTGGGCAACGGGATGGAAGAGATGCCCTTGGCCCCGTTGGTGATCGGCAAGGCCAATGCGGTCAGCGTGACAACCTGTGTCAGAACCAGCGTGATCATCGCGAAATAGACACCACGCAGCCGCAGGATAGGCAGGCCGATCAGCACAGCGATCAGCGCTGCGAACAGCCCTGCCGCGGGCAGGGATACCCAGAACGACCACCCGGCCTTGACCACCAGAATGGCCGAGACATAGGCCCCGATCAGGGCAAACGCCCCTTGGCCGATGTTGATCCGACCAATGTAGAACGTCAGCCAGACCCCGGCGCTTGCGATGGCCAGAAGGGCCACCGAGGTCAGCGTGAAGTAGAAATCCCAGCGGCCGGTTGCGCCGATGATCAAGGGAACGCCGACGAAGATGGCAAAGAGGAACAGCCCGACGCCGATCAGTTGTCTTGCGGAAAAACCCAACATAACCTCAACCCCACGGCTTGCCCATCAGGCCCTGCGGCCGGATGGCTAGGAAGATCATCAGCGAGATGAAGATCAGCAGGTAGGTGATATCGCCATATTGCGAGAGCACCGCGAGACCGATGGCCTCCATGAAGCCCAGAATGATGCCGCCCCAGATTGCGCCGGAAATCACACCGGCCCCACCGATCATCACCATCATGAAGGCCTTGATCGAGGTTGGCCCGCCCATGCCGAGGTTCACGCCGGTGATTGTGACAAGCAAGCCGCCAACCAGACCCGCCAGCATCGCGCCAAGCGCAAATCCGATCATCGAGTAGCGGTCGACGTTCACACCCATAAGCTGGGCGGCGGTACGGTCTTGCGCCAGCGCCCGCAGTGCACGGCCTGTCTTTGTGTATTGCATCAGGGCGATAAAGGCGACGACCGACAGAATTGCCAAAACGCAGACCAGAATGCGGTCATACGGCATGATCAGCCGGAAATCGTAGTTGAACACCCCGTTCACGATCTTGGGGACACCGCGTTGTTTTTCACCGAAAATGATAAGGATCAGAGCGTCCAGAAGGAATGCGATCCCCGCGGCCAACAGCATTGTGCTTTCTTCGCGGGCCGATCCCTTGATCACCGGCGCAAAAAGGAATTTTTCGATAAGCGCCCCGAGTATGGCCAGGGTAACGCATGACATGACAAGGGCCAGAACGAACGGCACGCCCCACTGGCCGTAGAATGTATAGGTGACGAAACCACCGATCACATACATCTGCCCATGGGCAAAATTGAGAACGTTCATCAGGGCGAAGATCAGGGTCAGACCAAGCGCGATCATCGCGTATTGGGACCCCAGATAGACGCCATTGGCCAATATCTGTTCCATGAGGCTTTCTTTCTTGGTGGGGCCCCGGGCCCCAATGCGGCCCGGGACGGATGTGCTCAGGAAAGGTCCAGAAGCAGGACGGGGCGTCCCTAGTCGACTTCAGCGACGAACAGGGTCTCGAACGCGCCGTCCTGATAGACATTCACCACCAGCGGAACCGCAACCTGGCGCTTCTGGCCGAAGGATGTCATGCCGACATAGCGCAGTTTCGCATCGCCGTTCATGTAGGGATTCGGCGCCTCGAAGGTATCCATGGTGGCCTGGAAAGCAGTCACGTCATCGATCGCCGCAGGATTGGCTTTCAGCGTCTCGAGGATGTATTCCAGCGCATAGACCTTGGTGTTGGACTCGTCGTTGTACTCGCCGAACATGTCGGTGTAGCGCTGGACAAATTCGTTCATCATCGGCGAGGCAAGCTCGGGCGTGGACGCACCACCAACCGAGATGAAGCCGTTGGCGAGATCACCTGCACCTTCCGCCAGAACACCGGCATCCTGCGCGGTTTCCGTCGAGATCAGCCCCTGAAAGCCCAACTCGCGGGCCGAGCGGATCAACTGCGGCGCGTTCGCGGGCGAGACGCCGGACAGCACCAGAAGATCAGGCTGCGCGCGCATCACCGGTGTCAGGACGGGGGTGAAGTCGATCGTGTCGACCTGGTATGTCACGTTGTCCGACACCACCTCGAGCCCAAGCGCCTTGGCTGCTTCGACACCACCGTCACGCTGGCTCAGCGGATCGGACTCGTTGGCGGCGATGAAGGCAACGGTCTTGATGCCTTTTTCTTCCATCAGATATTTGTAGATCGCGGGGCCGGACTGGTAGTTGGCGACCATGCCAAGAATGGCGTTTGACGCTGGCGCCTGGTAAAGCGATTTCGGAAAGGCGTAGGGGAAATACATGATCCCGTTGGATTCGGCCACCGGACGCACCGCCGCCGCACCGTCATCGACGTTGGGCCCCACGACATAGTGGATGCCCTCTTGGGCCATCTTCTCCATGCCCGCAATCGCGCGCTTGGGATCCTTTTGATCGTCGAACGAAACAATCTCGATGTCATATGTCGTGTCGCCGATGGTATAGCCGCCGGTCTCGTTGATCCAGGCCGCGCGGGTTTCCATGGAGCGTTGGTTCGAAATGCCCCAAGCCGCCGCAGGTCCGCTGGTGACACCAACAAAACCGATTTTCAGAACCGGATTTTCCGCGAAAGCGGTTGTCGCTTGAAGCGCGGAGAGGGTGACAGCCGTCAGGACTGTTTTCATGAGTGTTCTGCGTTGCATCATTAACTCCCGTTGATTTCGATTTCGGCGACTTGAGCGCCATTCTTGGCCGGCAGATAGATGGCGCACCATTCATGCCGCACCTCGAGTACACGATTGTTAACAATTCCTGTCAACATATTTTGCGAATATGGTCGACAAAATCTTGCGCTTGGCCCTACACTGATTTGATATTAAGCAGCATGGCCCGCGTCATGCTGCCAATATGGTCGATCTTGAAAGGTTTTATCATGAGCTTCAAATCTCAGCCAAACGCCGGTGAAGACGTGGATATTTCGGCTGGGCCCGATGAAGGTCTGATTGTTGAACGCATCTACAAGGCCGTCATGGAGCAACGGCTTGCACCAAACACCAAGCTGAGCGAGGCACGCCTCTGTGAGACATTCGGCGTTGGCCGTATGCGTGTCCGCCGGGCACTCTTGCTTCTCTCAAGCCAGGGAATCATCGACCTGCAATCGAATCGCGGCGCATATGTCGCCTGTCCGGACAAGTCGGAGGCGAATGACGTGTTTGCCGCCCGCATGTTGATCGAACCGCCCCTTGTTCGCCAACTCGCGCAGGAGCGGAGCGAGGCGAGTCTTGCGCTTCTCACCGACCACATTGCGCTTGAAGACGCCGCCCGCAAAGAAAACGAACGAACACAGATCATTCGCCTGTCGGGTGAGTTTCATACCAAACTTGCCCAAGCGACCGGAAACAAGTTCATCTCTCGCATGATGCGTGAACTCGTGACACGTACTTCGCTGATTGTGGGCCTCTTTGGATCCTCACAGAACGCCAGCTGCCCCGACCACGAACACACGAATATCCTGAAGGCGATCCTGGCGCGCGATCCAGACCAGGCAGAGGAACTTTTGCTCTCTCACCTCAACCATATTCAAAGCGGCCTCAATATGGATGCACGGCCGCAACCTCAGGACGACCTGGCCATTATTCTGGGATCAGCCTGACAGTTCCATGCCCTTTCTCGTTGCGCATCCGGGAAGCGGAGGCAGCGACGAAAAGGCTGGTTTCTGTTTTGGCTGACAATCAGGCCTTGGTGGTATGAACGAGTAGACGGCCTTTTCCGAGGTCAATAATCCGCTGGCTGGGCGTTTGCAGACACTCGTTCAAGCCGGTGCATTCGGTAGTTCGCGCGCTCCACCGCCATTCGCCGCAGCTGGTTCGGATGTCCGCAATTCAAAACTCGGCCACTGCATCTGAAATCCATTTGGCTGAGATTTTTGCGTCGCAATCGCGCGGCTGTGCGGGTGAGAAGCGCAAAATGGTGACCGCTGCTGAACATAGAAAATCATCAGGAAAAACTTGGAGAATTCCGAGACTGAAAAGGGACTGGAAACGATCAAGGCCCCAGCGATCTCTCGCTAAGGCCTTGTTTTTATTGGCTCCGGCGGTAGGGATCGAACCTACGACCAATTGATTAACAGTCAACTGCTCTACCGCTGAGCTACGCCGGAACACCGAGGTGCGTATAGCAAGGTGGAATCGGCGCGTCCAGAGGGAATGGGCGCTATTTTGTCCGGCGAAAT
>JAJDOB010000283.1 GCA_022340385.1 Rhodobacter sp.
CAGCGCCGGGATGGCAGCCTGGTGATCGGCGAGATCTTTTCCGGCGGCGGGCTGAACGCGGCGGATGAATCGCCGGTCGCCTTTGCGGATCGGATCCGCATGCGTCTGCAGGACCGGCTGCCGGATGCGGGCGCGCTGACGATTTCGCAGGTTCTGCTTGGCACGCGCCCGGTGCCCGCCGACGGCCTGCCGGTGCTTGGCCATGCGCCGGGCCACGCCAATCTTTATCTTGCCGTTACTCATAGCGGCGTCACCCTTGCCCCTCTGATTGCAGACCTGTGTGTCATGGAAACGCTGGACGCGAGCAACAGCCCGCTTCTGAACAGTTTCCGCCCCGCCCGTTTCCAGTAACGGGCGAATCCGTTTCAATTCGAATGAATCCATTATTTTTGTTTGTCCCGAGAGCCGCATTTTAATAGCCTTGCCGGAACGCCGTTTTTTGCAATTGCCGGAATTGAACCGCAGGGAGAATTGTACAGTGTCTGCTCGACTATTCGCATTGGGGCTTCTGTTAGTGTCGCTGGGTCTTGCCGCCCCCGTTTCTGCCGACGGTGCCGACCCGAAGATGCAGCTTTTGTTCATTGGTGTTTCGCCGGACGGCGATGCGCCGGGCGGGGTGCCCGCCGATCTGCCGGTGATCTCCATCGACGCATTGCCCGATGTCGATGCCGCCAAGCAGACCGTTTTCGCCGCGCGCCTGCGATCCAGCCCGGTGTCGACCTTCGTGTCCGCCCCCAGCGAGACCCACGCGCAGTTTGAACAGTTCTTCCTGATTACCGAGGTTGATCTTCTGTCCGGAAACGATGGTTACCGCATCGGGGTCGGCGCGGACCAGTTTGGGCTGAATGACTTTGCCGACCGGGTTTCTGCCGTGGTCGAGGCTTTCAATCCCAAACACCGGCGCATCGGGTTCCTGCGCGTCACCGATGCGGCGGACGAGTTTCCGCTGGCGATCTCGGAGGTGCAGACCGCGCTGGACCGGATCGGATTCGACATGCTGGTGGTGATGATCGGGGCCGACACCGGCGCGGCGGCCTGTTCCGGCGCGCCCGAACAGGCGCTGCATTACAGTCTGGTCAGTGGTCTGGCCGACCGCGCGCCGTTCGGCGATGGCAACGGTGTCTCCACCAGTGCCGAGGTCGAGGCCTACCTGACCCGGGCGCTGAACCGGCTGGTCGAACGCGACCCGCTGTGCGGGCCGAAATACAGCCTGCTGATCAAGTCCAGCAACGATCCGGCGCAGGAACTGGTGGTCTTCGCGGGCCGCTCTGCCTTTACCGAGATGGAAACCGGGCTGTACAACGAAACCTTCGAGGCGATGTTCCTGCTGGAATCCGACAACCGCGACGGGGTGCATGATTTCCTGGCCAATTGCCTTTACTGCCCCAACGAGAAAGAGCTGACCGACCGGCTGCGCGACATGGAGGAATTCGCCCGCGCCAATTCGCTGGAGGCCGAGATCTGGAACCGGATCAAGGCCGACACCGCGCCCGAGCGGCTGACGATCTATCTGGAAAACTGTTCGCTGTGCACCTACCGCGCCGAGGTCGAGGCCAAGGTTGCAGAGATCGACGCGAAGGCGCGCGCTTTCGATGCCGAGGCGCGCGCCTATGACGCTGCCGCCAGCGCCCGTGACGTGGCGGCCCTGCGCGCCTATGCCGGCAACTGCATTGCCTGCGCCTATCAGGCGGATGCGCGCGGGCTGGTGGCAGAGATCGAGGCAGACAGCGCCTATCAGGCGGAAAAGGCCGGTTTCGCGGCCGCGATGGACAGCCGCGATGCCGTGCAGCTTCAGGCCTATCTGGACACATGCAAGATCTGCGAAGGGCGCGACGCCGTGGCCGAGGCGCTGCTGCTGGAACAGAAACGCGCCGAATTCCGCGCGCCCTGCCTGTCGCTGGCGGCGGTGCCGCAACTGGGCGGCCCGCGCAAGCTGGAAGCGATTGACCGGGTCAAGGCCGGCGCGGTCTGCCAGGCGGCGGCGCAGGAATTTCCGGAAGACGGGCTGATCCGCACCACGCTGGGGCGTATCGCGCAGGCAGCCGGTGATTTTGATACCGCCGGGGCGTCGTACCAATACGGTATGGACAATGGCGTGGCCTCGGCCTTCGGACTGGCGGCCTATTCGCATTATGCCCCGCCGCAGGGCGGTCAGATCGACCTTGATACAGCCCAGAAACTGGCGCGCCAGGGCGCGGAACATGGCGACTGGCTGAGCCAGGAAATACTGACGGTGCTGTATTCGAAAGACCTGGTGCCCGGGAAGACGCCGCGCGACGCGTTCCAGATCGCCGAGAATATCGCCCTGGAAGGCAACGCGCTGGCGCAGTTTTTCGTCGGCTATTATTACCTGACCGGCACCGGCGTCGACCTGAACGAGAACCAGGCGGCGGAGTGGCTGAAGAAATCGGTCGATCAGGGCTATACCCACGCCTATTCGTTTCTGGCCGAACTGCTCGAAAAGGGCGCTGCGGGCGATCCGCTGCCCGCCAAGGCGGCCGATCTGTACTGGAGCGCGCTGCTGAAGGGCGACCCGACCGCGACCGACCGGCTGACCACGCAGCTTGGCAACCGCGACCGAGAGGTGATCCGCATCATCCAGCAAAAGCTGCGCGATCTTGAGGTTTACCGTGGCTCTGTCGATGGTATCGCCGGGCCGGGCACGGTGGCTGCGATCCGCCGGTATTCAGATTCCCTGACGGAACAGGGCTAGCATCCGTGATCCGCCTGTTCCGCCCAGGTTTCCTGTTTGGCCTTGTGCTGGCCGCTGCTGCTGCCGGGGCGCAGGAGGTGGGCGAACCCGCCTGCCCGAAAGAGCCGGTCCGGTTCGTGGTGCTGGGCGATTCATTGGCCGACGGGCTGTGGGGCGCGATCTTTCGCAGTTATGCGCGTTGCAAGAGTGTTGAGACCCTGCGTCTGACCGAGGTTTCGGACGGGCTTGCGAAGACCAGTGCCGAGGGCTGGCTGGCACGCTATGCGACGGCCGCGACCGATCTTGATACCCGGCAAAGCGACGTGGTGATCGTGCAGATGGGCGCCAATGACATCACCACCATCCGCGAGGGGCGGGTGCGCGAATCCTTCGCCTCTGACACCTGGAACACGCTGTACGAGGGGCGCGTGGCGCAACTGACGCGCGGGCTGAGCGAACAGGCGGCGCAGGTGTTCTGGTTCGGCCTGCCGATCGTCGGCAAGTCCCGGCTGGAAGATCCGTATCGGACAATCTCGACCCTGCAGAAGACAGCGGTGGCCAAGTCGGGCGGCACCTTTGTCGATATCCATCAGCTGACCACTTTCGGCACCGGAGAATACGCCCAGAACGGCACCCACGGCGGGCGGTTGCAGCAATTGCGCGCCAGCGACAAGGTGCATTTCACCAAGGCCGGGTATGATTTCGTTGCGGCGGAAATTCTGGACGACCTGGCCCGGATCACCCAGAACATGGATCGCCGCGCGGCGCTGCAAGATGTCCAGTTGCAGTAGGACGCGCCTGATTTCGCTGATCGGGGCGCTGCTTCTGGCTGCCTGCGGCACCAGCCCGCGCGGCCTTGGCGCGCAGGATCTGGGCGAGTCGTTTCTGCGCCCCCGGGACGATTTCGCCGGGCGCATGCAATTGCCCGAACGCCCGCTGCGCCAGTTCAGTGCCGGTGATCCGGCCCGCATTCTGGTGATCGGCGACAGTCTGGCGCAGGGGTTCGGTATCTTTCTGGATCGGCGCGTCAACGAGCGTGGCCTGACAGCGGTGGTCGCCAACCGGGCGCGCACCTCGACCGGGTTGTCGCGCAGCGATTTCTATGACTGGCCGCAGGCGTTCGCGGGGATCGCGCCGGGTCTGCGCCCGGATGTGATCGTGGTGCATTTCGGATCGAACGACAAACAGGCGTTGGTCACAGGGACCGGCACTATCCCGCAGCAGACAGCGGAATGGGACGCGGCCTATCGCGCCCAGATCCGCCGGATACTGGACATCGCCGCACAGCAGCGGGCGGTGGTGTACTGGCTGGGGCCGGCGCCGGATCGCAGCGCCTCTCTGAACCGGCACATGACGCGGATCAACCCGATCATCGAGGCAGAGGCGCGCGCGGTCCGGGCGGTCTATCTGCCGATGGCGGAATTTGCCGCCGGGGCGAACGGCGAATATGCCAAGACGGCGGTGATTGATGGCAAGACCGTTACCATCCGCAGCCCGGACGGGTCGCATTTCACCGGGGCGGGGTATTACCTTGTCGTGGACCAGCTGCTGAACGACATGGCCAGGCGGATGCCCGGCATGTTCCGCCCGGCCAACGTGGCGCTGGCGGGTATCCTTCAGTAACGCATGGTCTTTCCGACACTTCAGTTCATCCTGTTCTTCGCGCTGGTCCTGGTGCTGAACGGGCTGGTCTGGTCGCGCGGCACCTGGCGCAAGGCGCTGCTGATCGCGGCGTCCTATACATTCTACGCGGCCTGGGATGTGCGGTTCCTGGCGCTGATGGCGGGGGTTTCGGCGGTTGCGTGGATCGGCGGGCTGGTTCCATCGCGCGCCGCACGGATCGCCAGCGTCGCCGCCCTGATCGCGACGCTGGCGTTGTTCAAATATTTCAACTTTTTCGCCCTCAGCCTGCAACAGCTGCTGAATGCCACGATGTTTGCGCGCGACATGCAGTGGATCAGCATCATCCTGCCGGTCGGGGTCTCTTTCTACATCTTTCAGGCAGTGTCCTACGTGATCGACGCCCACAGGGGCCATATCACGCCGCGCCGCAATCCGACCGATGTGTTCCTTTATATCTCTTTCTTCCCTCAGCTTGTCGCCGGGCCGATCGTGCGCGCGGCGCATTTCCTGCCGCAGATCGACGCGCCGGTTGTCCCGGATGCCGCGGCGCGCGCGCTGGCGGCGGTCCTGATCCTGATGGGGCTGTTCAAGAAGATGGTGGTGGCGAACTATCTGTCGGTGCTGCTGGTCGATCCGGCCTTTGCCCTGCCCGAGGGGCAGAACACGATCACCGCGATTGCGGCGACGCTGGGCTATGCGGTGCAGATTTATTGCGACTTTTCGGGGTATTCCGACATTGCCATCGGCATCGCGCTGCTGCTGGGTTATCGGTTTCAGCGCAATTTCAACCAGCCCTACCGGGCCGCGTCCCTGCGCGAGTTCTGGCAACGCTGGCATATCAGTCTCAGCACATGGATCCGCGACTACCTGTATATTCCGCTGGGGGGCAATTCCGGTTCGGTCCTGCGCCAGACCTGCACGGCGCTGCTGACGATGACGCTGGCGGGGCTGTGGCACGGGGCGGGCTGGAACTTTCTGCTTTGGGGGTTCCTGCACGGCGCCGGGCTGATGGCCGAACGTGTGTTGCGCCCGCGCATACGTTTGCCGCAAGCCATTGCCACCGCCCTGGTGTTTGGCTTTGTCTGCCTGTTGTGGATCCCGTTTCGCGCCGCCGATCCGGCAGAGACCGTCGCCATGCTGGGCGCAGTTGTAAGCCCGACCGGTTTTGCCCCGGTCGATCTGAGCGTGACTGCGCTGGTGCTGATCGCCATCGGCATTGCGGTGAACTGGCTGCCGATGCGCTGGCTGCCGGCAACGCAATCCGCGCTTGCCCGGCTGCCGGCGCCGGCGCAGGCCGGTCTGCTTGCATCCGGCATCTGGCTGATGTTCGCCGCCGCGCAGGACGGTGTCGCCCCTTTCATCTATTTTCAGTTCTGAGCCATGACCGAAAACGCCAAATTCACCGCCACCCTGATCGCTGCATTGTTTGCCGCTTGGTTGCTTTCGGGTGACAGATTTCTGGATCTGGTGTTCGAAATGGTAGATCTGGGGCGGCTCGATGATATTGTGATCGAAGGCGCGGTCATTCTTGAGGATGCAAAGGCGAACCTGGGACTCCCCGATATTTTTGCCGCCCTGCGGGGCGTTCTGCACTGGGTCTTGGGGGTTTGAGGGGCACATGGATTGGACGAGACGCATATTTCTGGGCGGGTTTGCGGCAGCGGCGATTGCCGGGCAAGCGACGCGATCGCAGGCGGTTCAAACCCACGGCACCGGGCTGGACTACCTAGAAGATCTGGGGCGGCCCGGGGCGCTGAATCCGAAGGTCGCGTTCATCCCGCCCAGCCGGATCGACCCCGCCTATAGCCATGTGATCTATGTCAACACTGCCGTTCGGTCGGACGGCGGGCAGAAGATGTGGGTGATCGAACGCGACGGGGCCGGCTGGCGGCTGGCGCTTTGGGACCAGGATTTCTGGGACAGGCAGGGCGTGACCGGGACACCGCCCTATTCCTGGCCGGTTTCGACGGGGCGCAAATATCCCGGCGACGCGCGTTCCGGCCCGACGCCGCTGGGTATCTTCAACGCCGATGACCGCAGCACCAGGCATCGCAAGGGCTGGGGCTCTCCCGGGATGTACAACTCGATCTATATCGACCTGCATTATGGCAGCGGGCGTGCATCCGGTGTGGCGATGCACGGCACGACATCCAGCAAATACCGCCTGCTGGGCCGCGCCGACAGCCATGGCTGCATCCGCATGCGTCAGGCAAACGCCGACACGGTCTGGGCGCTGTTTCACGGACAGGCGCGCCCCGGCGAGAACAGCCCGCTTTGGTCAGAGGTGCCGCGCTATTTCAGGTCGGCGCCCACACGCGGCGGCGGCGCGCGCTATGGCTATGTGCGCGACGGGTCGTTCCTGCAGGATGCCGCGTCGGGCGAGCG
>JAJDOB010000302.1 GCA_022340385.1 Rhodobacter sp.
CTTATATCGGGCACCGCCTCATAGCTGTCGGCTCCGAAATAGCTGGGCTCGACCCGCGCACCACCGCCAAGCGTGAATATCAGAAAGGGTGCCGGTGCAGCGATCGGCGGCATCAGCAAGGGAGTCTCGACAGGCGTATCCAGGCCTCCGGCCAAAGCGCCAAGCGGGGACAGAGCGACGACCAGGGCGAGCGAAAGGCGATTGATCATTGGCACGGGTTCCAGCGTATAAAGTGAACTTATGAGGGGTGTCGCAAGCGCAGGCTTGTTCTTGAACAGGTTGTCGGCAAGCCGTCCGCAACAGCGCCAGATCACGCTTTCAAAAATGCAGATAGTGCGCCACCTGGCACCCTTCAACACGCATGAATTTCGGTGTTACAAAGATACCACTCGCCCAAGGTTTACCCGCAGGACTTCAGGCCTCCGGAACCGACACAGACTTTGTCCGCACCGGTCCAGGAGCGCTTTTATTTCAGCCCATTCCTGGCAATCAGCAGCGCCAGATCGGCAATGATCTGGCCCCGCGCTGCCGCCATCGCAAATGGATCGGGCGCAGTCGTCAGCGGCACCGACAATTGGAAAACGCGCGCGCGATTCCGTTCGGATCCGTCCGTCGAGCCCACGAAATACTGGCCGGACAGCTTAAAGTTGTTTTGCCGATCTGTCAGCATTTCCTCGATCCGCACTTCGACTATCGCATCCGCGGTGGAATCGAACGGCCAGGGTTCGGACGCCACGGTCGCGCCGGTGATCTGGCCCAGGTTCCGGCTTAATTCCAGGGTGACGGCGCGCACCGGGCTGTCGGCCCAAAGCTGGGCGCGGGCGGTTTCGATCCCGCCTTCGGCGGTTTCGACGGTCATCTCGGACAATTCCGCATATGCAGGCAGCGACACCTCGCGCACCTCGACCGTACGATAGGGGATGCGCACCTTTTCCGTCGGTTTCACGACCGGGACAGGATAACGCAGCGGCTCTGGCGTACCAAGGCACCCCGCCAGAAAAGTGCTGGCAAGAATGGCGGAAAACAACGGCAATCTCTGCATGTATCAGCGTCCCAGAATAATTGAATTGGGCTTTCTTTCCAGCGCCCGCGACAGGCTGGAGACGGCCTCGGCAGCCTTTTGCAACTCGCGCAAGGCACTGCGCAGATCGCGGTTCACTTCGGACTTGCTGTCGAAACCGGCAAGCGTGGTCGTTGCCTGACTTATCAGATTATCGACCCGTGCCACAAGCTTTGGCAGGTCGGTCGTGGCCCGGGCAACGGCATCGGCGGCCGTGGCGGCAGAGGCCAGCGTCTTGTTGGCGTTCTCGATCGTGCCGCCCTTTCGAAGGTCTGACAGCACCGCCTGCACCTCTGCCAGCGCGGCCGTCAGCGTCGCGGGCAAGTCCTTGGCGCCGTCCGATGCCAGCAACGTGTTGGCGGTGCCGGTGATCCTGGTCAGTTCGGCGATCAACTGGTCCAGCGGCAGTTCGTTGGCCTTTTTCGCCACGGCGGACAATTGGGCGACCAGGTCGGGTACGCCCTTGATCGATTTGCCTGCCTCGGTCGCGGCGGCACCTGCGGCATCTATGGATTTCAAAAGCCGCGTGACACCGTCCTGGGTCTTGACCTCTGCGATCACGCTTTGCAGGTCGGCAATCGCCGCATGCAGCGTCACCGGCAACGCTTGGGTGCTGTCGCTGGAAAGCAACTTGCTGGCCGAGGCAACCAGCCCGGACGACCGTGCCACCAGGTCCTCGACCGCCAGGGCATTGGCTTTGGCTGCAAGCGCCTCGATCTGGGTGATCAGCGCCGGGACCCCCTGAACCGAGGTTCCCACCTGGGACGCGGCGGCGCCTGCGGCATCCACAGCGGCCAATAGCCGATTCACGGTATCGGCCTGTTCGATCTGACCGAGCACCTTGCGCAGATCGTCCGTGGTGCCCTGCAGGCTGGCCAGCAGGTTGTTCAGGTTTTCGGGCAGCTTTTGAACGGCTTCCGACCCGATGACGCCCCGAGCCTCGGATATCAGCCCGACCATCTGGCCCGGCGCATTCTTCATGTCGTCGCTACCGATAAGAGCCGAGGCATTGTCCAGGAACCTGATCACGCTGCCCATCACCTCTTCGATCGGCAGATCGTTGACCCGTTTCAGCACGCCCTGTGCCGTGGCGGCAACGTCCTGCACATTGCTGTCGGTACTGGGGATGACCGGCAGTCCGTCGCCCTTGCGTTCCAAGGCGGCAGGCGTGGCGTCGGCGACCTGCAACATCTCGACCTTCAGCCCGCCCGTCAGGATGCTGGCCGTTGCGAGCCGGGCGCGCAGTCCGTCTGCCACGCGCGCGGTCAGGAACGCCAGCGCCTCGTCAGGTGTCGTGCCTTCTTCCAGGCCCAGCCGTTCGGGCCGGATCTCGAGAGACGCCAGAAGCCGGACGCGGGAATCGCCGTACTGCGCCTCGTCGATCAGTCCGCGCAGGCTGGTCACCTCGCCGATCCGCACGCCGCCGTATTCCACCGGCGATCCGGCGGACAGGCCGCTGACATTCTCGTCGAACACGACCGTGACTTCCAGCGTCGGCCCGCTCGAATCGCTAAACACGCTGGCCCGGGCATTCGCCTCGTCGCCGTAGACGTCAAAAACAGTGCCATCGGCGACCGGCCGGCCACCTGACACGATGGTTTCAAATGTCACCCCACCCGACACCAGCGAGGCCAGCGAGGAAAAGTCCAGCTCGGCGCCGCCCGCGCCGATCTTGAACGAAAACCCGGATGTGTCCCAAAATCGCGTCGCGCTGCTAATCAACTTGTCGTGCGGCGCGTAGATAATGGCTTCCGACAAGGCGTCGGTGCCATCGTCGCTCAGCTTTGGCTTGCCCATGCGGCCGACCTTGATGCCCTTGAACAGGATCGGGCTCGCCTCGGCCAGAACTGCGGTTCCCTGCGCCCGCATGGTGATAAGCAGGCCGCTTTCGCCGACCCGCAGCAAGGGCCCATCCGACAAGCCGTTGTGATAGGGCACAAGGCCGTCGGGTGTGGTGTTCCACAGCCCTTCGATAAACACGCCGGACAGCACGGTATCCAGACCGGTGACCCCTTGGGTCGTCACCTCGGGGCGGACCACCCAGAACACCGCATCATTGTCGATGTAGTCCGCGATATCCTTGTCCAGGCGAACCGAAACGTCGACCCGTTCCAGCGAAGGCGAAAAACCCACCTTTTCGACCAGTCCCACCGTGACGTCGCGATAGCGCAGCACCGTTTCGCCGGCCTTGATGCCAGAGGCGCTTTCGAACGAGATCACGATCATCGGGCCACGCTGCGAATACGACTGCCAGGCCACGCCAAGCGCGATCAGCAAAGCCGCGATGGGGATCAGCCAGACAACGCTGAACCGCTCCCAAATGCTGCGGCGCAAGGGCTTGATGGGAATATCAGGCGGCATCGTCACGCGACATCGTCTTTGGGCGTGCGGTTCTCGTCCCATATCAGGCGCGAATCGATGGCTTGAGCAGACAACATCGTAAATATCACCGACAATGCGAAGGTCAGGCTGGCAGGCCCGGGATTGATCGACGCCACGACGTTCAAATGCACCAGCGATGACAGAATGGCCACAACGAAAACGTCAATCATGGACCAGCGGCCCACATACTCGACAATTTCGTATAACCCGTGACGGTGGCGTGGCGGCACGATGCGATGGTGCTTGACGCTTAGCGCCAGAAAGGCAATCGCCATGAACTTGCCGACCGGGATCAGCACGCTGGCCACCAGGATGACAATGGCGATCCCCACCGACCCGTGATGGATCAATTCGATCGCCCCGCCGACAATCGTGCTTTCGCTTGTCGACAGTAGTGTCCGGGTCTGCAGCATCGGGTAAATATTGGCCGGGATATAGCACATCAGACCGGCCAACCACCATCCCCAGACCCGCTGCAGGCTTTTGGAATCCCGCGACACCAGGCGGGCTCCGCAACGCCCGCAGGTCGCCCTGGCCATTGGCCAGACCCTTGCGCAACGACGGCACGTCACAAGCCCCGCCTCGCGGGCGCTCATCAGGTGCTCTGACTGTCCAGCGATTTCCATATCGACCAACTGCACATAAAGGTTTCCTGTATGACCACCACGATCACCAGGCCGGAAAACATCCAGAAGGCGGGCCCGAACTCGATCTGCGCCAGATCCCCGACCTTGACCAGCGACACCGCACAGCCCAGCGCGAAAATCTCTGCCATCGACCAGGGCTTCAGCATCTCGGTCAACCGGAACGCCTCGCGCGCGTGGCGGGCCGGCACGCGGTCAAAGACCACGGGCACCAGCACGTAAAGCAGCAGAACCATCCGCAGCGCCGGGATCAAGAGGATCAGCGCCGCCGTGACAAAGGCCAGAACCGCCAGTCGACCGCCGGCAAATGCCAGGGCGGCATCGAGGATCGACGCAGAGTTGGACAGACCTTGCACTTCGATCCGAAGGAACGGAAAGAACATCGCCCCGGTGATCAGGATCAGCATCGTCGCCGCCAGCATGATGATCCGCATCCCGGCAAAGCGCCGCGGCCGGATCAATACATGATGGCAGCGTGCGCAGACGGCCTGCTCGCCGGGCAATGGCTGCACGGCCCGATACAGCGCGTCGCACTCTGTGCACGCAATCAGGTCGGCCGTGTCGGTGGGCGAAAGCAATGGCAAATGGCATCTCTCTTATTTCCGGGGGCGCCTCGATCCCGCTTTGAACCTAGCAATGTAGTTTCTGTTCAACGGCAAGGAAAGCTCTAGCCACACCTGAAAGGCATTCGACTGTCCGTCGAGCCCTTGATTTGCCGCCGCAGACAATGTGCGCTGCCAGTG
>JAJDOB010000036.1 GCA_022340385.1 Rhodobacter sp.
ATGCTGACGCTCTGGAAGAACGGAACAGAGTTTCAATGGACAAAGGAGGCCACTGCCTGACCTGAAATTCCGCCGCCCGAAGGTGGGATGCGACGTCCTGACGGGACGGAGGTTGATCGATCTCGTAAAAACGGCTGGGACGTCGGGCTTGCCCGGATCACCCCGCAAACGACATTGGAGACGATCCATCACCGAACACCACCATGAGGCGCAACCCGCGACCTCGTAGAGAACCATGACCCCGAACGGACAAATCGCTCACCCACTTGACATGGCCGCAATCAGAGAACCGTTTTCGCCGGCAATCACGTCCCCGCAAAACGACAAACCCCCGTGCGTTAGCTACGGGGGTCGTCTGAGAATGGGCCGAAGCCCACAGTATCAAGAGAGGATTTACATCATCCCTTCGCGTTGTGCTTTCTTCCGAGCGAGCTTGCGGGCACGGCGAATAGCCTCGGCTTTTTCGCGCGCTTTTTTCTCGGAGGGTTTTTCGAAATGCTGCCGAAGCTTCATTTCGCGAAACACACCTTCACGCTGCAGCTTTTTCTTCAGGGCACGAAGCGCCTGATCGACGTTGTTGTCGCGGACACTGACCTGCATGTGGTTGTCACCACCTTTCTAAGTTAGAGTTGCATGAAATTGCAGGAGGTGGCCGTATAGCAAAGCGGCGGAGGCTTGTCTACAGCCGGAACGCCCGGGGCAAGGAGGGGCCATGAGCGAAAAAAGCACGACCGACGCCTTGCTGGATGCGGCGCTGGCGCATGTCGCGTTCGAGGGCTGGTCGCCCGCGACATTCGCGGCGGCCGTGGCCGCTGCCGGTGTCAGCCCCGAGGCCGCGCGCGCGGCCTGTCCGCGCGGTGCGCTGGATCTGGCGATGGCCTATCACCGGCGCGGCGACGCCGCGATGCTGGCGCGGATGGCGGCAGCCGACCTGGAGTCGATGAAGATCCGCGAGCGGGTGACTTTCGCGGTGCGCGCCCGGATCGAGGCGATTGACGACAAGGAGGCGGTGCGCCGGGGTGCGACGCTGTTCGCGCTGCCGCAGAACGCGGGCGAGGGCGCCCGGCTGGTCTGGGGGACGGCAGATGCGATCTGGACGGCCCTGGGCGACGGCTCTGACGATATCAACTGGTATACCAAGCGGATGATCCTGGGCGGCGTCTATTCGGCCACCGTGCTGTTCTGGCTGGGCGACGACAATCCCGGCAATGACGCGACATGGGCGTTTCTGGACCGGCGCATCGGCGACGTGATGCAATTCGAGAAATTCAAGGCGCAGCTGCGCGGAAACGCCCTGTTGAACGGGCTGTTATCCGGGCCGAACTGGCTGATATCAAAGGTGAAAGCACCGGCCTCGACGGTGCGGGACGATTTGCCCGGCCGCTGGCCGGGATCGCAATAGGAGAACATGATGACAGTGCCCAGTCAGATGACGGCGGTTGAGATTTCCGAACCCGGCGGGCCAGAGGTGTTGCGCGCCGCAACGCGCGATGTCCCGGTGCCGGGGCACGGGCAGATCCTGATCCGGGTGGCCTATGCCGGGGTGAACCGGCCCGATGCGCTGCAACGCGCGGGCAGTTATGCGCCGCCCCCCGGGGCGTCGGATTTGCCGGGGCTGGAATGCTCGGGGCATGTGGCGGCCCTTGGGCCGGGCGTGTCGCAATGGGCGCCGGGGGATGCGGTCTGCGCGTTGCTGCCGGGCGGCGGATACGCCGAATATGTGGTGACGCCTGCGGCCCATGCGCTTCCTGTGCCGGACGGCATGGCCATGGATGCCGCCGCCTGCCTGCCAGAGACGTACTTTACCGTCTGGACGAATGTCTTCCTGCGTGGCGGCCTGCAGGCCGGGGAACGGTTTCTGGTGCATGGCGGATCATCGGGCATCGGGACCACCGCGATCCAGCTGGCCAACCGGTTTGGCGCGCGCGTGTTCACCACGGCGGGATCGGACGACAAATGCGCGGCCTGTCTTGGGTTGGGCGCAGAGCGCGCGATCAATTATCGCGACGAGGATTTCGTCGAGGTGCTGCGCGCCGAAGGCGGGGCGAACCTGATACTGGACATGGTGGGTGGCAGCTATATTCCGCGCAATATCAAGGCTTTGGCAGACGAGGGCCGGTTGGTGCAGATCGCGTTCCTGTCCGGTCCCAAGGTCGAGTTGAACTTTGCTCCGGTGATGATGCGGCGGCTGACGATCACCGGATCGACCCTGCGCCCGCAAAGCGATCTGGCCAAGGCGCGGATCGCCGGGGATCTGCGGGACAGGGTCTGGCCGTTGCTGCAAAGCGGCGCGGTGGCGCCGGTGATGGATTCCGAATTTCCCCTGGCGGACGCGGCTGGCGCGCATGCGCGATTGGAAAGCTCTGACCATATCGGCAAGATCGTGCTGAAGGTGGCCTGAGCGTCATCGCACCCGCGCCGGGCGCGCCGTCAGCCGATGGCGCGCCGATAAAGGTGCCAGGTCGCATGGCCAAGGATCGGCATCGTGACCATCAGGCCGATGAACAGCGGAATCGAGCCAATCAACAGCCCGATGGCGACGACAAGCCCCCAGATGGCGATGACGCGCGGGTTGCGTTTCGCGACCTGAATGGATGTGACGATTGCGGCGGGCACGCCGACGCGGCGATCCAGCAGCAACGGGAACGACACCACGCTTGTCGCCAGCACCACGACGGCAAAGCCAAAGCCGACCACCATGCCGATTACGATCATCGCCCGACCTGCCGAAGTGTGCAGCACGTCGGACAGGAAGGCGCCGGCCGAGACCGGCGGTTCCGGGCCGAGGGTCAGCGCGAATATCCAGTTGGCGACGATCATCCAGGCGGTGAAGATCGCCAGCAGATACAGCCCGAGCACGACGATGCTGCCGAAAGCCGGCGATGCGATCACGCCAAGGGCCGCGCCCCAGCTGGCCGGTTCGCCCTTTTCGCGGCGGCGGCTGATCTCGTAAAGACCGACCGCAGCCAGCGGACCCAGAAGGGCGAACCCCGCGGCAAGCGGGAACAGCAGCGGCAGAAGGTTCAGGTTAAAGGCGAATCCGACCAGGATCAGCCCGATGACCGGGTACAGCACCACAAGAAAGAACACATCCGCGCGCGCGGCGGCAAAGTCTTTTGCACCCAGGCGCAGCGCATCGCGCAGATCGCCAAGGGTCAGGTGCCTGATTTCGACTTCGGTTGCGTTGTGCTGGCCGATCTGATCGACCGAGGCGCCGACATGCTGGGCGGCAGCACCCAGGGCGCGCGCGGTGAAGGAAAGCGGATTGCCGATTGTCTTGACCATGGTCAGGTTCCCATCATGAAGGGTTTCACGCGGGGTCGAGTGTTCCGGCAATCGGAGGATTGGCCGGAATTCGGCCAACGATACGGCCATGATAGCAGAATTCCGGGCAAATGTCGTTCACGATGTCCGGAGCGGATTTACCGGATCGGATCGAACAGCGCGTCGCGCATCGCGCAGTCGCGGATCACGTCCGCGCCGCAGGTGCGGGGGGTCAGATCGCGGGTCAGGCACAGGCGGGCTTCCTGGATGCGCGAGGATTTGCAGGTGATGGTGATCATGTCTGCCTGCCATTCCGGGTTGGCGGTCAGAAAAGCCTCTTCGATGACATCGGCCGGAACCTTGACCGCGCGGGTCAGCTTGCGCAGCGCCGCCGGGCGGGTGACAGCATCATAGGCGCGCCGCGCCAGTGCGTAATAGTCATCCGGCGACAGGCCGGAACATGCGCCGTGCTTGTTCCACTGATGCCAGGCGGAACCGGAACTGCCCATGATGTCGGCCATTGCGGCGGTGTCGGCGCGCGACGGATTGCGGAATGCGCTGCGGCAAAAGCTGGGCCAGCCGGATTCGTATTGCGGCCAAAGCCCGTGCAGCACCCAGCCCAGCGCGCGGTCGCATTGCGGGTTGCCGCGCGCCGCGCCTTCGAGCGCGCAGAATGTCGGCGACCACGACAGGGACAGCACGTAATAGTCGAACGCGCCGGCCTTTTCGCCATCTGCCCGCGCCGATGTTGCGGCGAACGTGGCGGTCATCAACAGTATGGCAAGCCAGCGCATTAGGTCTTTTCCTTGATCGGCAACGGGTCTATATACCCAGCAACTTCCCTGAAATCGTGGTAAGGGTCCAGCCGGACCAGCCGATTTCCCCGGCGAAGGAAGATATTGTTTTAGGAGACGCATCATGGCGAAACCGATCATGGCAAAAGCCACTGCCGTCTGGCTGGTGGACAATACCACACTGAGCTTCAAGCAGATTGCCGATTTCTGCGATCTGCACGAACTGGAGGTGCAGGGGATTGCCGATGGCGACGTGGCGGCGGGCGTCAAGGGTTTCGACCCGGTCGCCAACAACCAGCTGACCCAGGAAGAGATCGATGCGGCCGAGAAAGACCCCGCATACAAGCTGACGCTGAAATTCTACGCCGCTGCGGTGGGCGAGGAAAAGCGGCGCGGGCCGCGCTATACCCCGCTGTCCAAGCGCCAGGACCGCCCGGCGGCGATTCTGTGGCTGGTCAAGTTCCACCCGGAACTGACCGACGGGCAGATCAGCAAGCTGGTGGGCACCACCAAGCCGACCATCCAGGCGCTGCGCGATCGCACGCATTGGAACATATCCAACATTCAGCCGATCGACCCGGTCGCGCTGGGCCTGTGCAAACAGTCGGAGCTTGACGCGGTCGTGCAGAAGGCCGCCAAGAAGAAAGAGGCCGAGGGCGGGGTTCTTACCGATGACGAGCGGCGCAAGCTGGTCTCGACCGAACAAAGCCTTGGCATGGATCCCGAGCCGCGCATCCCGACGGCGATCTCTGGGCTGGAGACGTTTTCGTTGTCCGACCATGACGATGATGAGGACGACAAAAGGAATGATCCGCTGCCCGACGCGGACAGCTTTTTCAACCTGCCGTCGGGCGAGCAGCCGGATATCGACGACGACTGATCCGCTTCGCGCAAGATGTGTCAAAAGGCCCCGGGTATTGCCCGGGGTCTTTTCGTTTGCGCCCCGCGTCCCCAGATAACACTGTGAATCAAGGATCGGAGGTTTCGATGGATATCGACCTTTTGACGGCGGCGCTGGGCTGGATCAGCGTCATCAACATCGCATTTCTGACAATCGCCACGCTGGCCATCGTTGTCATGCGCCGGATGGCGATATGGGCGCATCAGGGATTGTTCGGCCTGTCCGAACAGGCGCTGGACGAGATCTATTTTCGCTGGCTGGCGCAGTACAAGCTGCTGGTTCTGGTGTTCAACATTGCGCCCTACCTGGCGTTTCGGCTGTTCCTTTAGGCGGCTGATGATGCGGGGGGGGGCCGCGCGTCACGGAGACGCCGCTTCAACATGGCTGAAAGGCGTCGAGGCGTGGCGCGGATTGCGCGTCAGTGAGGTTTCACGCCCAACAGAAAGCCAAGCCGGTCCTTCGGGTCGACCATGTCCTTCACGTCGCGAAGCGCTTCCCATGAACCGCCGTAATATTGTTCCGGATCCTGTGCGCGGTCGGGAAAGTTGATGAACGCGCCTTCGCAGGCCGGTTCCAGCGCCTTGCGGAAACCGCCCACCCAATCGACCAGCGCCTTTTCCTCTGCCTCGGTCTTGGAGCCGGGATTCCACCACGCCTGAACCTGCAACATGTAGGGTTTGTCGCGCCAGGGAAACGCGCCTTCGCGGTTTTCGGCGCCGCGCCCGCCCATGCCGTGCAGGCTGAGGTACATGTTCACGTCCGGCTGATCGTCCGAGTTGTCGATGTAGTCTTCGGCGCGCCTGAATACCTCGTCATGGTCGCCGCCCGGCATGGTCGAGCTGACCTTGTGGGGTTCGGGTTCGTCGATACAGGTCGAGACCGGTCCGTCCGCCTTGGGCGCGCCGACCTGCAGCGCAAAACCTTGCGGCGGAATCGGGGTGCCGTCGGCAAGGCTTGGCCCCGCATCGGGGCTCAGCATCAGGATATCGAGAAAATCGGCCGGGTCATCCAGGCGTTTCTCGCGATAGTACTGATGCTCTGTCGGGGCCTTTTCGAGGAATTCGGCCAAGGCCTTGTGACATTGCGCCAGATCGCCGTAATAGCGCCCGCCGATGACCAGGGGCGGATTCCAGAACTTGTGATCGGGATCGTCCATCACCGTCATGCGCCCGAAGGTGTTCAGGTTGGTATCGTCGGAATTGCACAGGTCGACCCAGGCCAGGGCCGCATCGTGGCGCCCGGCCTTGTCCCATTGCAGGGTGAATTCCGTATAGACCGGGCAGGGCGCGAAGATTCTGAACTGGAACCGGGTCACAACGCCGAAATTGCCACCGCCGCCGCCGCGAATGGCCCAGAACAGCTTTTCCGGGTCGACGTCGAGGCTGGTGCCGGTGCCATCGGTGAAGCCGGACGCATCCAGCTTTACGAAATCGCCATTGGGCAGGACCATCTCGACTTTCAGCAGCGCGTCAGAGGTCAGCCCCCATGTGCGATATGACATGCCCCAGCCGCCGCCGTGGGTCAGGCCGCCGACATTGACGGTGCCGCAGCCCCCGGTCGGCATGATGCGTTCGTGCTGGCCCAGGTTGTAGATCACGTTGCGCAGCTTCTGACCGGACCCGACCCAGATGGTGTTGTTCGTGGGGTCGATGTCGATGTCCTTTTCGCTGGGCGTGATCAGCACGACGCCGCCGGTGTTGGAACACATCGCTTCGTGGTGATGGCCGCCGGACCGGATCGAGATCGGCACAACAAAGCCCTGCAATTCGCGCAGCCAGAACGCCACGTCGGTTTCATCGCGACAGGGCGCGATCACCTGCGGATAGGTTTGCAGGCGCGCGTTGTGCACCGGGCGCAGGGCTTCGTAGTCGCCCTCGCCGCTCAGAAGGCAGGGAATGCCCTGGGCCCGGGCCAGGGCGATGACCGGTGAAATGTCGGGATCATTGTTCGTGCTCATGTGGAAATACCCTTTCAAATATCCAGAATCGGCAATGGCGCGTTTTCAATCTGCATCAAAGCCTAGAGCGCAATCCGAAAAGTGGGAACCGGTTTTCGGAATGAATTGCGCGCAAGAACAGAAGGCCAGAGCGGCCCCACCGATTCACATTGAAAGGACGCCGCTCTAGGGGCGAACCGCGCGAATTTCCGTGGAAAATCAGCCGGGCAGGATCCGCAGAAAACCGGCCGCCGGTATCGGGTTGCCGGTGGCGGTCAGACTTTCTTGCGCGCTTTCAGGGCGGCGGTGATGGTGCCGTCGTCCAGATAGTCAAGCTCTCCGCCGATCGGGACACCCTGCGCCAGCGAGGTGACGCTGACGCGGTGTTCAAGCTGGTCGGCGATGTAATGCGCCGTGGTCTGGCCGTCGATTGTGGCGTTCAGCGCCAGGATGACTTCGGTGATATTCTCTGTCTCGACCCGGTCGATCAGCTTGGGAATGCGCAGATCCGCCGGGCCGATGGCGTCGAGCGCCGACAATGTGCCGCCCAGCACGTGATAGCGGCCCTTGAACACGCCGGCGCGTTCCATCGCCCAGAGATCGGCGACATCCTCGACCACGCAGATCTCGCCGTTGGACCGCTTTTCCGCCGCACAGATCGGGCAGATGTCGGCGACCGAGATGTTGGCGCAGTTCAGGCATTCGCGCGCGGTGGCGGCGACGGTGTGCATGGTGTCGGCCAGTGGCGTCATCAGCACGCCGCGTTTCTTGATCAGGTGCAGCACGGCGCGCCGGGCCGAGCGCGGACCAAGCCCGGGCAGCTTGGCCATCATCTCGATCAGGGTTTCGATTTCCTTGGGTGCGTCGGTCATGGCCGGCAAGTTAGGGGAAATCGGCAGGGGGGTGAATCGGAAATCGCCACGCGGGGCGTGAATTCCGGGCCGCGCGGCCTTATGGAGGATTTGACAGGGGCGTGCGGCCTGAAACGGCGGCATTCAAAGGGGGAGATGCGATGGTAACGCCGCAACGGATGGGCGAGGTCTCGTTCTGGCACGCTGACATCGGCGGGGTGCCGGATCGGCGCCCGGCACTGGAGGGCGACACAAGCGCGGATGTCTGCATCGTCTGTGCCGGCTATACCGGGCTGTGGTCGGCCTATTACCTGAAACGTGCCGATCCGACGCTGAACATTCTGGTCGTCGACAGGGAATTCGCCGGGTTCGGGGCGTCGGGGCGCAATGGCGGCTGGCTGTCGGGCGGGTTTGCCTGGAGCCACGAAGCCTATCTGCGCGGCGGCAATGCAGAGGCGGTGCGCGCCCTGGTGCAGGCGATGGCCGGCACGGTGGACGAAGTGATCGCCGTTGCCGAGGCCGAGGGCATAGAGGCCGATATCCTGCGCACCGACGAGGTGGCGGTCGCGACCAACCCCGCGCAACTGGTGCGCATGCAGGGCGAGGTTGCGCATCGGCGGCACTGGGGCGAAGCGCGGGTTTCGGCGATTGACGCCGACGCGGCACGGGCGCGGGTCAACATCCCCGGCGCGCTGGGTGCGATGCTGGTGGGCGGGGTTGCGCGGGTGCAACCGGCCAGGCTGGTGCGCGGGCTTGCGGTTGCGGTGGAACGGCTGGGGGTGCGCATCGCCGAAGGCACGGCCGTGCAGCGCATGGAGCCGGGCCGCGTGACAACGGATCGCGGGGTGATCAGCGCGGGCGTTATCCTGCGCGCGACCGAGGGGTTCACCGCCACATTGCCGGGGGTGCGGCGCGAATGGCTGCCGCTCAATTCCGCGCAGATCGTGACAGAGCCGCTGGCCCCCGAGATCTGGGAGCGGATCGGCTGGATCGGGCACGAGATCGTCGGGGATTTCCACAACGCCTATTGCTATTGCCAGCGCACGCGGGAAGGCCGGATCGCTGTCGGCGGGCGCGGGCTGCCGTATCGGTTCGGTTCCGGTATCGACGACAATGGCCGCCCGGATGCGGTGACGGTGCGGCGGCTGGTCGAGATCCTGCACCGGCATTTTCCCGCCGCCCGGTCCGCGAGGATCGACCATGCCTGGTGCGGCGTGCTGGGCGTGCCGCGAGACTGGTGCGCGACGGTCGGGCTTGATCCGGCAACCGGGATCGGCTGGGCGGGGGGCTATGTCGGTGTCGGCGTGTCGACGTCGAACCTGGCCGGGCGGACGCTGGCGGATCTGGCGCTGGGCCGCGACACCGCGCTGACGCGACTGCCCTGGGTCGGCCGGCGGGTGCGCAGATGGGAGCCCGAACCGCTGCGCTGGCTGGGGGTGCGCGGCATGTACGGGCTGCTGCACATGGCGGACCGGCGCGAGGCGCGCGGGATCGCGGCGCCGTCGCGGCTGGCAGGGCTGGGCTATTGGCTGGCGGGGCGGTAGGCGCAGGCCCGCAGGCCGGATCGGTCGCGTCGCGACGGGTTCGCGGCTTTCGGATCGCGCTTCAGAACGGCAGCTTCATGTCGGCCGGAAGTCCCAGCCCTTCGGTGATCTTCGCCATTTCGGACTGGCTGCGGTCGGCGGCCTTGGTCTGGGCGTCCTTGATCGCGGCGAGGATCAGGTCTTCGACGACTTCCTTTTCGTTCGGATCAAAAATCGACGGGTCGATATCGAGGCTGGTCAGTTCGCCCTTGGCGGTGGCGGTGGCTTTCACAAGGCCCGCGCCGGATTCGCCGGTGACGGTGATCGAGGCGAGTTTTTCCTGCATCTCGACCATCTGAGACTGCATTTCCTTGGCCTTTTTCATCATCCCGGCCATATCGCCGAGGTTGCCCAGTCCCTTGAACATCTGTCGTCTCCTGAATGAATGCCTTGAACGGGTAGATACGTTCGCCTGCCGGTCGGGGCAAGAGAGGCGGACGGGTAACTTCGGCAAGCGTGCGGCGGTCAAGGGCCGATGTCGCTGATTTGTCGTGCGTGGCGCCAGAGCGGAATCCGAAAAGTGGGAACCGGTTTTCGGAATGAATTGCGCGCAAGAGCAGAAGGCTGGAGCGGCCTCACCGATTCACATTGAAAGGACGCCGCTCTAGCCGTCCTCGAACGGATCCCACTCTTCCTCGACTTCGGGCAAGGCCCCTGCCTGCGCTTCGGCTGCGATGTCTTCGAGGGTGCGGATTTCGGTGATTACCGCCTCGGGGA
>JAJDOB010000062.1 GCA_022340385.1 Rhodobacter sp.
CAGGCGGGAAATGGTGGGCGATGACGGGCTCGAACCGCCGACATCTTCGGTGTAAACGAAGCGCTCTACCAACTGAGCTAATCGCCCGCCAGGGCCGTCCTATAGCGCGGCCGCGCGGGCGGGATCAAGGGGCATCGGCACGTTCTTTTGCGCTGCCCGTCCAGCGCCGCGCGCCGGGACCATTCCGGCCCAGTTTGTCGTCGGGATTGTAAAGCGGGCAGTTTTCCAGCGACAGGCAGCCGCAGCCGACGCAGTAATCCAACGTGCCGCGCAGCCGCTGCATCAATTCGATCCGTTCATCCAGCCGCGCGGCCCAGGCGGCAGAGGCCTGCGCCCAGTCGGCGGCCCGCACCGGACGGTCGCGCGGCAGCCGGTCCAGCACCTCGCGCACCTCTGCCAGCGGAATGCCCAGGGTCTGCGCGATGCGGATGATCGCCACGCGCCGCAACTCGCGCCGGTCATAACGCCGGTGATTGGCCGCGGTCCGCCAGCCCTGGATCAGGCCCTCGGCCTCGTAATAATGCAGCGTCGATACCGCGACGCCGGCGCGCGCCGCCATTTCCCCGACGCTCAGATCGCTTGTCGTCCGACCGGTCATTTTCTGCTTGTCCTCAAGTCTACTTGAGGAAGTACAAACCATGCCATCCACAGCGAATCAAGGAGTTTTCCGATGTTCAAGATCCGCATTGCAGCCCGCAACACCGGCGGAGCGAAGCGATGACCAGTACCACCACCACTTACCGCAGCGCAGGGCTGTTCTACCTGCTTATCATTCTGCTTGGCCTTGGCAGCGAGGTTCTGTTGCGCGGCGGTCTGTTCGTGGCCGGCAATCCGACCGACACAGCCGCCAACATTCTGGATCGGACCGGTCTGTTCCGGCTGTCGATTGCCGCCGACGCGACGATGGTTGCCGCCGACATCACCGTCGCAGCGCTGTTCTACGTCATCCTGCGGCCGGTCGACCCGCTGCTGGCCATGCTGGCCGCCGCGTTCCGGCTGATGCAGGCGGCGCTGATCGCGGGCAACCTGATGGCGCAGCAGACCGCGCTGTTATGGCTTGATGCCGCACTGCCCGGCATCGCGCCGCAAACCGCCGCGGCGCTGGCCTATCAGGCGCTGGATATCCACAGCCACGGCTATGACATGGGCCTGGTCTTTTTCGGCATCAGCAGCGTTCTGACCGGGGTCTTGCTGATCCGCGCCCCGGAATTTCCGCGCGCGCTCGGCTATCTGCTGATCGCCGCGGGTGCGGTCTATCTGACCGGCAGCGGCCTGCGTTTTCTGGCGCCCGGATTGGCCGGAACCTTCGCCCCCGCCTATCTGATCGCGGTCATCGCCGAGACATCGCTGGCGTTCTGGCTGTTGTGGATCGGTGGCCGCCGGGATGCAGGCACGGAACGCCCGCAAGTGGCATGACGCCGGGCTGCACGCTGGAAAATGGTGGGTGATAACGGATTTGAACCGCTGACATCTTCGATGTGAACGAAGCGCTCTACCACTGAGCTAATCACCCATCATAGCCGTGTGGCGCGGGGTTTAGCGTTACTCGGCAGCTTCCGCAAGTGGGTCGCGCGGGTCTGGCGTGTCATCGTCGCCGGTCTGTTCGGCGGCGGCCAGCGCCAGTTTGCTGCGACGCAGGCGCAGTTCGACGATCTCTGCGTTGTCCAGTTCCTTGCGGGTCTTGACGATGCCCTTGCCGAACGGTTGCAGATTCAGCGTTTCGCCACGCGACAGCGCATCGCCCAGCTCTTTCAGCATCGCCTCGACCACCGGCTTGGCGGCCTTTTTCTTGATGCCGGACGCCGCGACCACGCGGTCGATCAGTTCTCGTTTGCCCATCGCGCGCACGACGGTCGCAGGCTTGTCTGCCGCGGCCTCAGGTTTCGCTGCCTTGGCGGCGGGTTTGTTGGCCGGCTTCTTGGATGTGGCGGTTTTGCGAACCATTTTTTCTACCCGATTTTGTTGTTTTGACCAAAGGCTACACAAAGGCGCTTGCGATTCCTACAAAGCATTGTGCCGACTGATAAAATTTATACAGCATTATGCATCCACACCCTTATTTTGTAGTCGATTATGTCACAAATGCTCTCGCCCCGCGTGTCTTGGCGTCATCGACGGTGCACAGCGGATACGAAAAAGGCGCCCCTTCGGGGGCGCCTTTTGTTGGTTCTTGACGGTTGCGACGCGGTCAGTGCGTGGTGGCACCGGCCCCGCCATCGCCCGACTGCATCGTGGCGCGGGCCGCCGCGGCCTCTTCCTCGGCCTCTTCGTCCCAGTCGATCGGCACCGGGGTCCGGACCAGCGCGTGTTTCAGCACCTCGCCCACGGTTTCGACCGGAATGATCGTCAACCCGTCCTTCACATTGTCCGGAATCTCGGCCAGGTCCTTCTCGTTCTCCTTCGGGATCAGCACCGTCTTGATGCCGCCGCGCAGGGCCGCCAGCAGTTTCTCTTTCAGACCGCCGATCGGCAGGACGTGACCGCGCAGGGTAACCTCGCCGGTCATGGCGATGTCCTTTTTCACCGGAATCTGCGTCAGCACCGAAACGATGGAGGTCACCATGCCGACACCGGCAGACGGGCCATCCTTGGGCGTGGCCCCTTCGGGCACGTGCACATGGATGTCCATCCGGTCGAACCGCGGCGGTTTTACCCCGATCGAGGGCGAGATCGACCGCACATAACTGGAGGCCGCGTCGATGCTTTCCTTCATCACGTCGCCCAGCGTGCCGGTGGTCTTCATCCGGCCCTTGCCGGGCAGGCGCAACGCCTCGATGCTCAGCAGATCACCGCCCACCGAGGTCCAGGCCAGCCCGGTGACGACACCGATCTGATCTTCCTTCTCGGCCAAACCGTAGCGGAATTTCTTCACACCAAGATAATCCTTCAGGTTATCTGACGTGATTTCAACGGTTTCGGCCTCTTTCTTGATCAGTTTGGTCACCGCCTTGCGCGCCAATTTGGCGATCTCGCGTTCCAGATTCCGCACCCCGGCCTCGCGGGTGTAATAGCGGATGATGTCCCGCAAAGCCGTGTCGGTCAGGACGAATTCATCCTTCCTCAGACCGTGGTTCTTGATCTGCTTGGCGATCAGATGCTGCTTGGCGATCTCGGATTTCTCATCCTCGGTGTAGCCGGCCAGCGGAATGATCTCCATCCGGTCCAGAAGCGGGCCGGGCATGTTGTACGAATTCGCCGTGGTCAGGAACATCACGTTCGACAGATCATATTCGACCTCGAGATAATGGTCGGTGAACGTGCTGTTCTGTTCCGGATCCAGAACCTCCAGCATGGCGCTGGCCGGGTCGCCCCGGAAATCCTGCCCCATCTTGTCGATTTCATCGAGCAGGATCAGCGGGTTGACGGTTTTCGCCTTCTTCAGCGCCTGAACGATCTTGCCCGGCATGGACCCGATGTAAGTGCGCCGGTGCCCGCGAATCTCGGATTCGTCGCGCACTCCGCCCAGCGAGATGCGGATGAATTCGCGCCCCGTGGCCCGCGCAACCGATTTGCCCAGCGAGGTCTTGCCCACGCCCGGAGGGCCGACCAGGCACATGATCGGGCCTTTCAGCTTTTTGCTGCGTTGCTGCACGGCAAGATATTCGACGATGCGTTCCTTGACCTTCTCAAGACCATAATGGTCGTCATCCAGAACTTTCTGGGCGCGATGCAGGTCTTTCTTGACGCGTGACTTGACGCCCCACGGGATCGCCAGCATCCAGTCGAGATAGTTGCGCACCACCGTCGCCTCTGCCGACATCGGCGACATGTTCTTCAGCTTCTTGACTTCGGCCTCGGCCTTTTCGCGGGCTTCCTTGGAAAGCTTGGTCTCGGCGATGCGGGCTTCCAGTTCGGCAACTTCGTTCTGGCCCTCTTCGCCGTCGCCAAGTTCCTTCTGGATCGCCTTCATCTGTTCGTTCAGGTAATATTCGCGCTGGGTCCGCTCCATCTGGCTCTTGACGCGGGTCTTGATCTTCTTCTCGACCTGCAGAACCGACATTTCGCCCTGCATCAGGCCAAAGATCTTTTCCAGCCGTTCGGACACCGACAGCGTTTCCAGCAATTCCTGTTTCTGGTTGACCTCGACACCCAGATGCCCGGCGACCAGATCGGCCAGCTTGTCGGGCTCGCGGGTTTCGGCGACCGCGCCAAGGGCTTCCTCGGGGATGTTCTTCTTGATCTTGGCGTAACGCTCGAAATCTTCAGAGACCGATTTGACCAGCGCCGCCAGCGTGTCGGGGTCGCCCTCGACCTCGTCCAGCAATTCGGCGCGCGCCTCGAAGAACTGATCGTTTTCAATGTATTCGGTGATCTTCACACGGCTGCGCCCTTCGACCAGCACCTTGACGGTGCCGTCGGGCAGCTTCAGCAGTTGCAGCACATTCGCCAGCACACCGATGGGGTAGATGCCATCAGAGGTCGGGTCATCGACACCGGGATCGATCTGGCTGGACAACAGAATCTGCTTGTCGTCGGCCATCACCTCTTCCAGTGCGCGGACCGATTTTTCGCGCCCCACAAACAGCGGCACGATCATGTGCGGGAACACCACAATGTCGCGAAGCGGCAGCACTGGGTAGGATTGGCTCAGA
>JAJDOB010000206.1 GCA_022340385.1 Rhodobacter sp.
ATAAACCCGGAATGCAGGGCAATTCAAGCCATCCGGAAAAAACAGGACCAAATGTGTCAGTTTGTTCTGTTACGGCCACGCAACGCTGCCGCAATAAAGTGAATGCTGTGGGGAATGTTATCCGTTTCGCGCTACGTGGCAGGGATGAGTCCTGCCATAGTTTTACAAACGTTAGGTCAGAGGTGCGATGTCACGAGAGATTGAAGAATTGCTGGGCAAGGTTGCCCTGGAAGATCGCAAAGCCCTGGGCCAGCTTTATGATCGCTGTTCGTCGAAACTTTTTGGTGTCTGCCTGCGTGTCTTGAAAGACAGGGCTGCGGCAGAGGACGCGGTTCAGGAGAGTTTTGTGAAGGTCTGGCGTAATGCGGACAGGTATGCGGTGAATGGTTTGAGCCCGATGACATGGTTGATCACAATTGCACGGAACACCGCGATCGACGCGCTTCGCGCGCAGCGGCGGGCCGGGACCAGCGCCGGGCTGGACGAGGTGCTGGCGATGCCGGCACCTGGTCCCTCGCCCGAGGCCGCCGCAGTGGCCGCGTCAGAGGCTTCGCGCATTGCCGGCTGTATGAATGAGCTTGAGGATGACCGGCGCGCGGCTGTGCGCGGCGCCTATCTGGAAGGATTAAGTTACAACGAACTGGCCGCAGCGGCGGGTGTGCCGCTGAACACAATGCGCACCTGGCTGCGCCGGTCGCTGATGAAACTCAAGGATTGCCTGCAAAGATGACCGATCCCGTCACATTGTCCCCCGAAGACGCGGCACTGGCCGCGGAATTCGCGATGGGTGTGCTGGATCCGGCGGAACACGCGGCCTTTGGCATGCGGCTGCGCGACGAGCCTGTGTTGCTGGCAGAAGTCCAGATCTGGCAGGAACGGCTGGTGCCACTGACGGATGGCATCGACGAAAAGCCGCCTGCACGGGTCAAGCGCGCGCTTGAGGCGCGCCTGTTCGGGGCGCCGCGCAAGGCCGTGCTGCGGATTTGGCAGGGGCTGAGCGTTGTCGGCCTGGGTGCGGCGGCGGTGCTGGCGGTGATGATGTTCGTCACACCCTTGTCGGGGCCAGGTCCGGCCACCGGACCGGTACATGTGGCTGAAATCGTTGCCGAAGACAACTCGCTGCGCCTGTTGGCAGTCTATGAGGGCGATGAACTGCGGCTGACCCGTACCACCGGCACGGCCCGTCCCGGCCGCGCGCTGGAAGTATGGCTGATTGCCGGTGACGGAGTGCCCAAATCGCTGGGCGTGCTGCCGGCCGAACAGATGGCACGCCTGACGGTGCCCGCAGCCCTGCGCGCATTGATCGAGGGCGGCACGCTTGCAATCTCGGATGAACCCGAAGGCGGATCTCCCACCGGGTTGCCGACGGGCGACGTGCTGGCAGTTGGCGTGGTGACGACGCTGTAGGATTGTCTTGCACCGCGCGAATATTCCCGACTCCCGGGCCTTTCCTGACCCCGGCGGCTGCGTAAGGCGCAGCCGCCGTGGTCCGTTCATTCTGCCGCGACCGCCTTTTCGGCGCCAAGTTCGGCCAGGTATTTCTCTGCCTCAAGCGCGGCCATACAGCCCATGCCGGCGGACGTGACCGCCTGGCGATAGATGTGATCGGTCAGATCGCCCGCCGCAAAGACTCCCGGGATCGACGTTTCGGTGGAATCGGGTTTGGTCACCACATAGCCGCCCATGTGGGTTTCAAGCTGATCCCTGACCAGTTCGCTGGCCGGTGCATGGCCGATCGCCACAAAGAACCCCGCGCAGGGGATTTCGGTGATCTTGCCGGTTTTCACATGTTTCAGCCGCACGCCCTCGACGCTGCGCGGATTGTCAGATCCGATGACTTCCTCTGGCGAGTGATCCCACAGGATTTCGACCTTGGGATTGTTGAACAACCGGTGCTGAAGGATCTTTTCGGCCCGCAACTCGTCGCGGCGGTGCACCAGCGTCACCTTGCTGGCAAAATTGGTCAGGAACAGCGCCTCTTCGACGGCGGTGTTGCCGCCACCGACCACCACAACCTCTTTGCCACGATAGAAGAACCCGTCGCATGTGGCGCAGGCCGAGACGCCGAACCCCTTGAAATGCTCTTCGCTTTCCATGCCCAGCCATTTGGCCTGGGCCCCAGTCGCCAGAATGATCGCGTCGGCGGTATAGGTCGTGCCGCTGTCGCCCTTCGCCACGATCGGCCTGGTCGACAGATCGACCGAATTGATATGGTCGGCAATGATTTCGGTGCCCACCGCGCGCGCGTGCTCTTCCATCCGGATCATCAGGTCGGGGCCCTGAACCTCGGCGTCACCGGGCCAGTTTTCAACCTCTGTGGTGATGGTCAACTGGCCGCCCGGCTGAATCCCCTGCACCAGCACCGGTTCCAGCATGGCGCGGCTTGCGTAGACCGCAGCGGTGTAGCCCGCCGGGCCAGAGCCGATGATCAGGACTTTGCTGTGTTTGGTATCGCTCATGGCTGCCTCCGATGCGTCAATCGACCTTGGATATAGCCGTCGCGCTCGGGGTTCGAAACCCCCTTCGGATCAGATGATCGGAAGGGATTCAGAATGGCGCGGCGATGCCAAGCGCGCTGGCCTGATCGCGCAGGTCGCGGGCGGTGGTTTCCGGCAGGTCGAGGCCACGGCGCAGCGCCTCGGCCTCGTGACGCGATTCGCGTTCGCCGGGATAGAAGATCTCCGCCACACCGGGTGCGCGCGGGGTCGCCTTCAGTTCGCCGATCAGGCGTTCCATATCGGCGTTGAAGTCGGCCAGCGGACGGCAGGCGGCAATGTCGATGGCAAGGGCAAGATGGCCGACGCCGCTGGTGCCGGTGGGCACATAGGGACCGGTGATCGCGCTGCCAAACGCGCTGCCGCTCAGCACGCCCGACAGCATGTCGACGATGGTGGCCATGGCATAACCCTTGTGCCCGGCCATCGGCAGGATGGTGCCCGCGATACCGGTTTCGGGGTCCGTGGTGGCGTTGCCCCTGGCGTCTATGGCCCAGCCTTCCGGGATCGCCTCGCCGCGTTGCCGCGCAAGATACAGCTTGCCGCGTGCCACGGCGGTGTTGGCAATATCCAGCATCATCGGCGGATATGTCCCGGCAGGCGCGGCCCAGGACCAGGGATTGGTGCCGATACGTTTTTCCAGCCCGCCCCAGGGCGCCATCGCCGGACTGGCGTTGGAGGACAGGAACCCGACGCACCCGGCCTGCACCGCCATTCGGGTGAAATACATCGCCGTGCCGAAATGACCGGAATTGCGCACGGCAACCGCGCCGATGCCATGCGTTTTTGCGGCGGCAATCGCCCGCGTCATGGCCGCTTCGGCAACGACCTGCCCCATGCCGCCCATTCCGTCGATCGTGGTGATTGCCAGATCGCGCGCCGCTGTCACGGGCACTGCCGCGCCGTCCATGGCGCCGCTTTGCAGGCGGGTCGCGTACCAGAACAGGCGCATGACTCCATGTGACTGGTGGCCCCAGAGATCGGCCTGCACCAGCGAATCCGCAACCAGACGCGCCGCAGCCTCGGGGACATTCAGCGCGCAATAACAATCGGTTGCAAAGTCGCGCAGCGCATCTGCGTGGACGTGCGTCAAACCTGTGATCCATGCTCGACGGCGACGGGTCGCGTTTCGCCGGTTTCCACCAGGGTTCGGGTTGCCTGTGCCCCGGCGTAGGTCCAGAAGATGCGCAGCATTTCGCTGGCTGACGGGTTGGAAAACCGGTGCGGCACCCCGGCGGCGACCCAGGCCACCTGTCCGGCAGTGGCCTTGCGGGTTGCACCGTCAATCTCGACCAGCGCGTCGCCCGCAAGAATCAGAACGCTTTCCTCGACGTTGTGAAAATGCAGCGGGATACCGGCACCGGGCGGAATCTCGGTGAAGCCGTTCAGCAATGCCCGCGCACCAGCGTCCGGTGTAATCATCTGGACGGTTTCGGCACCGCCCGGGCGGGCATGGCGCGGGCGCTGGTCGGGGTGGACAAGGGCGGAATTCATGCCGGGACCATTGGTTCGAGGTGATACAGGGCCACCGACTTGCCGGTGACCAGCGGTGCCGAGGCCGTGTCGAACGCGCGAAAATGCGGGGTGGATTTATGCGCCTCGAAAGCGGCCGCATCGGTGTAAAGCTCGTACAGAAAGAAATCGCCGGGCCGGTCGGGCGAGGTGGCGACGTCAAAGCGTGCGCAGCCGGGCTCGTCGGCAAGCGATTGTGCGGCATTTCGGGTGATCAGCGCCAGAAAAGCGGCGTGATCGGCCCGAGATGTCGTAAATTTCACGGTGACGACGAACATGACGGTGTCCTGTCATAGGCTGCGGATCGTTTGCGCCAACACTATGACGGCTAATGAAGTTGCGCAAACACGAAAGATTATTGCGCTTACCCGGGCAGCGCCGTAAGGTTCGCAAAATCGCGTTGGAGCAGACATGCCCGGAAACAAGCTGGACCCGATCGACCGCCATATCCTTGCGGAATTGCAGGCCGATGGACGTATGACCAACGTCGAACTGGCCAAGCGCGTCGGAATTTCCGCTCCTCCCTGCTTGCGCCGCGTGCGAACCCTTGAAGAAAGCGGCTATATCCGCGGGTATCACGCCGATGTGAATCCGCGCCTGTTGGGATTCGAGGTGCAGGTGTTCGCCATGGTCGGGCTGGTCAGCCAGGCCGAGGCGGATCTCAGCGCGTTCGAGCAGCGCTGCCGCGACTGGCCGCTGGTGCGCGAGTGTCACATGCTGAACGGTGAAGTCGACTTCATCCTGAAATGTGTCGCACCCGATCTGTCGACCTTTCAGAATTTCCTGACCGAACAGCTGACAGCGGCCGACAACGTGGCCAGCGTAAAGACCTCGCTGGTCATTCGCGGGGCCAAGGACGACCCCGGCGTGCCGTTCGAAGTGCTGGAGGCGCGACTGGCCGAAACCGCCTGAAGAATCAGGTGGCCACCGCGCTTTGATATTCCTCGACGCTCAGGCGCGGTGCGACCATCGGACCAAATTCGGCCAGCGAGCCGACATGCGGAAAGAATGACAGGAACAGCCGCAGGCTTTCGCCGCCCATCTTGTTCACCATATCGTTGCCGGGATGATAGCTTTCGATTTCCAGCCCGTTGGCGCGCAGAATGTGGTGATCGGCGAAGGCAAGGTGATAGACGCTGACCGGTGACGCCGGCGCAACGCGGATCACCGAATAGCCGTCCTCGAATGCGGTGATCGGTGTCAGTGCGCTGTCGTCATGCACGATATCCAGCAGCTTGGGCGAACGGTGCAGCAGGCGGGCATGCGGGGCCAGCATCAGGTCGGGCATCGGGCGCGAGGGGCCGAAACTGTCCACCGGAATCCGGAACAGGCGGGCGGGCATATGCGCCAGCGGCATTTGCGGGGCAATGGTGATGGTGCCGATCCACATCAGCGGCTGAAAGCCCGCATCGCGGGTTTCGACGCGCATGCCGGGCAGCAGGTCTTCGATGGCGATCGGGCCTTCCTCTGTGGCTATGATCGTACCGCGGGCGAGTGCGGAAAAGGCGCTTTCGAACACGGGGTGCGCCGGGGCGCGCTGGACGATTTCGGTAAAGTCGCCGTCTGGCAGCAGCGCCAGCGCCTCGAACCGCCGGGCAGCTATGGCGGGTTGCGCAGCCGGAGTGCGCCGGGCCGTCCATTGACCGGTCGAAACGGTGGGCAGTGGCCGGGCGACAGCAGCGCCGCCGGGGCTATGAGGGTAGGACATGCGATCCTTCCTTTCGTCGGGGTCATACCTGCGTCGGCCCCCACCGATGGTGCAGATATGAGAACTGAGGTTGGCCCGACCAGACCTGCACGCGTTGTCAGGACTGTCTTTGCGCCGGGCGGCGGCATTCGGTTTGGCGCGGGTGGCGGCTGGCAGGCCTGACCACCGCGGCAGCGTCAGGCGCGGGCAGCGCGGCCTGTGTTCTGACTGGCGCGCTTGGCGACGAACGCCTCGCGCCGCGGGCCTCGGGCCCAGGGCATTTCCAGCTTTGTCTTGGCGGCCTCTTTGGCCAACGATGTCATCCAGCGACGTTCCTTGTGCATCTCTTTTTCTCCTGTTCCCCGATGACAGCTGAAAGTACCGGTATCGGGTTTTCCCGTGTCAGCTTGGCTTGGGTCAGAGTCGCGATTCATTGGGGCGTCAGCATGACGACAGATGCATTTTCTTCGCGATAAATTGTGGGAAAATTTGACTGGCCTGCCACACGCGTCAAAATACGGCATCCCTATGATCCGCCAAGATTTGTTGCGATTCCCGCGACGCCGGCAGCGTTCGTATCGGATTGTTGCGTGCGTTTTTGCGGCGGCAATGCGGCGGCGGATTGCCTTGCGGCGGTCTTATTCCACGGCGGGGCCGCGAATCGTCAAAGCCGAATCGACGCAATCAGGCGGCCATAGTCGGCCTCTTTGCGATGTAGCGACCGGCGATAGGAATAAAACCGGTCCTCGTCGCTATAGGTGCAATGCCGGGTCCACTCGGCATGGGCCACACCGGCGCTGCGCAGCCGGTGCAAACCGTAAGAGGGCAGATCGAACAGATACCGGTCGCCCTCTCCATTGGTGAAGAAGCGCGCGTTGTCGGCGTCGTCGGCATAGAACATGTCAAAGAATTCCGGACCCACCTCATAGGCGCGCTGGCTGATCGCGGGGCCGATGACGGCCACGATATCGCGTGCGCCAAGATCGGTCATCGCGTGCAGCGTGGCCTCCAGAACGCCGTTCAGCGCGCCTTTCCACCCGGCATGTGCTGCGCCGATCACACCGGCCTTGGCATCGCCGAACAGCACCGGCTGGCAATCCGCGCTGAGCGCGCCGAGTGCCAGGCCGGGTGTCGTGGTCACCATTGCATCTGCGCGGGGTCGGGGCCCGATCGGGATTTCGCGAACGTGGATCACGTCTGCGGAATGGACCTGGTGCAAGGTCAGCAACGCCTCTGGTTCCACCTGCATCGCTTTGGCCACGCGTGCACGATTGATCGCAACCGCTTCGCTTTGATCCGACGAACCGGGACCACAGTTCAGCCCCTCGAACACGCCCGAAGACGCACCACCCCGGCGGGTAAAAAACCCGTGGCGCAGGTCACCCAGCGCGTCCGATGTCAGAATTTCCAGCGTCATGGGTCCAGTCCGGCAAGCGGTTTCGAACCAACAGGGGTGAGACCAAATACTTTGAAGAGGCTCCCCATTTCCGCAGGGTGGGTCAAGCGGCGATGTGCGGCGATGTGAGATTCAAGGGCAATGCCACCCAGTTGTTCAGACAATGCACGGGCGCGCTGCGTAATCCCAAGGCGTTCCAGAAACACGCCCTGTGTGGTCAGTTTGCTGTGGCCTGTGCCGGCGGCGGCCAGCGCCAGCGCCTCGAAATCGACATGCGCTGTCAGATCGGCCTCGCCGGGATCTGCCAGGGGATCGGTGGCTGCGTGTGCCCGCACCGCCTGCAACGTGTCGCCCTGGCTGCGCCAGTCGCCATAGTCGATCACCAGCGCGGCACCGCCATGGGCAGCGATGCGCCTGCTGATTTCGGCGATCACCGGCTGGGCCGGCGCGCAGGTTTCAACAAGGTCGCCGGGTCTGGTGTCGCCCAGGCGGTGATCCAGCAGCGCCAGCGGCGCCGGCGTGCCAAGGCCAAAGGTCAGGGCGTCGCCATCGGTTCCGATCAGCCGTTCGCACCAGCCGTCCCGGTGGCGGATGAATTGCCGGATCGGCAGGGCATCGAAAAATTCATTGGCGATCAGGAACAGCGGCGCGTCCGGCAGCGTGTCTGCGCCATCGTGCCAGGTCACGGGTCGGCCCCCCAGAGCATCGCGCTGACGGGCGCGCAGAACCGGCGAGGCCTCGACCAGATGCACCTCTGCCGCGCCAAGCAGCCCGGGAACCGCGCGCACCGTGCGCAGGATATCGGCCATGCAGGTGCCACGGCCGGGGCCAAGCTCTGCCAGGGTAATCCGGTCCGGGCATCCCTGGTCGACCCAGGCCTGCGCCAGCGCCAGCCCGATCAGTTCGCCAAACATCTGGCTGATCTCTGGCGCGGTGGTGAAATCGCCGTCAATGCCAAGCGGATCGCGGGTGGCGTAATAACCGAACTGCGGGTGCATCAGGCAGTCGGTCATGTACTCGGCAATGCTGATCGGGCCGGCCGCGGCGATGCGCCGCGTCAGCAGCTGCGCCAGGGGCGTCATGCCCGCCGCCGCGCCCAGATCAGGATCGAGACGCCGACAAGGATCATCGGAAGCGAAAGCAACTGCCCCATCGACACGCCGATCCCGCCTGTTCCGATGACATGGCCCAGCGGATTGTCGGGGGTGATGAATTGCGGATCGGCCTGTCGCACGAACTCGACCAGGAAACGCGACAAGCCGTAGCCTGCGAAAAACAGACCCGACAGCATCCAGGGACGTTTCAGCCAGCCATGCCGGAACGCCAGGAACAACAGAAGTCCGCCCAGCAGCACGCCTTCCAGCCCGGCCTCGTACAGCTGCGAGGGGTGGCGCGCGCACAGACCTTCGACCAGCGCACAGTCCTGCGCCGCCGTTCCGGGAAAGATCACGCCCCAAGCCGCATCCGTGGGCCGCCCCCAAAGCTCGGCATTGATGAAATTCGCCAGCCGCCCCAGCAAAAGCCCGGGCGGGGTGCAGATCGCCAGAAGGTCTGCCAGGCTGCCAAGCGCGACATCGTGGCGACGGCTGTAGGCATAGACCGCCAGCACCACGCCCAGGAACCCGCCGTGAAACGCCATGCCGCCATCCCAGACCCGGAAGATATCCAGCGGATTGGCCGCGTAGAAAGCGGGCCGGTAGAACAGCACATAGCCAAGCCGCCCGCCGGCAATGATGCCGATGATGATCCAGGTCAGGAAATCCTCGACCTGCTCTGGCTTCATCGGCGCCGGGCCGCGCCAGATCTGCGGCGACTTTGCCGCCCGTATCCCGATGCGCCAGCCGATCAGGATGCCGACGATATAGGCCATCGCGTACCAGCGCAGCGAAAACGCCCATTCCCCCAGGTGAATGGTGAAGATCTCTGGCGAGATGTCGGGGAAGGGGATCGCGGCTAACATGGCCGCTCCTTGTCCACGGGGCCGCGGCGAAGTCAACCTTGTGCCGACGCCAAGCTGGCCCCATATGTTTCACAAGGACGTAAGGAGACGGCAATGCAGACGCGCAACAAGATTTTCGACGATCTCTCGCAACTGATGACGAATGCGATGGGTGTCGCGCAGGGTGCCAAGGGCGAAGCCGAGACGGCGATGAAAAGCTGGATCGACCGCTGGATGGCGGATCGCGATTTCGTTAGCCGCGAGGAATTCGACGCGGTGCGCGCGATGGCCCAGAAAGCGCGCGAGGAAAACGAGGCGCTGAAGGCTCGGCTGGATGCGCTGGAGGCGAAGAAATAATTTTGCCGGACGCTCGCAGTCCATAGCGAAACCTCAAGGACGCGTTGGAAGCACAAACGGGCGGATACCGTTCGCACCCAAAGCCTGATCGGCGCACCAAGGTGGCATCGGTTCTTGGCGAATAGCTGTCCGCTTTTCCGCAAATCTTTTGACCGACGTAAACGTCAGCCGAGTCCCGCGTCGGCAAGCGCATTGATCAGGCGAGCCTTTTCCACCTTGTCCGGATAGGGGAACATGCGCGCCACATGCGCCAGGCTGTAATTCGGGGCGAATGTCCTGATGGCCGCCACATTCTGCCTTGCGTCTGTCTTGTTCCCGGTTTCCCACAGCGTCCGCACCAGTTGCACGCGTGCAGGAATGAAACGCTCCAACCGATCCAATACCGAATTGAAATGCTCAATGGCCCGGTCGTGATGCCCCAAAAGGATTTCGGTGTGGCCTTGTGGAAACTCCCAACTTGGCGGAAAGTAGCTGTCCTTTGAAAAGACCGTCTCAAGCAATGGGGCTGCCTTTTGTGGCTGTGCCAGACGGTTCATGGTTTCGCCGTAAGCATGGTAGACTTCGGCATTGTCCGGATCAAAGCGCAGCGCGGTTTCGAACGCTGCGATGGTTTCGGCGGGTTTGCCGCAATATCCCAAGACCCAACCAAGCCGGGCGTGCCCCAGGGCGGATTCGCCGTCTATTTCGATGGCTTTGCGGGCCAAAGCCTCTGCCGCGTCCAGCGTTTTGTCCGCCCCCGGCAATCCAAACACATAAAGCGTTGTGCGGCAGTAGGCCTGCTGCGCATAGGCATTTGCATAGGTCGGATCGATCTCTGTGGCTTTGGTGAAATTGTCGAGGGCCGCAATGAATGCCTTGGGTTCATAGCGAAAATAGGCGTAACGCCCTTTCTGGTAGTGGTCGTAGGCCGCCGGATCCAGCGTTCCGCGTTGTCTGGAACGCCTTGCAGGTTCTCCGGGTGACAGGACAGCGATCAGGCGTTCGCAGATCATGTCATGCCCGGCCAGAAGGCTGTTCGGTGTAAGGTCAAAGCTTTCGGCCCAGGCCTGCTGCGTTCCGGACCCATCCAGCACGGACACGTTGATCCGGATCGTATCCGCCGATTGCCGGATGCTTCCGTCGATGATCGTCGTGACCCCGTATTCGGCGGACGGCACGCTTTCTGCGAGAGCCCGCGCCGTGTTGTAGGACAGAACCCGCCAGCTCGGCCTGCCGGACAGCCCGGTTATCAGATCCTCTGCCAATCCTTCCGCCAGATATTCCAGCCCGTTTTCCTGGTGTGGCATCCGAAAAATGCGCACCAGAATCATCGGTGGCTTTTGCGGCTGTCCCTCAGGCGGAGTGGACGTCGCCTGCGCAACAAAGCGATATCCGCGTGAATGAATGGTGCGCACGAATTGCCGCTCTGCCTCGGTATCCCCCAATGCGACGCGCAGCGCCTTGATCGCGCCGGATATGGCCCAGTCACTGACAGCACGGCCTTGCCAGATTGCATCGACAAGGTCTTCGCGGCTGACGACGCGATCCCGGTGACGGATGAGGTAACCAAGCAGCAACAGGCTTTGGGGTTCGATAGGGACTGCCTTACCGTTCCTGGACAACTCGGACGTCGCTTCATTGAACACGAAAGAGCCAAAGCGCCAAATCTGTGCCGGCGTGCCGTTCAAATCCCGAACCTCCAAAAATCCTCCCGAAACCACCCAGTCCCGCTCAAGCATTATGTCCGAGGCGCATCCAATAATCGAGCCATCAAACCAGATGGAGATCATGATGAAAATATCAGCCCCCCTCACGTCCGCAGTTCTTTTCAGCCTTTTCGCGAGCACAGCCATGGCCGAACGCATCAACGTCGCAAGCAACGCCACTGTTGAACAATCCGTCGAACGTTTGACCAGGGCAGTGGAGGCCGCAGGTGCGCGTGTCTTCACTACGGTTGACTTTGCGCAGGGCAATGCCTCTGTCGGCGAAGACTTGCGTCCGACGACGGTGGTGATCTTTGGCAGCCCGAAAATCGGCGCGAAAGCGCTGCAGGAGGGTCAAACGATGGCGCTGTATCTGCCCCTACGCATCTTGTTCTTTGAAGACGCCAACGGCCAGACCTGGGCGACATATGATGACCCGACTGCAGTTGCCCCAACCCATGGTCGGGCCGCAGCTCAGCCGGCGGTTCTGGCTATGCAGGGCGCGCTCGAACGGTTTTCGACCATTGCCGCCAGGCAGTAGCCCTCAAGGCCGGTACGCGAAGCGCCCGGTTTCGCGTGCCGGCATCTTGGAACGCCTTGCAGTCATTCGCCGCAACACGGGAATCCCGAAGGACTTTGCCCAAAAGGCGGAGACCGCGGTCAGATCCGGTCGAGTTGCCAGTCTGCATGAATGCCGGAAGCTTTGGTGAATCCGGCAACGTCGTGGCCGGCGAACAGCCCGTCACGGGTGACCAGCACGGAACGCCAGCCATATGCTGCCGCCCCAAGGATGTCAGTGTGCAGGGAATCGCCGCACATCGCGATCCGGTTGTTGGCGAGGTCGGGCAGCGTGGATTTGGCCATGGCGAACACGTCGGCATAGGGCTTGCCGAAGAAACGAACATCGGCATCCGTAATGTCCGCGATGCGGTGGCCGTAAAAACCCGGTTCGAGGGAAAAGCCGTCCTCGCGCGGCGCAACCAGATCGGCGTTCGCGATCACAAGCGGCCTGGCCGATCTGGCCAGCGATGCCTCCAGCAGCGACTGCCGATGCTCTGACCATTCCGCTGTGGACAGGAACAGGATCCCGTCGACGGCATCGTAGGTGTCGGGATCGTCGCCCAGTCGGATCGTGCCGGTCGGCAGGTCGGTCAGCCTGTCTTCAGGTGCCGCTATGGCGCCCCAACGACGGTCATCCAGATCGCGCAACGCGGCGTCGCGGCTGGTGATGATTTCATCGTCCTCAAGGGCGATTCCAAGCCTCTGGAATTTCTCGATCGCTCCGGACTTGTCGTAGCTCGCGGCGTTGGTCAGTACCCGAATCGCGCAGCCCGCCTTGCGCAGTTCCTGCAGGCGCCGGTCGGCGCCGGGGATCAGCTTTTCACCCACATTCAGCACACCGAAAGCATCGAACACGAAGGCGTCGATTTCCGGTACCAGTTCCATCAGCGAAGCTATGGTCTTGCTCTGGGCGCAGGCAGGGGCCAACGGTAGCCGCGAACGGATATCCTCGTACCTTTGAAAGACTTCGAATGCGGTTTTCATGGCTGTCCCTCTAGAGATGCCTGACGCTTGATCCGTGGCCGCCGACCGGTCGTGACTTCGGGTCGCACGGCCGTCGCGCTTGCCGGTTCGGATTCCGGTAGCACGCCAGGCGCATTTAGAAAAGCGCGAATGAACAAAAATTTTGGCGGCCAATGGCGATTTGAATGATCGATGTGAAGGGCATCCATTTCCTTTGTGGCTGGAAATTTCGGAATTTTTTGAATTTTTCCGTAGAAAATGCCAATGCGGGGGAGTCAGATTTTTTCAAACCGCCCAAATCCGCCTCCGGGAACATTTCTGTTGCTTTTTTTCATATGAACAATATAGCATGCAGGAAAGTCAGTATGATCAATAATCATGTCCCAGAAAAAACGAAACCGCAGACAAAGGATCGTCGAACTGACGTTACAGCAGAAATCCGTTGTCGTGGATGACCTGGCCGAGACCCTGGGTGTTTCAGCGCAGACGGTTCGCAGGGACATAAACCATCTGTGCGACATCAACATCCTGCGCCGCAGGCATGGCGGCGCCGAGGTGTTTGAGACAGAGGGCAATACGCCCTACGATCAGCGTGCCGCGACCAACCCAAGCGCCAAGCGCGCGATCGCGGTTGCGGCGGCGGGGCTGATCCCGGACGGCAGCACCATTGCGATCTCGGTTGGCACAACGCCGATGATGGTTGCCGAAGCCCTTGGCGACAAGAAAAGTCTGACGGTCATCACCAACAACATGAACGCCGCGATGGCCCTTGGTCGCGAGGCCAGCAATCGCATCATCCTGCCGGGCGGCGAGTTGCGCCTGCCGGATCTGGATTTTGTTGGTGATCACGTCGTCGATTTCTTTGGCAGCTACCGCACCGATTTCGGTGTTTTCGGGGTTGGCGGTGTCGCCGGGGACGGCGGATTGCTGGATTTCCAGCGATCCGAAGTGCGAATCCGCGAGAAGATCAAAGACAACTCGAAACTGGTGATTCTGGTGCTGGATCACACCAAATTCGGCCGCTCTGCCCCGGCTGTGGGCGGCGAAATTTCCGGTATGGACCGGGTGATCCTGGACATGAAACCGCAAGACGATTTTGCCGCGTTGCTGGATGGGCTCGGCGATCGGCTGATACTGGCTGGAGGCGCGCTGCAATGACTGAAAAATACTTCGTCGTTCTCAAGGATATCGCCAAGCGATGGAACGGGAAGCTTGGCGTGGAAGATGTCTCGCTCGATATTCCCGAAGGTTCTTTCGTGGCGCTCTTGGGGCCTTCGGGCTGTGGCAAATCGACGACCCTGCGCCTGCTGGCCGGGCTGGAGATACCCGACGAAGGCCAGATCCTGATTGATGGCAGGGACGTGACCACCAGCGCGGCCTCGGATCGAAATCTTTCGATGGTGTTCCAGTCCTATGCGCTGTTCCCGCATCTGTCGGTTGCCGAGAATGTCATGTTCGGGCTGAAGGTTCGCCGCGTTCCCAAAGCGGAGCGGTTGGAAAAGTTGAAGCGCGCGCTCGAAATCACCGGGCTTCTGGGCTACGAGGGTCGCAAGCCGGGAGAGCTTTCGGGCGGCCAGCGGCAGCGCGTCGCCCTGGCCCGTGCCATCGTGGCCGGACAGCGGCTTTGCCTGATGGACGAGCCGCTTTCGAACCTTGACGCCAAGCTGCGGCACTCGGTGCGCAAGGACATCAAGAAACTGCAGCAGGATCTGGGAATTACCGTGGTCTACGTGACCCACGACCAGACCGAAGCGATGAGCATGGCCGACATGGTCGTGCTGATGAAGGACGGGCGGATTCAACAGATCGGCACGCCGGAACAATTGTATAACGCGCCGGTCAACACTTTCGTCGCCGAATTCGTCGGCGCGCCACCGATGGCGCTGATCGAGGGTGGCGCGCTGGCGGGCTACGGCGACGAACTGACTATTGGCATCCGGGCCGAGAACGTCGTGCAAGCGGAAACGGGTTCCGGGCGTCTGAAATGCACAGTGACCGAATGTGAATTCCTGGGTGCTGAAACCCTGATCGGGCTGGACCACAAATCCGCCGTTGGACTGACGCTGATGGTGCCGGGGCTTTCCTTGCGCCCGGTCGGCCAGCCGATTGAAATCACGTTCCGCGACGAGGATCTGCATGTGTTCGAAAAGAACGGAAACCGGGCGCTGGCGGCGGCCGGAGCCTGAGACCAACCACGCGTCCCGCGAAGGGTGCAAAGACGTGGCGCGACCAACCGACAATCCATCTGATCAATCTGGGAGAAAACCATGACCTTCAACCGACATCTGGGACTGGCCCTGTCCGGGGCAATGGCGCTTGCGCTGCCCGCAGCGGCGGATACCGAACTGACAATGTACTACCCGATCGCAGTGGGTGGCGACCTGACGGTCGTCGTCGACAAGATGATCGCCGATTTCGAGGCCGCTAACCCCGACATCTCGGTCACCGCGATCTATTCGGGCAACTATGACGACACCCGGGTGCGCGCGTTGTCGGCGCTGGCCTCGGGCGAGCCGGCGCAACTGGCGGTGATGTTCTCGATCGACGCCTACGACCTGATCGAACAGGAACTGATCGTGCCGTTTGAAGAGGTTGCGACCTCGGATGAGGACAAGGCGTGGCTGAAAAGCTTTTATCCTGCGCTGATGGCCAACAGCCTGATCGAGGGTCAGACATGGGGCATCCCGTTCCAGCGCTCGACGATTGTGGCCTATTACAACAAGGACATGTTCCGCGCCGCAGGCCTTGATCCGGAAGCGCCGCCAACGACGTGGGACGAGTTGGTCTCGATGGGCAAGGCACTGACCCAGGGCGATACCTATGGGCTGATGATCCCGTCGACCGGCTATCCCTACTGGATGTTCCAGGCGCTGGCGATCCAGAATGGCAAGGAACTTATGGCGGGCGACGGCCTGACGACCTATTTTGACGATCCGACGGTGATCGAGACGCTGAAATTCTGGCAGTCGCTGTCGGCCGAGCATGGCATCATGCCGACGGGCACTGTTGAATGGGGCACCCTGCGCCATGCATTCCTGGAGGGTCAGACCGCGATGATGTGGCATTCGACCGGCAACCTGACCGCCGTGAAGAACAACGCCAGCTTTGACTTTGGCGTGGCGGAATTGCCGGCCAATGTCCGCAAGGGGTCGCCCACCGGCGGCGGCAACTTCTACCTGTTCAAAGACACCACGGAAGAGGAAAAAGCCGCGGCCCTGAAGTTGATGCAGTTCATGACGTCGCCGGAACAGGCCGCTGCCTGGTCCATCGCAACCGGCTACATGGGGATTTCGCCTGCCGCATACGAGACCGAGGCGCTGAAGGCATATACAGCGGAATTTCCACCGGCGCTGGTCGCCCGCAATCAGTTGGAAAGCGCGGTTGCCGAATTCTCGACATTCGAGACAGCCCGCGTGCGTGACGGCCTGAACAACGCGATCCAGTCGGCGCTGACAGGTGCGAAAACCCCCGAAGATGCCCTGACCGAGGCGCAACAGGCCGCAGTGCGCCTGCTGGCAGCCTATCAGTAATCTTCCCGGTTGGGCCGGTGCATTCGCGCATCGGCCCAACCACACCGCAAACCGGAGACGCGCCATGTCAGCCCACGCCAATCTCGAACGTCGCAGACAGGCCATTTACGGCTGGCTGTTGCTTTCCCCGGCAGCCATATTGCTGACGGTATTTGCGTTTTACCCGACAATTGCGACCCTGTGGTCGAGCATGTTTTCGCGTGGCACCCGCCGCAACCCGACCGAATTCATTGGCGCCGAAAACTATGCCGATCTGTTCGCCGACCCGACGTTCTGGCTCGTGGTCAGAAACAACCTGTTCTACGCCGGCATCACGATCCCCGTTTCCATTGGCATCGCGTTGGCGATGGCGCTTTGGGCCAATTCGAAAATCTCGGCACGGGGATTTGTGCGGACCGCCTATTTCACGCCGACGGTGCTGCCAATGATCGCCGCGGCCAACCTGTGGCTGTTCTTTTACACCCCCGGACTGGGCGTGCTGGACCAGATCGGCAGCCTGTTCGGACTGCCATCGGTCAACTGGCTGGGCCAGCCCGAAACCGCCCTTTGGGCCATCATCATCGTGACGATCTGGAAAGAAGCGGGGTTCTTCATGATCTTCTATCTCGCCGCATTGCAGACCATCCCCGAGGATCTCAAAGAAGCCGCCGACATCGAAGGCACCAGCCGCTGGACCTACACCCGCCGGATCGTGCTGCCGCTGTTGATGCCCACCACGCTGTTCATCGCGGTCAATGCCATGATCAACTCGGTCAAGCTGATCGACCACCTGTTCATCCTCACCAAGGGCGGGCCATCGGACGCGTCCAAGCTGATCCTCTACTACATCTGGGAAATGGCCTTTGCCTTCTTCGATGCGCCCCATGCGGCGGCAATGACCATGCTTGTGATCGCAGTACTGGGGCTCGTGGCGGCGGTGCAGTTCCTGTACCTTGATAAAAGGACGCATTACCAATGAAGAGCCTCACGAAATTCATGGACAGCTTTGGCGCGATCCTTTTGGCGATCATCTGGATTGCACCTCTGCTTTTCGCCTTCTGGGCCGCCACCCATTCCACATCCGATGCGGTCAATCTGAACCTGTTCTCGCCCTGGACTCTGGATAACTTCCGCGTTGCATGGAATGGCGCGCCGTGGCTCATGTATTTCGTCAACACCTTCACGCTGGTGACGGTGATCCTGGCTGGTCAGTTCATCCTGACAACGCTCGCGGGCTTTGCCTTTGCGCAGTTGCAGTTCCCGGGCAAGGATTACGTGTTCATTCTGGTGCTGATGCAGTTGTTCATCCTGCCGGAAGTGCTGATCGTGGAAAACTACGCGATGGTTTCGCGCCTGGGACTGTTCGATACGATACTTGGCGTCGGCATGCCCTATATGGCCAGTGCCTTTGGAATCTTTCTGATGCGCCAGGCCTTCAAGGGCGTGCCGATCGAGCTGCACGAGGCGGCGCGAATTGAAGGCTGCAGCTGGTTCGGCATTCTCTGGCGGGTCTATGTGCCGCTGGCCAAACCGACCTATCTGGCCTACGCGCTGGTGTCGGTTTCAACCCATTGGAACAATTTCCTGTGGCCGCTGATTGTGACCAATTCGCCTGAAACCCGGCCTCTGACGGTTGGTCTTTCGATCTTTGGCGCGCCGGAAAACGGCGTGGATATCAGCGTGATCTCTGCGGCGACCATGATGTCGGTGGCGCCGCTGCTGATCGGTTTCCTGGTGTTCCAGCGTCAGTTCGTCCAAAGTTTCCTGCGGGTCGGGATCAAGTGACGGCCGGGCGGAGAATCCATCGCACGGCCCTGCGCCGTTCCTTGGCAGAGCGTCGCCCCGGACTGGCTGGTGTCAGGGTGGAATGATGGCACGGATCCTGCAAATCACGGATCCGCATGTCGTTGTGCCGCCGCGGCTGGTCTCGGGTCGGCTGGACACCGCCCGCCTGTTGCAGTCGGCTGTCGCCCGGATCAAACAGGATTGGGCACGGTTCGCTCCGATCGACATTATCGTCGTCACCGGCGACATCACCGACGATGGCGGCGAGGACAGCTTTCGCCTGTTCCGCTCTGTGATGGCCGATCTGCCTGTGCCGGTTCTGGTGATCCCGGGCAATCACGACCTGCGCGAGCCGCTGCGCGCCTGTTTCGGGGACGCCGCATTCATGCCGCCGACCGGCAGGATCAACTGGGTGCATGATCTCTGCGATCTGCGGATTGTCGGTCTGGACACGATGATCGAAGGGCAGGGTGGCGGAGTGGTGGATTCCGGAACGCTGGAATTCCTGTCCGATGCACTTGCCGAATCCGGTGAAAAGCCGGTTCTGATCGCGATGCATCACCCGCCTTTCGCCTCGGGCATCGCATTCATGGACGCGATCGGGCTTGCCGGAATTCCCGCACTTGCCGGCGTCCTCAGCCAGGCCAAAGCCGAGGTCCGGATCATCTGTGGCCATGTCCATGGCACGATTGTCGGGACCGTTGGCGGCCATGTCGCAATTTCATCGGCTGCGGTCTGCAGCGCGTTCCCTGCCGACTATCGCCGGGATGCGCCGGTGGGTTTCACTATCAATCCCGGTGGATACATGATCCATTCCTGGGACGGCTGCTTTCGCAGCGCGGCGGTTTCGCTTGGCGACGCGGACGGTCCGCATCCGTTTCAGACACCGGAAACAGCTTGACCCGCCGCCGGACCTGCCCGTCAATACCGCGCGGCGCGGCTCAATACGTCAGGACTTGATCCATGGAAGACCAGAATATCGTATTGTTCTTCTTGCACATAGCCGGGGCCGCGGCGCTGCTGATCTGGTCGGTGCGGCTGGTGCGAACGGGCGTCGAGCGGGCATTTTCGGTGCAGCTGCGCCTTTGGCTCAGGCGGTCGACCAAAAGCCGGGCGCTGGCGGCGGCAACCGGCACGGTTTCGGCGATGCTGCTGCAAAGCGCAACCGCTGTCGCGATCCTGGTCTCGAACTTTGTTGCCGGCGGAACAATCGCCGCCGCGGCGGGGCTGGCCATATTGCTGGGGGCGGATGTCGGCTCGGCAATGGTGGTGAAGGTTCTGGTGGTGCGGCAAACCTTTCTGGTGCCGCTCTTGCTATTGCTGGGTGTGGGCTTTTTTCTGCGCGGGCGGCAGCGGCGGGTGCGCCAGACCGGACGGATCCTGATCGGACTTGCGCTGATCTTCGTGTCGCTTGGCATGATCCGGGAGGCCACCGCGCCGCTGGTTGACAGCGCGGGTGCGGCCACGGCGATGTCGTATCTGGGCCGCGACCTGTTGACCGCCTTTTTCATCGGAGCGGCATTTGCGTGGGCCGTGCATTCCAGTGTTGCTGCGGTGCTGCTGTTCGTCACCCTGGTTTCGCAGGGGCTGCTGCCGCAATCCGCCGCGGTTGCAATGTTGCTGGGCGCCAATCTTGGCGGATCGCTGATCGCCTATGTGCTGACGCTTTCGGCCCCGATCGAGGCGCGGAGGATGATCGTGGCAAACCTGGCGCTGCGCGGCGGCGGCGCGGCGCTGCTGTTGGTGATCTTCAACTTCCTAGAGCCGCCCCTGTCCTGGATCGGGACAAGCGAGGCCGGTCAGGTCATCAACCTGCATTTGCTGTTCAACCTGGGCCTCGCCCTGCTGGCGCTACCGGTGGTGGGGCCGGTGATGCGCCTGGCCGAGACTATCCTGAAGCCCCGCGTCGATCCCGGTTCCTTGGTCGGGCCGACCAGCGCGCTTGACCCTGCGGCCCTGACGGTGCCGGACAGGGCGCTTTCCTGTGCCATCCGCGAAACCCTGCGCATCGGAGAGACCGTCGAAACGATGCTTCGGACGGTCATATCACTTTATCAGCAGTGGGACGACACCAAGACCGAGGCGATCGCCGCCAACGAGCGGCATGTCCGTAAGATGCATTTCGACCTGAAGATGTTCCTGGCCAAACTCAATCGCAGCGAATTGGACGATGACGCCAGCAGCAGATCGATGGAATTGTCCACCGTTGCCGTCAATCTCGAGGCTGCCGCCGACGTCATCGCGCGCAACATGGTCGGACTTGCCCGCCGTCTGGACGTGAAAGGTGTCGCGTTCTCAAAGCAGGGGCATCTGGAAATCAGCGATCTGCATGACCGGATACTGGCGAATATTCATCTGGCGCTGAATGTCATGATGACCCGAAATCCCGATGACGCGCGCGACCTGCTGGCGGAAAAGGAAAGCATTCGCGAAGTAGAGCAGACGCTTCAGCGCCTGCACCTTGGGCGGTTGCGAGAAGGGCTGCCCGAAAGCATTGAGACCAGCAACATTCATCAGGAAACCTTGCGCGCGCTGAAACAGGTCAACACGGCGTTCTCCATGATCGCAAACCCAATCCTGACTGAAACCGGGGATCTTCTCGACAGCAGATTGTCCGGCAAGGCCTGACTGGCAGGCTTGTTCGCACAAATCCGGTCTGATCAGACTTTGTCAGCCTCGGAAAGACTGATCAAACCCATCTGCGCCAGTGTAATGTCGGTTTCTTCGGTCAGAACCTGCCACAGCCGAAGCAGCCCTTCCTCGCCCCCTGCGGCAATGGCGAATTGCAGGATGCGCCCCAGGAATGTGAAATTCGCGCCCCGCGAAAATGCCTTGATCACATCCTCGCCGGACCGCAGTCCGCTGTCGAAGAAAAGCGGCATGTCGGGACCGACGGCCTTGCGGATGTCGGCCAGTGCAGAGATTGCGGGGCGGGCGCTGTTCAATTGCCGCGCGCCATGGTTGGACACCTGGATGGCATCGACTCCGGCCGCACACAGGCGCCGGGCGTCCCCGGGGTCAAGCACACCTTTCACAACCAGCTTGCCCGGCCAAAGATCTCGCAGCTTCCGCAAGGTATCCCAGTCGGCCTTTGCGCGGCTTTCGGTGCGATCGAACGCGTATCCCGGCATCTGGAAATTTGCCATCTGCGGGCGCCCCTTCAGAAGGGTTGTCAGTGACCATCGGGGATGCAGCGCGAAATCGGCAAATTGCCGTGGCCCGATGCGGAATGGCATAGCAAAACCGTGGCGCAGTTCTCGCGGACGGCGGCCGACCTCTGGCACATCGACGGTCAGGATGATCGTCTGATATCCTGCGGTCTTTGCCCGCTCGACCAGGCGAAAGGTGCCGGATCCGTCGCCACTGAAGTAAAGCTGGAACCAGGCGTGGCCCTCGGCGATTTCGATCAGCTTTTCCAATGGTGTCGATGCAACTGTCGAGGCGCCAAGAGGGACATGAAAGCGCGCGGCCAGTCGCGCGAGCATCAGGTCGGCGCCGGGTGCGGAAAGATTGCACATACCCATCGGGCTGATCCCGAAGGGACGCTGCGCGATGTTGCCGAAAAGTGGAACCTCCAGCGACCGCTTGCTGACATCGCGCAGAACCCGCGTCGGCAGTTCAATCGCGTCCAGTTCCGCGCGGTTTCGTTCGGCACCACGTTCGTCCCCGGCAGCGCCGTCGATATAGTCAAAGACCATCCAGGGCAGGCGGCGTTTCGCGATACGGCGCGCGTCCGCGCTTGAATGAATGCCTGTGGGCCCGATCACCTGGATGCCGACCCGCGTCCGGCGGCGGTGCTTGCCATCACACAGCCCGGTTGCCCACTGGAATTTCTGGTTTCGGTGTCCACGGTCAATGGGATCCTTGTCTTCGCGAGCGACGGTGCGGATTGGAAATGGCGGGCGGGTCGAATGCTGATCGGCAGCGGTCAGGCCGGGTTCCGCAGCACGTGAACCGCGCAATGCGCATGGCGGACGACGCGCGCCGCGGTCGAGCCCAGCAGAAAGTCCTTCAGCCCGGGCTTGTGCGATCCCATCACGATGCAGTCTGCGTTGATCTGGACAGCGTAGTCGATGATCGAGCGCCCGGTGTGGCCTTTCAGTATGACCGGTTTCACGTTCGCCTGGCCCGCGACCCGTTCCGAAAGCCGTGCACCTGTGGCGGCAAATGCCTTTTTGACGTCGGCCTCATCCAGATAGGCGCTGACCGACCCTTGAGGTGCCTCATAGATATGCAGGGCGATGATTTCGCCGCCCGGTTGCAACAGGGTCTGTGCCACTTTCAACGAATAATTTCCAATCCCGTGGTCAAGGGCCATTGGAACCAGGATTTTGCTATACATTGTCTTTTCTGTCCATTCTTGAGGGAACACTTGCGAGCGTGATCATGCGTGCGGATCAAGCAGAATCTTGGGCGAAGCGATCTTGCCCGCCCGAATGTCTGCGAACGCCTGATTGCCATCCTTCAGCGCCCGCGTCTCGGTCCAGTCCAACTGGCCCAGCGCGCCGTCGAAAATCGCCTGGGCGGTGTCGCGGAAATCCTGCGCGGTGTAGGTATACGTCCCGATAAAGGTGATTTCGGCCAGGGTCATGCGCCGGATGTCCAGCCCGCCCGTCGCCTCGCCCAGACCAATGTGAAGGATCACACCGCCGGGGCTGGCGTGCTTTGACGCTGTGCTGCGGGTCG
>JAJDOB010000305.1 GCA_022340385.1 Rhodobacter sp.
TGGGCTTCGGCGCCTTCGTGCTGCTGATGCGCGGTGGTTTCGCCGGTTTGCCGCTTGTTACTTCCGAGCAATGGGGGGGTCTGTCGCTGACGATTTTCATCTTCTCGGGTGTGTTTGTGATTGGCATGCCGATGGCTGTGCTGTTTGCGCTGGCGCGGCAGTCAAGCCTGCCGGTCATCGCAAAATCCTTCGGCTTTCTCATCGACATCGTGCGCTCACTGCCGCTTCTGACAATTCTCTTCGCCGCGGCCGTAATCGTGCCGCTGCTGGTTCCCGAACCCTTCCAGGGCAGCAAACTGATGCGGGTCGTCGTGGCATTCGCGGTGTTTTTCGCCGTGTATCAGGCCGAGATCATCCGTGCAGGTCTGCAATCCACGTCCAAAGGTCAGCAGGAAGCCGCGGTGGCGCTTGGCATGCCTTACTGGTCGCTGGTGATCGACATCCTGCTGCCTCAGGCGTTCCGCAAGACGCTTCCTTCAACCATCAACCAGGCCGTGATCACGTTCAAGGAAACCTCCATCGTCACCATTATCGGTTTTTTCGAGATCATGGCGTCGGGCAACGCTGCGATCGGAGGGGGTGAATGGGGCAATCAGTATGTCGAGGTCTATGTGTTCCTGGCGTTGGTCTACTTCGTCTTTGTCTTTGGCCTTTCCCGCTACGGCGCCTGGCTGGAAAAACGCATGAGGCTTGGCCATGACTGACGTCGCAATCTCGATCAAGTCGCTGAACAAGTTTTTCGGCGATTACCATGCGTTGCGCGATGTGGACCTCGAAGTGCCGGGCGGTCAGACACTGGTCATCTGCGGCCCTTCCGGATCGGGCAAATCGACCTTGATCCGCTGCATGAATGGCCTGGAAACCTATTCTTCGGGCGAGATCAACGTCCTCGGCCTTGCAGTCGGCGATGACACGCGAATCCTTGATCAGGTGCGAAAGCGCGTTGGCATGGTCTTTCAAGGCTTCAATCTTTTCCCGCACCTGACCATTCTGGAAAACTGCGTCCTGCCGCAGATCCGTGCTGTCGGCCGGGACCGGACTGCCGCCACCGTCGAGGCAATGGACCAGCTGAAAAAGATGCATGTCGAGATTCAGGCAGAGAAATATCCGGACCAGCTTTCGGGTGGCCAGCAGCAGCGCGTGGCACTGGCGCGTGCCTTGTGCCTGAAGCCCGAGATCATGCTGTTCGACGAGCCGACATCGGCGCTCGACCCCGAGATGATTTCAGAGGTGCTGGAAGTGATGCAGGACCTCGCGCGGGCGGATATGACCATCGTTTGCGTGACCCATGAAATGGGGTTTGCGCGTGCCGTTTCTGACCGCGTGATCCTGATGTCCGAGGGTCGGATTGTCGAAGAGGGACACGCAGAGCAGATGTTCAGCAACCCGCAACACCCAGTTACGCAAGACTTCATGAAACTGGTCAACACGCAGCACCGCCAGACCTGATACAGCCATTGGAAAGACCTGACCAACATGACCAAAGACAGCCACACAACCCACGACGCCGCCGACGACTCGCGCAATCGCAACATCAAGATCTATGTAAACGGTGAGCTTCGACACCGCGACGAAGCCAAAGTCTCTGTTTATGACAGCGGCTTCATGCTGGGCGATGGCATGTGGGAGGGGATGCGCCTTTATGACGGCAAATGGGCATTCTTCGATGAACACATGGATCGCTTTTTCGGCTCCTGCAAAGCTGTTTCAATTGATGTCGGGATGGATCGCGCGGACATTCTTGACGCATTGACGCGTACCGCTGCGGCGAACGGCATGACCACCGACGTGCATTGCCGCCTGATGTTGACCCGCGGCGTCAAGGCAAAGCCGTTCCAGCACCCGTCGCTCAGCCGTTCCGGTCCGACGCTTGTCATCATCATGGAGCATTCCAAACCTGCCGCCGAATTGCAGTCGCGCGGCATCCGGTTGGCCACCGTACCCCAGGTGCGCGGGCTGCCGATGAGCCAGGACGCCAAGTACAACAGCCACTCCAAGCTGAACTGCGTCATGGCCTGCCTGCAGGCCGAGCAGGCCGGCGCCGAAGAAGCCCTGATGCTCGATCCGCATGGCTTCGTGAATACGACCAACGCCTGCAACTTCTTCATCGTGCGCAAGGGCGAGGTTTGGACCTCAACCGGCGATTACTGCATGAACGGCGTCACCCGGCAAAAGGTGATTGACCTGTGCCGCGGCAACGGCATTCCGGTTTTTGAAAGGAACTACTCGCTCTTTGATACCTACAGCGCGGATGAGGCGTTCCTGACTGGAACTTTCGGGGCACAGACCCCGGTGGCCGAGATCGACGGCAAACCCATCGGCGACGGCACGCGCCCGATGACGCGTCGCATCAGGGAATTGTACAAGGAACTGGTGCAGGCCAATATCCGGGCCGCATGACTCCTCTTGGGGCGCGTCGCCACGTCTGGACCAGGGCGCGCATTCGTCTGTGCCCCGGCCCGGGCTGGTATCTTCTCTAGTTTTCGGTCGCAATGCGCCGGGACCAACCGTGAACAGGATATGAATGGCACAGCTCATTGTCCCAGCTTCCATCGAAGGCGAGATTGTCGTCTGCACCGAAGGGCTAAGTTTTTGGGGCGGCGTTGACCCCGGTACAGGCGTTGTCATCGATGCGCATCATGGCCTTCATGGTCAATCAATTGCGGGCAAGATCCTTCTCATGCCGACAAGCCGCGGGTCCTGTTCCGGCAGTGGCGTATTGCTGGAACTGGCCCTGAACGGGCGGGCGCCCTCGGCCCTGATTTTCCGCGAGGACGAAGAGATTCTGACCCTGGGTGCGATGATTGCCGCCCGGATGTTCGATCGATCGGTGGCGATAATCCGATTGTCTTCGGCGGACTACGGCGAACTTGGGCAAAAGGAACGGGCGTCGCTGTCGGGCAACACGCTTATGGCTGGCGATTGGTCATTGACGCTGCACCGAGTGTCTCAGGACGATCTGGAACTCAGTCCGTCCGACAGAACGAAATTGAATGGTGACGACGGAAAAGCGGTTGCCCTGGCGATGGAAGTCTTGTGCACGATGGCTGCATCGCAGGGCGCCAAAAAACTGATTGATGTCTCTCGCGGCCACATAGATGGATGTATCTACGCCCATTCCGCCAACCTGACGTTTGCCGAGAGCATGGCCCGGATGGGGGGGAAAGTCTGCATTCCCACGACGATCAATGCAATCTCGGTTGATCGCGAGAATTGGCACACTCAGAACCTGCCACCAGATTTCGGGCGTGCGGCGAGCCGCCTGGCTGACGCCTATGTCCAGATGGGTGCCCGCCCGACATTCACCTGCGCGCCCTATCTGGCGGAGGACGCGCCTCGGATGGGGGAAGATATCGGGTGGTCGGAATCAAATGCGGTCATCTTTGCCAACAGCGTGCTTGGGGCGAGAACCGCCAAACACCCGGATTATCTCGACCTGTTCATTGCACTGACCGGGAGAGCGCCGAAATCCGGCGTCTATGTTCCGGAAAACCGCATGGCGCGCATCGTCATCGACGTTGCCCTGCCACAGGGTTACGACGATGCGCTCTGGCCGTTGCTTGGCTGGCTGGCCGGAAGACTGGCCCCCGACCGCATACCATTGCTGACCGGACTAGAGGATATTGTCCCAAGCCAGGACGATCTGCGCGCGCTTTGCGCCGCGTTCGGAACAACTTCGGCGGCCCCGATGCTGCACATCGCCGGGATTACTCCAGAGGGCGATCTGGCACCGGCAGCGGTAGCCCAACAGGCCCGCATAACCGGCACCGATCTGGCAGACGCCTGGCACCAGTTCAACTCCGGACCCGCCGACGTGGACCTTGTGGCGTTGGGAAGCCCGCATTTCTCTCTTGAAGAAACACGCCGATTTGCCGCTTTGATGTCGGGCAAACGGTGCCACCCCGACACTTCAGTCATCATTACATTGGGTCGCGAAATCCTTGCAAGAGCGCAGAGTGAAGGCGTGGTGTCCCTACTCGAAGCGGCAGGCGTCCGCCTCATCCCGGACCTCTGCTGGTGCTCGATTACTGAGCCAGTGTTCCCAATATCCGCGAAGACCCTGATGACCAATTCGGGCAAATACGCGCATTATGCGCCTGGCCTGAGCGGCAGACAGGTGCGGTTTGGCAGCCTGTCAGACTGTGCACTGGCGGCTCAAAGTGGAACTGCAAACATGGATCCGCCTGTGTGGCTTGAACCTTTCTCAGGTGAAGCGAATATCAGGTTTGTAGCGGCTCACCGCAGTATTGCTCAAGAGTTTTGAAAGGCTGCAAGGGCCTCCGATCTGAGGTGCCGCTAGATTTGTAGACGCCAGTACCACCAAACTCGCGCTGCCGCAGATGCTGGACCGGGGCTGTGACAAGAGCCTCGTCTCGGTCTCGATCGCCATTGCGGGCAGGCTGGCGGTGATGATCTCGCCCTCGGCGCTGGTCGTGGTCCATGGCATTCTGACCGACAGTTCGATCGGTGTGCTGCCGATTGCGGGCTTCATTCCGGGCATCGTGTTCGCCATCATGCTCTGCCTCGCGATCTGGCTCACGGTCATACGCAACCCCGCCCTCGATCTCACCTATCCGACGCGCTGCACCGTGAAGGAAGGGATCGTATCGTAGCGTCTGGACGGGCCGCCGGCTCCGGAGATCATCTGTATCGTCGCAGGCCTTAGAGCGGCGTCCTTTCAATGTGAATCGGTGGGGCCGCTCCAGCCTTCTGTTTTTGCGCGCAATTTATTCCGAAAACCGGTTCCCACTTTTCGGATTGCACTCTAATGTGGGCATCTTCACCCCCGCCGAGGCGGGGGCCGTGGGGGCCGCGCCTGCCCTGCTGCGGCGGGATGAGGAATGTCCATTCCGCCACGCCGTCACTGATCTACGACAGACTAAAGACGTTCCTGATCAATCCTCTCCCGGATCCAGTTCAGGAATTTCTTCAACGTTTGTGACGGCGAGGTGTTGCGCGGCCAGGTCAGGAAATACCCCTCGCCACTGGAACAGCTTTCCGAGAAGGGCGCAACCAGGCTGCCGTTCTGCAACTGGCGCTGCACGAACAGCTTTACCGCGATGGCAACACCGCCGTCCAGGGATGCGGCCTCGTAAGCCAAAGCGGAGCTTTCAAATCGGATCCCCGGCTCCGGGTCCACATTGGCACCGATGCGCTTGATCCACGCGGCCCAGTCGGTTGGTCGGGCCATGGAATGCAAAAGCCGCACGCGCGACAGATCATCCGGCGTTTCAAGCTGGTGTTCGCGCTGGTAGTCAGGCGAACAGATCGGGATGAGTTCGATATCCAAAAGCTTTTCGGAATGCAGCCCGTCCCAACTGCCTTTGCCCGCCCGGATGGCCGCATCGAGGTTTTGCGTCTCGAAATCCACGGGCGCGATCGAGGAACTCAATCGCACCTCGATCTTGGGGAAAGTGTCGTGGAAATGCGTCAGCCGCGGGATCAGCCAGCGTTGCGAAAAGGTGGTGTAGGACTGGATGGCAAGGATATCGCGCCGCCCCCGGCGTGACACACGACGCGAGGCATTGGCGATATCGACGAACGCGCCGGTCACGCCTTCATAAAGCTGGCGGCCCTCTTCCGTCAGTTCCACGCCCCGATGCAGACGCTTGAACAGGGTGACCCCCAGATAATCCTCCAGCGTCTTGACCTGACGGCTCACCGCGACCTGGCTCACGTTCAGCTCGTCTGCGGCAAGTGTCAGACTGCACAGGCGGGCGGCGACCTCGAAGGTGCGGAGGGGATTGAGGGGTGGGATCGAGCTGGTCATGATTTACGACAGCGGCTCCTGTCAAATCGGGTTCGCTGCCTCGTGGAAGACTGCGGCTTTGCGTTGACGGGACATTTCCAATCCCTGGGACCTCAAGTTTATCAGCACTTGCAGGCGAAACAATCAAAACGCACGATCCGCCCAATCCCCTCCCGCGTCATGCGGCGGCCAGCGCGATGGCAATCCCCTGGCCGACGCCGATGCACATGGTGGCCAGCGCCAGCTTGCCCCCGGTTTTCTGCAGCTCAAGAGCCGCCGACCCCGCGATCCGGGCACCCGACATGCCCAGCGGATGTCCCAGGGCTATGGCCCCGCCATTCGGGTTCACCCGCGCGTCGTCGTCGGCAATCCCCAGATCGCGCAACGTGGCAAGGCCCTGGCTGGCGAAGGCCTCGTTCAGTTCGATCACGTCGAACTGATCCACCGTCAGCCCCAGCCGCGCCATCAGCTTTTTCGACGCGGGCGCGGGGCCAAAGCCCATGATGCGCGGTGGCACACCGGCTGTCGCGCCGCCCAGTACCCGGGCGATCGCGGTCAGGCCATGCGCTCTGATCGCGGCTTCGGATGCGAGGATCAGGGCGGCAGCACCGTCGTTGACACCCGAGGCATTCCCCGCCGTCACCGAACCGCCTGCGCGGAAGGGCGCGCGCAGCTTGGACAGCGCCTCAAGGGTGGTATCCGGGCGCATATGTTCGTCCTGGTCGATCACTTTCGGATCGCCCTTGCGCTGCGGGATGCTGACCGGTGTGATCTCTTCCGCCAGCCGACCGCTCGCCTGCGCTGCCCCGGCCTTTTGCTGCGAGCGCAGGGCAAACTGGTCCTGATCTTCGCGCGAGATGTTGAAATCCTCGGCGACATTTTCGGCAGTTTCGGGCATGGAATCGACGCCGTATTGCGCCTTCATCAATGGGTTTACAAAACGCCAGCCGATGGTCGTATCGTGAATTTCGGCAGACCGCGACCAGGCGCTTTCGGCCTTGGGCATGACGAAGGGTGCGCGGCTCATGCTTTCGACCCCACCGGCGATCATCAGATCCGCCTCGCCCGCCTTGATCGCCCGCGCCGCCGTGATGACCGCATCCATGCCCGACCCGCAGAGCCGGTTCATCGTTGTCCCCGGCACCGTGTCAGGCAGGCCCGCCAGCAACGACGACATGCGCGCGACGTTGCGATTGTCCTCGCCCGCCTGATTGGCGCAGCCGTAGATCACCTCGTCTACCGTGGCCCAGTCCAGATCGTGCCGCGCCATCAGCGCGCGCAGCGGAACCGCGCCCAGATCATCGGGCCGGACAGGGGCCAGGCCACCGCCGAAACGGCCAATCGGAGTGCGGATATAGTCGCAGATGTAGACGTCCGTCATGGTTCTTTCCTCGCGCAGGCTGCCGGGGCCGGCGCATTTGTGCCGTCCCTTGATGATTGGTGTCCGGGTCGGATGCGCCTAGCGCAGCACCACGAGGCTGTCACCCGCCCGTGCACCCTGCCCCTCTGGCAAGACGAAAACCGGGTTGATCTCGGCCTCGTCCAGCCGGTCGTCAAGGGTTTCGGCCATGGCCGAGAACGACAGCATCGTGTCGATCAGCGCATTCACATCCGCGACCGGGCTGCCCCGGAACCCTTTCAGAAGGGCGCCCGCCTTGATTTCGTCGATCATGCCCCGGGCGCTGTCGCGGTCCAGCGGCAGCAGCCGGATCGCCACATCCTTGTAAAGCTCGGTCGTGACTCCGCCCGCACCCAGCAGCGCATAGGCACCCAACTGCGGATCGCGGTTGAAGCCAAGGATCATCTCGACCCCGCCCTTGATCATTTCCTGCACGAGGAATCCCTCGATCCTGGCATCCGTCGCGGCGCGCACACGCTTCAGCATCGCCTTGCAGGCTGTGCCCACGTCGGAAGGCGCCACGTTCAACGCAACGCCCCCCATTTCGGATTTGTGCAGGATCTCGTTCGACAGGATCTTGATAACCACCGGGCCGTCGAACTTACCCGCAGCTGCGGCAGCCTCTTCGGGTGTGGCGGCAGTCACTTCGCGGGTCACCGGCACGCCGAAACGGGCGAAAAGCTTCTTGGCGTCGGCTTCATTGAGCGACCCTGCATGGATATCCGAGCAATCGACGTCGCGCTGGTTCGACGCGGTTCCACCGCTGACCGTTCGGCGCGGCAACAGGCCCTTGAGCGCCGAGGCGCAGCTTTCGGGGGCGGCGAAGGCCGGGATTCCGCTGGCGTTCAGGTGCTTGACGATGTCGGGCGCATCCGGGCTGACATAGCACAGGATCGGCTTGTCGGTCAGCGCGAGGCTGTCGAGCACCGGCTTCGCCACAAGGTCGGGCTGCGCGATCGAGGACGATCCGACCACCACCACGATGGCGTCGAAGGACGGGCTTTCGGCAAGGATTTTGAGGATCGACCGGAAAAGGTCGGGGCGCAGGCCGGCCAGCGTCACGTCGATCGGATTGCGGTCAAGCTCGGCCTCCTTCAGCTCCAGCGCAAGCAGCCTTTCACTGGTTTCCTTGTCCGGCCTGGGCATTTCGAGGCCCATGAGACCGACGTTGTCGGCGACCACGGTCGCGGCCCCACCGGTCGAAGTGACGATCGCGACGCGCGGTCCCTTCATGCGGCGGCCCTGCGCCAGAGCCGCCGGAATGTCGAGCAGATCGGCGAAAGTCTGGGCCCGGATCACGCCCAATTGCGCGAACAGCGCGTCATACACCTCGTCCGCCCCGGCCAGGGCACCGGTATGCGACACTGCGGATTGCGCGCCGGATTCCGAGCGGCCGACCTTGTAGGCGACGATGCTCTTGCCTGCGGCGATAACTTTGGCCGCCGCTTCGCGGAATTTGGAAACATTGCGGATGGTTTCAAGGTACAGCGCCACGACTTGCGTCGCATCATCATTTGCAAGGGCGCTCAGGAAATCCGAGACTTCCAGATCGGCCTCGTTGCCGGTCGCGACCAGTTTCGAAAAGCCGATGCCGCGTGCCACGGCGCGACTGAGCAGGGAGCCAAGAATGCCGCCCGACTGCGACAGCAACGCGACCGACCCTTCGGGGAAATTATCGGATTCCATCGCGCCGCTGGCGGACAGGGGGATCTTGTCGGTGATGTTGACAAGGCCGATGGTGTTCGGCCCGAGGATGCGCATATCGCCCGCCGCATCGCGCAGTTGTTCCTGACGCGCGCGACCTTCTTCGCCCGCTTCGCCAAAGCCCGAGGCCAGAACGACCGCCGCCTTGGTCCCCTTGGCGGCCAGGTCGCGCACCGCGTCCAGAACCCGGTTGGCCCCGACCAGGATCAGCGCCAGATCCGGCACGTCGGGCAGATCGGCGGCGCTGGCATAGCTCCTGAGGCCCGCGATTTCGTCATAGCGCGGGTTGATCGGGTAGATTGCACCCTTGTAGCCCTGCGCCTGAAGATAGGCGATGGGGCGACCGGTCAGCTTGGCCGGATCGTTCGATGCGCCCACAACGACGACGCTGCGCGGGTTCAGGATGGCTTGGATGGCGGTCATCTGGCTGGTCTCACTTCGTCACTTTGTTGAGGAAATCCTCGACGGATTTTCGGTGTTCGGCGGTGGTGTAGCAGACCGCCTGCGCCTGACGGCCCATGGCAAATATTTCTTCATCCGAGCGCTCGAATGTCTTGTCGATGATCTCTTTGGTCAGGGCGATGGCGGTGGCCGAACCGATGGTCAGTTCCTTGGCCCAGGCATGGGCTTGGGCCAGCAGATCCTCGGGCGCGGCGATGCGGTCGATCATGCCGATCTGCAACGCCTCGTCCGGCTCGACGATCTTGGCGGAAAAGATCAGCTCCTTGGCCTTGGACAGGCCCACGCGACGCGGCAGGAAATACATGCCGCCCCCGTCCGAGACGAGCCCGCGCTTGACAAAGCTCATCGACATCTTCGCACCTTGCGCCGCGATGATGAAATCGCACGACAGCGCCATGTCGAGGCCAAGGCCAAACGCCGCGCCGTTCACCGCAGCAATCACGGGTTTCGACACGCCGTGGATCGCAGCCACACCCTTGTGCGTGCTTTTTTGCCGCTTCCAGCCGTTGAACGCGACCTCGCCGGCCGGCGCATCCAGACGTGCGCGCATGCCGCCGATGTCACCGCCCGAACAAAATCCTTTACCCGCACCCGTCAGAATGATGGCACGTACTTCCTTGTCCGCATCGGCAGCGGCAAAGGCGTCGATCAGTTCGGCGCGCATCTTGTCGTTGATGGCGTTGCGCACGTCGGGGCGGTTCAGGGTGATCGTTGCGATGCCATCGTTGTGGGCGACGCTGATGAATTCGGCCATCTTGGCTGCGGTGTTCATGTCATGTTTCCTTTGTTGGAAAGGGCCGCGTCACGCGGCGGTATCTGTCTTGCTCAGGTCCCCGGGCAGGCTGTCGCCCGTCAGGATCGTGTCGCGCAGGCGGGTCAGGGAGTCGGTTGGCAGAACCGGCCCGGCGAGTTCGTCATATTTGCCGATCAGTTCGTCCAGCAGGACCGGCTGTTCCGGATCGCCCCGGCGCGTGGGCTGAAAGCGGCTGAAGGTGCGGCCATCGGTCAGCGTCAAGTGCAGGCGCGCCATGCGGCGTCGCGGGTATTCGGCGGCCAGATCCTTGGCCCGCGCAACGGTGATGCGGGGCATGATCGCGCGGATCGCGGGATCGGCCAGGGCGTCTTCCTCGAAGGCCGCCAGCCGGACCTGGCCCAGCACCATCTGCGCCGACAGGCAGTATTGCAGCGAGAACCGCGCCTCTTGCGCGATGCGGGGCGCGGGGCGGTCGCAGATGTCCTTGGTCGGGCCGTAGCCTTCGACGTGGATTTTCGCGATATCGTCCGCCGCGAACCCGTGTTCGGCGCGCAGGGCGTCCAGCGCGTCGAGCGCGGCAAAGATGTGGCCGCAGCAGCCGTGGATCTTGACCGTCATGCGGGTGATCGGGGTCCAGTCGCCCGCGCCCTCGAATGCCGCGTCCCAGTTGCCGGTGCCGTCGCTGGTGGCGGCGGCATAGCCTTTGGGGCCGTCCAGACTGTCCCGGGCGCCGGTCGCTCCGGCGGCGGCGGCATAGGCGGCCAGCAGGCCCGCATCGGCGGCGTGACCGGGGTGCATCGCCTTGACCATGCTCTGACCTTGCAGGTTCTGCTGATGCCCGCCGGCAAAACTGGTCGAGATGGCGATGGCATTGGCGATGCCGTCGCGGTCACAGCCCAGCAACAGCGCCCCCGCAGCGGCGGCCCCGATCGTGCCGACGGTGCCGGTGATGTGCCACATCTCGTAATGGCTGGGTTGCAGCGCCATGGCCAGACGGCAGCCGGCTTCATATCCGGCAATCACCGCACGGTCGAACTGGTCCCGCGTTGCGCCGATGTCCTGTGCCACGGCGAGCGCGGCGGCAATGGAGGGCGAGCCGGGGTGATAGCCGCCATCGCGGAAGATGTCGTCGAATTCGACCGTGTGGCTGGCGGTGCCGTTGATGAACGCGGCCGCGCGTGCGCTGATCCTTTGCCCTGTCACATAGCAGATGGCGTTGCCGGCCCCCGCGCCCAGCGCCCCTGCGGCCAGCAAGGTTGCGGGCGGACGCACGGTGCCGGGGATCGTGGTTGCGAACCAGTCCAGCGTGGCGTGACGCACGGCGGCGCGCACCTCGTCGGTCAGGGGCCTGGTCTGCCAGTCGGCAGCCAGCCCGGCCAGTGTCTCGATCGGGGTCATGCTGTGCGTGCCTCCATCCGGGTGTGCATCACAGTCGCCTGACTGGCGATCCCGGCGGTGCAAAGCGTCTCGATTTCGTCATCCGTCAGCCCGAGACCGCGCAGGATGTCGGTTGTCTGTGCGCCAACCTGCTGAGGCGGCTGCGTCACGCCGATCTCGCTGCCGGACATGCGGAAGGCGGCATTCGTCACACGCAGACCGTCCACCGGACCGACGGGGTCATCAAGCCGCAGGAATTGTCCGCGCGACTGGGATTGCGGATCGGCCAGCGCCTCTTCCATCCGGCGGATGCGGGCGGCGGGGATGCGGCGTTCGTTCAGAAACGTCTCCCAATAGGCGGCGGGCATGGTTTCGACGATAGCGGAAAGGGCGGCGTGTTCACGCTCGAAGTCATCCAACCGTTCGATATTGTTCTTCTTGACCAGATCCTCGCGGCCCAGTGCGATCCACAGGCGGCGCTGCTGCGTCAGGTTCGACGCGGCGATCATCAGGTCGGTGTCAGAGGCGCGGTACATCCCCAGCGTGGCAAAGGCAAAGCGGTTGCCCTTGGCGCGTGGATGCTTGTGCGACCACAGAAAATCGGTGGCATGCGAGGTCAGCAGCGTCATCGCCACGTCCAGCATCGACACGTCGATATGCTGGCCGGTGCCGGTGCTGGCGCGCTGGAACAGCGCCGCCGAAATGGCAAAGGCTGCCGTCAGGCCGGTGGCGTAATCCACCGCGGGGGCGCCGCTTTTCAGCGGGCGGTTGTCGCCATGGCCGGTCAGATCCATCATGCCGGAAAAGGCCTGAATGACATTGTCATAGCCGGTTTGCTGGCGGCGCGGGCCAGTGGCCCCAAAGGCGGAGATAGAGCAATAGATCAGCTTCGGATTGATCTTCGCGACCGCGTCATGACCAAGGCCCAGTGCGTCGAAGGCGCCGGGGCGGTAGTTTTCGACAAATACATCCGCGGTCGCCAGCAACCGCAGCATCGCGTCACGCCCGCCATCCGTCTTGAGATCGAGTGCGAGTGTTTTCTTGCCAGCGCCCTGTGACAGGAACGCGGTTCCCATGCCCATCCCGACAAGACCCCGATCTGACCCCTGAAACCTTGCCTGATCCGGATCGGAGGGGGATTCGACCTTGATCACTTCGGCGCCGAGCAGTGCAAGCTGGTAACTGGCAAAGGGCCCGGCAAGCACATGTGTCGTGTCTACCACCCGCAATCCTGTAAATGCACCGTTCATCGGCCTCACTCCGTTGGACTCTTGGTCGGTGGGATGTCCCCTGCCCGGCGCGGGCCGGACAGGGAAAGGGCGATCAGTTAGCGATCAGGCCAGCAGCGGCAAGCTGAGCCTCGGCAACCTTGGTCAGGTTCTTGACGAAAACGGCGTACTTCTCGGGGCCGTAATCGCTGTCCTCGACACCCGCGGCGCGGGCATAGGTCTGATAGCTATCAGCAGCCATCGCCTTGTGAATCGCATCGGCGATCTGTTGCTGCAGTTCCAGCGGCATGCCCTTGGGACCAAACACGCCACGGACCTGGATCCAGCTGGTGTCGACTTCAAAGCCTTGCTCGCCAAAGGTCTGCATATCCGGCAGCGTCTTCAGGCGCTTTTCGCCCAGAACGCCCAGGCCTTTCAGGCGGTCGGCCTCAAAGAAGGTCAGCGCCGGCCCGAGGTTGGACACACCCACATCGACGTGCCCGCCCAGAACGGCGGCGATGATGTCGGGCGTGGATTCGAACGCGACCCAGTTGAATTTCACGCCTGCGGATTCCTCGAGCATGGTCATGCCGATGTTCTGCATGGATCCGACCGGGCCGAAGCCGCCGATGTTGACCTCACCGCCGTTTTCCTTGGCCAGAGCGACCAGATCCTTCATGTCGTTCAGTTCGGACTCTTTGGACACGAAGAACATGATCGGATCTTCCTGCGCCAGGGCGATCCACTCGAAATCGTCGGGTGAAAACGTGCCGCGCAGGTTGGTCAGCATGCCGGTAAAGTGGGTCACGGTGTTGACGCCCAGGGTCAGTCCGTCGGGCTTGGCCGCGCGGACCTTGGCCATCTGCGACGCGCCGCCGCCACCGGGGGTGTTCACAACGACGATGGTCTGGTTGATGATCGGCTCGAGCTCTTTGGCGAGCGTGCGGCTGAACACGTCCACACCGCCGCCGGGCTTGGTGTGCAGGACAAAGTTCACCGGGCCTGTCGGCTGCCATGTGTCCTGTGCCATCGCAGGGCCGGACAGGCCGATGGCAAAGGCGGCGGCGCCGACAAGGCCGATGGCCGTGGATTTGAAATTCAGGAATGTCATGCTTGGTTTCCTCCCTTAGCATTCTGGTGGGGACCGATGGTCCTCTGCCCACAGTTTTAGTGATTTCGGGTCCTCAGTGAACTGAGGGTTGATCAGGCGATCCGAACCTTTTGATTGGTCAAACCGCCTGTATTTTGGTTCAGGCCGTTGCAGCCCGCGCTTTTCTGGCGCGCATCGCGGCGATCCCGGGCAGGGCGAAGGCCAGGAACGCAATCACCAACAGCAGCACGGTCAGCGGCGAGGTGTAGAAGATGTCCCACTCGCCCTTGTTCGAGATCAGCGCCCGCCGGAAGTTGGTTTCCATCATCTCGCCCAGAACCATCGCAAGGATGATCGGTGCAAGAGGAACGCCCAGCTTGCGCAACACGTAGCCCAGGATCCCGCAGACAGTCATGACGTGGACCGGGAACATGGTGGTTTCCGACGAATAGGCCCCGACAAAGCAGATCCCGGCAACGATGGCCGCAATCGCGGGTCGCGGGATGTTGGCAACCTGCGCCCAGACACGGGCACCTGCCAGACCGATGAAGATCATCACCGGAACACCGACCCAAAGCGAGGCGAAGACGGTATAGGGGATCTCGGGCGAGCGGGTGAACAGCAGCGGCCCGGGCTGGATGCCCTGCACCATCAGCGCGCCAATCATGACGGCGGTGGTGGCCGAACCCGGAATACCCAGCGCCAGCAGCGGCGCCATGGCACCGGCCACGGCCGAGTTGTTGGCCGCCTCGGACGAGGCCACACCTTCCAGCGATCCCTTGCCGAAAAGCTCTGGTGTTTTCGAGAACCGCTTGGTCACGGCATAGGACACGAAGGACGCGATCGAAGCGCCTGCGCCGGGAATGACGCCGATGACATAGCCCAGGATCGAGCTGCGCAGGATCACCGTCTTGAGCCCCTTGAGCGCGAAATACGGAACCGACGTCAGGCCGCCGACCGCGGCACTCTTGATCTTGGCCGACGCGCCGTCCTCGATCATGAACAGGACCTCGGATAGGGCGTAGAGACCCAACAGAACCGGCACCAGCGGCAGGCCTTCGAACAACTCGTAGTTGCCGCCGGTAAAGCGCGGCACGCCGATCTGAACGTCCAGACCAATGGTGGCCATGGCCAGACCGATGCCCATCGCGACCATGCCCTTGATGGGCGAACCATCGGACAGGCCGGCCACAAGGCTAAGGCCGACAAGCGCCAGACCGAAATACTCTCCGGGGCCAAAGTTCAACGCGAATTCCGACAGCGGCACGGCGGTCAGGATCAGCAGGCCGGTCGAGACAAAGATGCCCACACCGGACGAGACGATCGACACGGTCAAAGCCTCTCCGGCGCGTCCCTGCTGGGTCAGCGGATAGCCGTCCCAGGCGGTGGCGACAGCGGCCGCCGTTCCGGGCGAGTTGATCAGCACAGCGGTGATCGCCCCGCCGTATTCCGCCGCCGCGTAAAGCGCGACCAGACCGACGATCGACACGACCGGATCGACGCCATAGGTGAACGGGATCAGCAGCGCGACCCCAAGGCTGGGCCCGAGGCCCGGAATGGCGCCGATCAGATATCCGACCAGTGCGCCGAAAACGAGCGCGCCCCAGACCATCGGATCAGCGAAAGCGGAAAAGCCTAGTGCGAGATTGGCAAGCATGACCGGGGCCTCCTCAGGGCAGATTGACGTGCAGGGCGAGCACGAAGACGGTGTAGATGAAGGCCGCCAGCGCGAGCGGCACCCCGATCAGGTGCAGAATCCGCCGCTCTCCGCAGGCGGCCATCGTGGCCACGCTGAACACCAGCACGCTGACCAGCATGCCGAGCTGTTCGAAATAGATCGACTGGATGATCAGAATCACCACGGTTATCGCGACGTTTACCGGGCGGCGCACGGAAACCCAGCTGACAGGCACGCTGTCCAGCAACCGGTAAAGCGCACTTGCCGCCATCGCGACGATCGCGATCAGGGTGGCTATGGCCAACAGGCGCGGGAATCCGCCAGCCCCGATATCGACATTGTTCAAGGGCGCCGGCAGCGCCAGAGCCGAGCTAAGGTAGACCCAGAAGATTGCAAAAAGCACGGCGCAACCGATCAGGTCGATCACCGGCGATGCCCCGCGCAACACGTCGAAACGCGCACGCCAGCCTCTGGTTTCACTCAAATCATGGTCCATTTGGTCCTCCTCGATCCGCAGCTGGAACCCGGTCCCCGCGCAGAGTCTCCTCCGTGGCCATACAAACAGGACAACGGGGGCCAAGGTGAACTGAGCTTTGGTTAGCCCACAGCATCACATCGCTTTGGGCAGATAATTTCCCATTTTATTTAATATGTTACGGACAACTTTCAGCCGAGCTTGCGGAAAAATTCCGGGCTTTGCCCCGATTCCTTCAGCAGCCAGTCGATGAATCTGCGGGTCTTGGTGCTCACCGACAGGGTCGTGGGCCAAACAACGTGAAACGCCTGCCCGGTCAGAATCGGCTGATCCAGCGGCGCCACCAGCCGTCCTGCTGCAAGTTCCCCCGCCAGCAGATCGACCTGTCCGATCGCCAGCCCAAAGCCCTGCGCCGCCGCGCTGTAGGTCAGCAGCGAAGAGTCGTATTCGATCCCGGTCAGATGGTCGATCCCCACATTCTGCTGCGCCGCCCAGGTCTCCCACGCGCGGCGGCGGTAGCGGGAATGCAGCAACGCGCCGCGTGCAACGTCCTGGACTTTGGCGAATGGTCCCAGCCGCGCGGAATATTCCGGGGCACAAACCACATCCACCCGCTCTTCGAACAGCACGCGCGACCGCGCCTCGCGCCACGGTCCGGTGCCCAGCTGGATCGCGACATCAAGCTGCGTGCCGCGAAAATCCAGCGGCGTCACGCGCGTGTCCATCCGAACCCGCAGCCCTGGATGCTGGTCGGTGAACCGCGCCAGCCTTGGGAGCAACCAGAAATGCGCCACGCTGGGATAGACCCGCAGGTGCAGCGTGTTGGCCTTTTCCAGATCCAGTAGCCGCGCCGTGGCCGTTTCCAGCCCGTCGAAATGCTCTGCGATCTCCTGACCAAAGGCACGGCCGATATCGGTCAGCCTGGCGGACCGTCCGTCACGGTCATAAAGCTGCACGCCGAGGTAATCCTCCAGCAGTGCGATCTGTCGGCTGATCGCCACCTGGGTCACCCCCAGTTCCTGCGCGGCGGCGGTGAATGTCCGGTGACGCGAGGCGACGGCAAAGACCCGCATCGGGTTCAGCGGCAACCGTGACAGACCCTTTTCCATAACCTGAGATTTGCCTTACCCCACGAATCGCTAGTCCAACAAATCTCCAATCAGGTTTAGTTGCAAGCTGACCCCGAAAAGAGGATCCCGACATGAATTTCGAGATGACCGAAGATCAGCAGATGTTCCACGACAGCGTCGCCCGGTTTGCCCGCACCGAACTGGCGCCCGGCGCTGCGATTCGCGCCCGCGCACCCGGCTATCCCTGGGACATCGCCAAACGCATGGCCGAGCTTGGCCTGATGGGCATCCCCCTGCCCGAAGCGGACGGCGGCATCGGCGGCAGTCTCGTCGACGCGCTCATCGCTATCCAGACCGTGGCCGAGGCCTGCCCGCGCAGTGGCGATGTGATCCAGGCCGGAAATTTCGGACCCGTGCGCACCTTTGCCGAATATGGCACCGCCGATCAAAAGGCGCGCTTTCTGACCCCGATCCTTGAGGGCCGCGCCGTGATCTCGCTTGGGATGACCGAACCGCAGGCAGGGTCGGCGGCGACCGAGATGACCACCTCGGCAACGCCGGATGGCGATGACTACCTCATCAACGGGACCAAGATATTCGGCACCCACAGCAGCGAGGCGGAGGTGTTTCTGGTCTACGTCCGCTTCGGCCCCGGCCTCGAGGGCATAGGGTCCGTCCTGATCGAAAAGGGCACGCCGGGGTTCACCATTGGCCAGCCCTCGGCCTTCATGAACGGCGAGGACTGGTCGCAGCTTTACTTTGACAACGTCCGCATTCCGGCTGGCAATGTCGTGCTTGGCCCGGGCGGCTTTCGCAAGCAGATGGCCGGGTTCAACGTCGAACGGCTGGGCAATGCCGCGCGCGCCGTGGCGGTCGGGCGGCACGCCTTCAACCTCGCCCGTGATCACGCGGCCGAGCGCAAGCAGTTTGGCCGGGCGCTTTGCGAATTCCAGGGCCTGCAATGGAAATTCGCCGAGATGTCGCTGAAGCTGGAATCCGCGCAGCTGTTGCTGATGCGCGCCGCCGTGAACGCGGGCGACGGCCTGCCCGATGCCCATGACACCGCGCTGGCCAAGCTGGCCTGCAACGAAGCGGGGTTCTTTGCCGCCAACGAGGCGTTGCAGATCATGGGCGGCATGGGCTTTTCCGAGGACAGCACGGCGCAATATTGTCTGCGCCGCACCCGCGGCTGGATGATCGCCGGCGGGTCGATCGAGATCCTCAAGAACCGCATCGCCGAAGGCATCTTCGCGCGCCGCTTTCCGCAAGCCGCACCGAAGTCGTGACGCTCAGGCGCGGGCCATGAACATTGGCCCGCCCTTGTGGCGCGGAAAGCCGTAACCCAGCACCATCACCACGTCGATATCCGCCGCGCTTTCTGCGATTCCCTCGTTCAGGATCGCCTGCCCCTCGGATTGCATCACGCTCAGGATCCGCTGCATGATCTCGTCCGCCGAAAAGCTGCGGCGGGTCCGCCCGGCCTTGGCGCTTTCCTCTTCGATGATCTGCTGCACCTCAGGGTCGATCGCAGCCGCACCACTGGCATAGTCGTACCAGCCCTTGCCCGTCTTTCGCCCCAGCCGACCAGCTTTGCAAAGGCGGTCGGCAATGTGGGCATAGCGTTCCGCGGCAGGCCGGGCCGCCGCACGCGCCTTGCGCTGCGCCCAGGCAATATCAAGCCCGCTCATGTCCTGCACCTTGTAGATCCCCATGGCAAAGCCGAAGCTCTCCATCGCCGCGTCGATGTCTTGCGGCAG
>JAJDOB010000016.1 GCA_022340385.1 Rhodobacter sp.
GCGCGCCGCCGCGCCGGGCGTGGTGCGCGCGATGCGGGACGGTATGCCAGACATCCCGTTCACCGATCCCGACGCCCCCGACCTGACCGACCGGTCCTGCGGCAATGCGGTGATCATCGACCACGCAGGCGGCTGGCAGACGCGCTATTGCCATCTCAGGCGCGACAGCGTTCTGGTGCGGTCGGGCGACAGCGTCGCCGCCGGCACGCCAATCGGGCAGGTCGGGCTGAGCGGCAAGACCGAATTCGAGCATCTGCATGTCTCGGTACATCACGATGGCCAGGTGGTTGACCCGTTTCAGCCCGGCGAGGCCGCAACCTGCGGCGAGACCGGTGAAACGCTGTGGTCGGTTCCGGTGCCCTATTTGCCCGGCGGGCTGATCGCCGCCGGATTTGCCGCCGAGGTGCCCGAGTTCCGGCAGATCAAATCCGGAACCGCGCATCGCGACAGCCTGCCCGCCACCGCGCCCGCGCTGGTGCTGTGGGGCCATATGTTCGGCAGCCGGCCGGGCGATCTCCTGCGGTTCGACATCACCGGCGAAACCGGTACGGTTCTGAGCCGGACATTTCAGCTTGACCGGACGCAGGCCCGCCTGTTCCGCGCCACCGGTCGCAAGCGCGGGGCCGCGCCCTGGACCGCCGGCCCATACACCGGAATCGTCCGCCTGATCCGGAACGGCCAAGAGATCGACCGGCAGACGAATACCGTCACGATCCGCGACTGATCGCGGCCTTATTTCTCTGTCAGTTTCAACTCGATCCGCCGGTTCTGCGCGCGGGCCTCGGGTGTGGTGCCGGGGTTCACCGGCTGGTATTCGCCAAACCCGGTCGCGGCGATCCGGTCGGGTGGAAAGCCCAGTTCATCGGTCATGAACCGAACCACCGACAGCGCCCGCCCGAGGCTCAGTTCCCAGTTGTCGCTGTATTTCCCCGGGCTGGAGAAGGGCACGTCATCGGTATGCCCGTCGACCCGGATCACCCAGTCGATTTCCGGCGGGATGTCGTCGGCGACCTCGGCCAGTATCCGCACCACGCGTTCGATCTGTTCGCGCCCCTCCGGGGCGAGGTCGACCTCGCCGATGTCGAACAGCACCTCGGACGAGAACACGAACCGGTCGCCGACGATACGCACGCCTTCGCGGTCCGCCAGCACGGCGCTGAGCCTGCCGAAGAATTCTGACCGATAGGCTTCGAGTTGCCTGGCCTGTTCTTCCAGGCGGATGCGCTTTTCTTCTTCGAGCCGGGCGCGCGCGCGTTCCTCTGCCGCCACCCGCGCCAGCGCGGTGTTCAGCTGGCTGCCCAGCGCGTCGATCTGGACCTTGGCGGTCCTGTCCTGTTCGGCGGCGGTGTCCAGCAGCGCCTGCAAAGTCCCGAGCCGGGATTCCAGCGCGGCCACGCTTTGGGTCAGCGCCTCGACCTTGCGCAGGCTTTCGGCTGATTTCGCCTCTTCCTGGTTCAGGGCCGATTGCGCGGTCGCCAGCAGGGCGGCGCGCTGTTCGGCCTCGCTCAGCGCGCGTTCGCCGGCAAGCTCTGCCTGCGCCTTGGCCGCAAGCGCTGCCGTCAGGCGCTGGCGCAGTTCCTCTTCGTCGCCGACCGACCCGCGCAGGGCGTCGGCCTCGGCAATCGCGTTGGCCAGAACATCCTGCGTATTGATCAGTTCGCTTTGAAGTTGCGACCGTTCCAGCAACACCGCCGCCAGCCTGTCGTTGAGGTCTTTCTCTGCGGCGCGGGCGGCAGCCAGCAAGGTCAGGGTGTCCTCGGCCTTCTTGCGCTGTTCCTCGAGCGCAAGCTGCATTGCCGTCAGGGCGGAATCCGAATTCTGAAGCCGCGCGCGCAATGCCTCGGCGGCGGCGGCATCGGCCAGGCGCCGGGTTTCAGCCTCGGTCAGGGCGCCCTGCGCCGATTCCAGTTGCACGCGCAGCGCCTCTGCCGCAGCGCGTTCGGCCAGCCGCGCGGCCTCGGCATCCGACAAATCCTCTTGCGCCCCGGCCAGCCGGTCGCGCAATTCGGCGGCGGCGGCGGATTCTGCCAGGCGCGCGGCCTCGGCATCGCTCAGATCCTGCTCGACCCCGGCCATGCGCCGGCGCAGGTCTTCCAGCGCGGCCTGTTCTGCCAGCAGCGCGGCGGCGCCATCGCTCATTTCGGTTTCCATCGCCGCAAGACGCCGGCGCAGATCCTCGGCGGCGGCCATCTGCGCCAACCGGTTCGCATCGGTTTCGTTATACGCCGATTCCAGATTGGCCAGCCGCATCCGCAGCGATTCCGCCGCCGCCTGTTCGGCAAGCCGCGCGGTCTGTTCCGCCGACAGCGCGGCATCGGATTCCTTTATCCGGGTTTGCAGGGCCGCCAGCGTCGCACGCTCGGTCAGCAGCGTTGCCTGTTCTTGCGACAGGGCGGTCCGGGATTGCGCCAGCTGGTCGCGCAGCGCCGCCATCACCGCCTGCTCGGCCAGCCGGTCGCGCTGTTCAGCGCTCATCGCCGCCAGATTGTTGTCCAGCCGGGCCTGCAATTCCGCCGCCAGCGCCTGCTGCGATGTCAACGTCGCATTCGTCGTCTGCAACTCGGCGCGCAGCGTCGCCGTCCGGGCCTGCTCGGACGCCAGCGCGTTGCCCGCCGTTTGCAGGTCTGAACGCAGGGCGTCGGCGCGGGCCTGTTCCGCCTCCAGGGCGCTGGACGTGGCCGCCAATTGCGCGCGCAGGTCCGCGGCATCCGCCTGTTCGCCTGCCAGACTGTCGCCGGTGGCCTGCAACTGGCTGACCAGATCGGCGGCGCGGGCCTGTTCGTCGCCGAGCGCGGTGCGGGTGGTTTGCAGTTGCGCGCGAAGTGTTTCAATTTGCGCCGCGGCATCGGCCACGGCGGTTTCGGATGCCTGCAACCTTGCCCGCAGCGCGTCGGTCTGGGCGGCGCCTTCGGCCAGTGCCGCGCCGCTGGATTTCAACTGTGCCTGAAGCGCCAGCGCCAGTGCCTGCTGGGTGCTGAGCGCGGATTCGTTCTTGGCCACCAGCACGCGCAGCGCGTCCGCTGCCGCGCTGGTTTCGGCAAGCTCTGCCTTGGTGGTTTCGAATGCCGCAAGCGACTGTTCCAGCCGGGCCAGTCTGGCCAGCATGGTTTCGCGTTCGGCGGCGCTGGATTGTTCGCGGGCAGCGGCGGCGTCAAGCTCTGTCCTGGTGGCGACGAGACTTTCGCGCAATTCGGCCAGACGCGCCAGCACGTCCTGCTTTTGCCCGGACTCCCGCGCCAATGAGGCCTGAAGCGACAGGATTTGTGCGCGCAGATCTTCGCCTTCGGCCAGCGCCGCCTGGCGTGCAGCGGTCACATCGGACAGCGACGCCTGCAACCGCGCCAGCCGTTCGTTCAGCGCGGCGTTTTCGGTGGCGCTGCCATCCAGTTGCGCCAGCGTGTCGGCCAGCGATACGTCGCGCGACGCCACGCGGCTGCGCAGATCGCTGACCAGCGCCAGCAACGCTTCGCGCCGGGCGGCGGCCACACGGGCGGCCTCGGCCTGTTCGTCGATTTCGCTGCGGGCCTGTGCCAGCGCCAGTTGCAGCGCCTCCTGCCGGTCGATGAGTTCGGTGTTCCGGCCCCGCAGCGTTTCGAGATCCGCCGAAAGCGCGGTGCCCTGCGCGCGCGCATCGTCGCGCTGTGCCAGAAGCGAGGCGACCTGACTTTCGAAACTGGCGATCTGTGCGGTCTGGCTGGTGAGTTCCGACTGCTGTTCGGCCGTCTGCGCCTGCAACGAGGCGATCAGGGCCGCCTGCGCCGCCTCTGTCGCGCGGGCCTGGTTCAGCGTCGCGTTCAGATTGCCCAGTTCGGTGTCCAGTTCGAACGCGCGCCGCTGTTCCAGCCCAAGCGCATTGGCCAGCGCGTCGATTTCAAGGCCAAGCTCGTCCAGTTCGCTTTCCTGCCCGGAGATCGTCTCGCGCAGCACGAATTGCACGATCATGAAGATTGTCAGCACGAACATCAGCACCAGAAGCAGGCCGGTCATGGCATCGACAAATCCGGGCCAGATATTGCCCGACATGCGTTGCACGGATCGACGGGTCAGCGACATGCCCTACCCCCGGCGCACGCCGGCAGGCGTTCCGTCGCGGGCCAGCAGGCGCACGGCCCGCGTCAGCGCCGCGATATCGGTGCGCAGGTCGGACGTGGTTTCCTGACGCCCGGCCGCCATTTCTTCGAGGATGCGCAACATCTGCACGTCGATCGAGCGCAGCCGCATCCGGCTTTCGGCATCGACATGCGCCGGGCCCAGGTTGACCTGTTCTTCCATCAGCCGGACAAGCTGCATCTGGCCTTCGGCGATGCGTTCCAGCACGGCGGTGCCCTTGTCGTCGACATCCATGCGCGCGGTCATCTGGCTGATGGAGGTCGCCAGATTGCCCAGCTGTTCGTCGACCATTGCCCGGCTGATGTCGGATTGGGTGTAGATCGCGTGCAGCGACTCCATCTGTTCGGCCATGTGATCCAGCACCGCGACCATCGCGCCCTGATCGCTGCTGCCGACGCCATCACCATCGCCGGTCGAGAATCCGAGCCGGGTGATGGTGGACAGCCATTCTTCCAGCTCGCGGTAGAACCGGTTCTGGCCGTGTCCGGCGAACAGTTCCAGCAACCCGACGACCAGCGACCCCGCCAGCCCCAGAAGCGAGGACGAAAACGCCACGCCCATGCCATCCAGCTGGGCCTCGAGCCCGGTCATCAGGCGGTTGAACACGTTGATCCCCGGCTCGCCCTCTTGTGGCGCAAGCGAGCGAATGGTTTCCACCAATGCCGGCACCGTGGTTGCCAGTCCGTAGAATGTTCCCAGAAGTCCCAGGAAAATCAGCAGGTTGACAATGTACCGCGTGATATCGCGCAACTCGTCGATACGCGTGGCGACCGAATCAAGGATCGAGCGCGCCGAAGCAGAGCTGATCTGCATCCGCGCGCCGCGGGTGCGCAGCAACGCCGCCAGCGGCGCCAGCAGCCGCGGCGGCTGGAGTTCTGTATGGCCCTCGGTTGCCCGGGTGAATCCGACGATCCAGTTTACCGACGACCGCAGCATCCAGACCTGCCAGAAACAGGCGAGAACCCCGATCACGAAAACCCCAAGGATGAACCCGTTCAGCCAAAGGTTTGCCAGAACCACCGGCGCGACGGTCGGCAGCAGCAGATAGGTGCACGCGGCGAACACAGCCAGCGCCGCACCAATCCAGAAGAACTGGCGCGTCGGGTAGGTGAAATACGGCTCGACCTCGCGATCCGGCTGGTCCATCTGGACGTGTCCTGACCTTCTTTGGTTGCGGATAAGATAGGCGGTGTTGCTGCCAGTGCCAACACCCCTTGTTTTTCTACGTTATTTCGTCAACTGGCGTACCTTTTCTGCCAGCCAGGTCAGTTCATCGTCGGCTATGCCCAGCGCATGCAGATGATCCGCGGTATTGAACAGATATTCGGTGTTCGGCCCGCGTCCGCCGACCGCGCGGGCAATGACATCGGCCTGTTCGTGCAGCGGAACGCCGCCGCAATACTGCACATGGTCGGTATCGACGACATAGGCCACCGCCTGCACCTGGCGCCCGTCGGCCAGATCCAGCGGCAGTACCTTTTCCAGGTAGGCGGAGGAGATCAGTTCGCGTTCGCGCAGATAGTCCAGCGTCGGCTGGGCGATCTCGGGGGCGACGGCGAAGGCCAGCCCCTGACAACTTGCACCGGATGCGGCATCGAGCGCCAGCACCAGCCCCGGAGCCTCTGGCGTGCCCCGGTGATGGATCGAGCGCATGCAGAACGTGCGCGCATAGCCGGGCAGCGTCGCCAGCACGCGTTCGGTATACGCAAAGCCCGGATTCCACATCAGCGAGCCATATCCGAACACCCAGAGAGGCGGGTTTTGCATTGCACTGTCCTTTCGAAACCGTGCCTTATAATCATAGGCGTTCGGCAGCGTCAAAGGGTTGAAAATGCGAAGTCTGATCGCGATTGTTCTGGCGGCGGCGGGCCTGTGGTCTGGCTATTGGCTGATCGGGTCGCGGGGCGTCGAATCCGGCCTGCGCGGCTGGCTTGACGAGCGTGGGCGTCAGGGCTGGGTCGCCAGTCATGCCGGTGTCGAAACGCACGGTTTTCCGAACCGGTTCGACACCACGATCACCGATCTGGAACTGGCGGATCCGGCAACCGGCGTGGTCTGGTCGGCGCCGTTCCTTCAGTTGTTCCGGTTAAGCTATCGGCCCGATCACGTCATCGCTGTCTGGCCCGACAGGCAAACGCTGACCTCTTCGCACCAACGGCTGACGATCACGTCCGATGACGCGCGCGGCAGTTTCGTGTTCAAACCGGGGACAGAGTACCAGATCGAGCGATCCTCGGTCGTGTTCGGCGGCGTGGCGCTGGTTTCCTCGGAGGGCTGGAGCAGCGCGATGAAATCCGGTCTGCTGGCCACCCGCCGCAATAGCGAAGCCGAGAACGCGGTCGATATCGCTTTCGAGGTGACGGACCTGCACGCCGCCAGCCCCGCCCTGGCGCAATTGGCAGAGACCGGCGCCGCGCCGGCGATTTTCCAGCAACTGAAGATCGACGCGACAGTCGGATTTGACGCGCCCTGGGACCGCGCCGCGATCGAAACGCGCCGACCCGCGATCACCACGATCGACCTGAGAATGTTGCAGGCAAAATGGGGCCAACTGGATTTGCGGGCGTCCGGAAATCTGACGCTGAACCGCGCCGGGTTGGCCAGCGGCAGCATTGCGATCAGGGCGCGCAACTGGCGCGAGATGTTGCAGATTGCTGTCGCCCTGGGCTGGATACCAGAGCGTCTGGAAGGCCCGCTGGAATCGGGGCTGAAGCTGCAGGCGGGGTCACCCGAGACGGTCGATGCGTCGCTGACCTTCAGGGACGGGCAGGTATCCCTTGGGCCGATCCCGCTGGGCAGCCTGCCGCCACTGAGGCTGCGATAGCCGCAGCAGGCACACCGCATCGAGCGGGTATCCGGTTTTCCGGAAATCCGGGATTCCGGTAACATGTTGTGAAATAACGATACCTTTATTGAACTACGGCCCAGGAAGGCGGAAAGGTTACCAGTTCCTGAATCGGGAGGCGGCTTTTGGAGCGGCATTCATTCGATGTGGTTCAGTGGCGCTGTTCTGGTGCGCCGGGGCAATTCGCGCCGAAAACCGGTGCCGGTTTTCCGGATCGTGCTTTAGCGGCAGTACGCTCCGCCGCGATGCCGCGCCACGTCGAGGTGCAAATGATCCTGATGGAACCGGTCGGAATTCGGGCCCAGCACGGTGCCGAATGTGCCGCAGGCCCGGGCATGGACCTTTTTCAGGATCGGTCCCTGCGTCTTGTCGCGCCATCCCTTCAGCACCGCCAGCGATACGCCGTTCTTCAGGTTGATTGCCGCGATGTCGATGGCATTGCCGCGCCCGTGTTCGGATATTTTCGCCCCCGGCTGGTTGTTGCGCGTCCGGCAGGAATAATGCGCCACCACACGCAAGGATACCACGCCGCCGCCCAGTTTGCCCACGGTCGGCTTGACCGTGTTCTTCACCCATTTCTTCAGGGCCCTGGCCGTGTCGCAATTCACCGTCGCCGGTTGGGTCAGCGCCACGCCGTCAATCGACGTGATCTTTACCGGCGCCGAAACCCCGCAGCCGCGCAGGCGGCCCGCGATTGGCGACAGTGTCTGCCCCCTGATCGTCTTGTCGCCGCAGACCGACCCGGCGCGACTGGTCGGCACCGGTTTGGCGGGCTTCGAGCGGACTGCGGCACGCACCACGTTGCGGCTAAAGTTGGCGGGGCGGGCGCTGGGCCGCTGCGACAGGTGCACCGCCGCGCCGGCGGTGGACAGGACCACGCGCGCCGGTTTCGGGGCCGTCACCGGACGCGGGCGCGGCAGCAGCGCGGCGACAATCGACGGGCCAAAGATTTTCCGCACGGCCGGGTTCGCCGGCGCTGACGTTTCCGGGCGCATGTCGGGGCGCATCGATCTTGACGGAGCCTTGGCCAGCACAGGTTGGCTGGCGACAAGCAGCAGAAGCGCCAGCAGGATTGCGGGATGCCGTTTCATTCCTTCACTGCCTTGCGTCCAAAATCGGGGGCATCGGTATCTTGCCCGGCCTCGATGATCCCGCGGCGGATCGCCCGGGTGCGGGTGAAATAGTCAAACAGGTGATCGCCGTCGCCGGTTCGGATGGCCCGTTGCAGGGCGAACAATTCCTCTGTGAAGCGCCCCAGAATTTCCAGTGTCGCGTCCTTGTTGGTCAGGAACACGTCGCGCCACATGGTCGGATCGCTGGCGGCGATGCGGGTGAAGTCGCGGAACCCGGCGGCGGAATACTGGATCACCTCGCTGTCAGTGACCCGGCGCAGATCGTCCGCGACCCCGACCATCGTGTAGGCGATCAGATGCGGGGCGTGGCTGGTCACGGCAAGCACCAGATCATGGTGTTCGGCGTCCATTACATCGACATAGGCCCCCATGCCTTCCCAGAAGGCGCGCAGCCGCGACAGTGCCGCAGCATCGGTGTCTTCGCCCGGGATCAGCAGGCACCAGCGATGTTCGAACAGCCCGGCAAAGCCGGATCTCGGGCCGGAATGTTCGGTTCCCGCAAGCGGGTGGCCCGGGATGAAATGCACATTGTCGGGCATGTGCACGCCGACCTCTTGCACGACATGCTGCTTGACCGAGCCGACATCGGTCACGGTTGCGCCGGGTTTCAGGTGCGGCGCGATGTCCTGGGCAATCTGCCCCATCACGCCGACCGGCACGGCCAGCACCACAAGGTCGGCGTCCCGGACCGCTTCTGCCGCGGTTTCGGTGACCACGTCGCACAGGCCGATTTCTTTGGCGATTGCCCGGGTTTCGGCGGATCGCGCGGTGCCGGAAATCTGCCCCACCAGCCCGGATCTGCGCGCCGCCAGCGAGATTGATCCGGCGATCAGCCCCAGCCCGATCAGCGCAACCTTCTGGTAAATCACGCTCATTCGCGGTTGTCCTTGAAATTGCGGACGGCATGCGCGACGCGCCGGCACGAGGCCTCGTCCCCGACCGTAATGCGAAGGCAATTCGGCAGTTTGTAGCCCGCCACCTGCCGCACCAGGATTCCGGCCTCTTTCAGCCAGGCATCGCAGGCCTGTGCCTCTGCGGTATCGGCGAAGCGGGCAAGGATGAAATTGGCGCAGGACGTGTCCGAGGGCACCCCGATTTCCGCCAGCGCCTCTGCCAGCCAGGCGCGCATGCGCTTGTTCTCGGCCGTGCATCTTGCGGCAAATTCACGGTCACGCACGGCGGCTTCGGCTGTGTCCATCTGGACCTGGCTGAGGTTGAACGGCCCGCGGATGCGGTTCAGCATGTCGACGATCGGCTGCGGCCCGTAGCCCCAGCCGATCCGCAGCCCGCCCAGCCCGTAAAGCTTGCTGAAGGTCCGGGTCATGAAGACATTTTCTCGCCCGTCGATCAGCGCCGCGCCACCGTCATAACCGTCGACGAATTCGGCATAGGCGCCATCCAGCACCAGCAGCGCGCTGCCGGGCAGCCCATCCGCCAGCCGCGCCAGTTCATTGCCGCCGACCATCGTGCCGGTGGGATTGTTGGGGTTGGCGATGAACACCAGTCTGGTGCGCTCCGTGCAGGCCGCAAGCAGCGCGTCGACATCCGTCACCCGTTCGCGTTCGCGCGCCTCGACCGGGGTTGCCCCCGCCGCCAGCGCCGAAATGCGGTACATGGCAAAGCCGTGCTCGGTGTGCAGCACCTCGTCGCCGGGGCCGGCATAGCACTGGCACAGGAAATGGATGATCTCGTCCGATCCGACACCGCAGATGATGCGCTGCGGATCCAGCCCGTGGACCTCTGCGATGGCGGTGCGCAGCGACAGATGATCGGTGTTGGGATAGCGGTGCAACTGGCGCGAGGCGCGCTGATAGGCCTCCAGCGCCTTGTCGCTGGTGCCGAACGGGTTTTCGTTCGACGACAGTTTGACCACATCGTCGCGCCCGGGCAGCGACGATTGCCCGCCCTGGTAAAGTGCGATGTCCATGATGCCGGGCTGGGGTGTTATCGTCGAAGTCATTGGTACGGATCCCTGTTCCGGCCCCTTCTAGCGACAGCCAGCGCCGGTGACCAGTACGCCGTTGGTGGCAAATTCCAACCGGGGTTGAGACGACCGGAGCTGTGGGTCATCGCGCCGGACCGGGGCATTTGCATCGCTTGAAAACACAGACGCCGGTCGCTTGCACGCGGTGTCGTCGGGGGATCGCGGCGGGGAATTGGCAAAAGCTTCGTTCACGAAAAAGCCCGCCGCGAAATGCGCGACGGGCTTTTGCAGAGAAGCGGGGAGTGAGCCGCTTAGTTCTTGGCGTAGTATTCCACGACCAGATTCGGTTCCATCATCACCGGGTAGGGCACATCGCCCAGGCTGGGCGTGCGGGTGAAAACGGCTGTCATCTTGGAGTGATCCGCCTCGATGTAATCGGGCACGTCACGTTCCGGCAGACCGGCGGCTTCGAGCACGAGCGCCAGTTGCTTGGACCGGTCGCGCACTTCGATCACGTCGCCTTCCTTGACACGGTAGCTGGGGATGTTCACCCGCTTGCCGTTCACCTTGACATGGCCGTGGTTGACGAACTGGCGCGCGGCAAACACGGTCGGCACGAACTTGGCACGGTAGACGACAGCGTCGAGGCGACGCTCCAGCAGGCCGATCAGGTTCTCGCCGGTGTCGCCCTTGACACGCTCGGCCTCGGAATAGATGCGGCGGAACTGCTTTTCGGTCAGGTCGCCGTAGTACCCCTTCAGCTTTTGCTTGGCGCGCAGCTGGATGCCAAAGTCGGACAGCTTGCCCTTGCGGCGCTGACCGTGCTGGCCGGGGCCATATTCACGGCGATTGACCGGGGATTTCGGCCGACCCCAGATGTTTTCGCCCATCCGGCGGTCGAGTTTGTGCTTGGCAGAGGTGCGTTTGGTCACCGTCTGATCTCCTTCTTTATAAGTGCCTTCGCATCTGATCCGAAAACCGGTTCCGGCTTTGCGGGCTGCGATGGCAGTATGAAGGGCGTTGTCCTTTGCCGCCGCCGAAGCTTTGGCCGACAGGGTTCCCCTTGCGGGGACCACCAACACCAATTGAAAATCCCGGCCTGATCGACCGGGAAGTGGCGCGCTTATACAGCCGCAGTGCCCCGAGTCAATGGGTGGTCGGTCAATGGCAGACCCGCAAGGTCGGTTGGCATTCGATTGCCGGATTCATGATCGTCCGGCCTTTTCTGCGAACCAAGGGGCAGGAAGCCGGAGACCTCTTCAGCGTCATTCACCTCATTTGGCCGTTGTTTTTCGCGCGTTTGTCTTAGCGCGGGTTTTGCGGCGGGCCTGTTTCCGGACCCATTTTCGCCAGTTCGAAATTTCACTGCATGTGCCGCAAAGCGAATCCTTGCAGGATCCGGGGGGCGGATGGTGTCTCGGACCAGTCTGTGTCCGCCCGTGAAACGGCAGCAGCATTTCTGATTCCTGCCCGATTCCTGCCAAATTCGTCAGTCAGGATCGGTTGTCATGAAGTTCCAGCAGCCGCCAACCAACAATACGGATTGGGCGTTTGCCCTGTTCGGCGTTGGGGCGATCCAACTTGCCGTGCTTGGAGTGGTGGCGCTGTTCCTTGTGTGGTTGGCGCTGGGGTTGCTGCGCGGGCGCCGGAATACTGCGGGATGCCGCTGGAAACGCGACCCACGGCAACGGGAAACGCTTGTGCGGTGGCAATGCAAGGCTTGCGGTGTGGATGCCTTTACATCGGACGGAAAGTGCCCGCGGGAATGCAAGCGGCACATGCGAGAGGTTCAGCTTTAGCGCAGTGTATCCCGGGTGACCTGATCCGCGGGGGCGCTCAGACGCGAACGCAGGGCCACGCCGGGTTCATTCTATCGACAACGGGATGTCGAGATACTGCATCGGGTCGGCGTCGGGGTCGGCTATGCGTTTGATCGTGGCCTCGGCGACGAACTGCCCGGCCCTGGCGACATCCTCCTGCACGGCAAGGATCGGCGGGCGAAAGCGTTTCAGGAACGGGATCGCCTCTTTGGCGGCAATGTCGATGTCGCGGCCCACAATGCGCCCCAGCTTTTCCACCGCCGCCGTGGCGGCCATGCAGGCCGTGGGCGACGCACACAGGATGCCGTCGGTGGCGGGGCTGGCCATCATATGCGCGCCGACCGCGGTCTCTATCGCGGCGCTGGGCCGGTCGCTGTTTGCCCCGGCCAGCACCGAAACCCGCGCGTTCAGTGCGACTGCGGCGCGTTCCGCACCGCCGCGCATCTCGATGGAATAATTCTGCGATTCCGGCGGCAGGACCAGCATCAGGTTGCGCCGTCCGAGCCGCACCAGTTCAGCGACGGCGAGACCGGCGAAGGCGTCATTGTCAAAGTCGAAATAGGGATGCTGATCCGACCAGTCGGTGCGCCCGTGGGTGGCAAAGGGAAACCGGTGTTTCATCAGGAATTCGACCCTTGGGTCGCGCGGCGTGGTCTGGTTCAGGATGACTCCGTCGGCAGAGCCGGTCTCGACAATATAGCGGACCGGCTTCATCGGATCGTCCGAGGCGAAATACGGCGTCACGATCATGTGGTAGGGCGTATTGTTCAGCGTTGCGGCGATCGACGAAATCAGCCGCGAGGTGTGGGTCATCATGTCGTGATCGGTCGACAACACCAGCGAGATCACGTTGGTCTTGCCGGTGCGCAGCCGCACCCCGGCCCGGTTGGGGCGATAGCCGACGCGTTCGGCGGTTTCGCGCACCAGAACCTTGGTGGCCTTGCCGATATCGGGCGCGTCGTTCAATGCGCGCGACACCGTCGCCACGGCCAGCCCGGTCATCCCGGCGATGGTTTTCAATGTCGGCCGCTCGCCCGGTTTCAGGCCATCGGTGACAGATTCGGTCTTGGGTTTCACGGTCGCGCCGTCCCCGGAAAATGACGCGCCATTCGGAATATCATAGGATCCGGACAGCGCGGCGGTGTTGCGGTTCCACCCCATGGCAGGGCGGGCAAGCCTATGAAACCGCATGAAATTTTCAGTCATCCCGGGTTGAAAACCCAAGGCGCCCGAATCGGGGATTACAGTGGAAAAATCAAAAAATCTAGCTTGATTCTGCGATCTATAACGTTATAGGCGCGATCTATAACGTTATAGAAAATGAACCATAAAGCGATCAAAAACCGGGAGGAAGACAAGTGAAACACATAGGAACATTGCTGGGCGCCACGGCGCTGTGTGCGGCCTCGTCATTGTCGGCGGCAGAACTGGAAGTCACTCATTGGTGGACATCGGGCGGCGAAGCGGCGGCGGTGGCAGAGTTCGCCAAGGCGTTCAACGCGACGGGCAACAAATGGGTCGACGGCGCGATCGCCGGGGGCGGCGGCACCGCGCGTCCGATCATGATTTCCCGCATCACCGGTGGCGATCCGATGGCCGCGACCCAGTTCAACCACGGTCGTCAGGCCGAGGAACTGGTCGAGGCCGGGCTGATGCGCGACCTGACCGACATCGCCAACGCCGAGGGCTGGGCCGATATCGTTCACCCGAGTTCGCTGCTGGACAGCTGCACACTGGATGGCCACATCTACTGTGTGCCGGTCAACATCCACTCTTGGCAGTGGCTATGGTTGTCCAACAAGGCATTTGCCGACGCAGGAGTCGCCGTGCCCACCAGTTGGGACGAATTCGTCGCCGCCGCCCCGGCCCTGGAAGCCAAGGGCATCATCCCGCTGGCTATGGGCCAACAATCCTGGCAGTCGTCGGGCGCGTTCAACGTGCTGATGGTATCGTTGGCAGGCGCGGACCTGTTCCTGAAGGTCTATGGCGATCATGACGCCGATGTCGCCGCAGGTGCCGAAGTGGCCCGCGTTTTCGCCGCCGCTGACGACGCACGCAAGATGGCCGCGAATTCCAGCGTTCAGGACTGGAACCAGGCGACCAACCTGGTGATCACCGGCAAGGCCGGCGGCCAGATCATGGGCGACTGGGCGCAGGGCGAGTTTCAGGTCGCCGGTCAGGTGGCGGGAACCGACTATACCTGCCTGCCGGGTCTGGGCGTGAACGAGATCATCTCGACCGGGGGTGACGCATTCTACTTCCCGGTTCTGGCCGATGAAGAGCAGACCGCAGCCCAGGGCGAGTTGGCCTCGCTGATGTTGAAACCCGAGGTTCAGGTGAACTTCAACCTCAAGAAGGGCTCTTTGCCGGTACGCGGCGATATTGATCTCTCGGCGGCCAACGATTGTATGAAGAAGGGTCTGGAAATCCTGGCGGCGGGCAATGTGATCCCCGATCCCAACCAGCTGATGTCGCCTGACAGTCTGGGCCAGATCAACGATCTGTTCGTCGAGTTCTTTAACGACGCCTCGATCACGGCCGCCGATGCGCAGGCGCGCTTTGCCGAAATCGTCGGCAACGCTGACTGATCGCTGACAAACGCTCTGGTCCGCGCCTTTTGTGCGCGGGCCGGGTCGCACCGCACCCTGGCAGGAGAAACATTCAGATGGCCGCAAACGCGCGTCCGATCCGGTTATTGCGCAATCTGAACGCCAAGATTGCCGCTGTGCCGATGATCCTGACCGCGCTGGTGGTGTTTGTCGGCGGTTCGATGTGGACGGTGATCTATTCCTTCACCGGATCCAAACTTCTGCCCAAGAAGCTGCTGAAATGGGATGAACTGTTCGCCATTCCGGTGCCGGAATGGATTGCCAAAGACGGTGCGCTGAATTTCGACATTCCGGTCGGCATCGTCAGCCGCAGTTTTGTCGGTCTCGATCAGTACGAACGTCTGTGGGCGTCCAATCGCTGGATCATCTCTATCGAGAACCTGGCCATTTATGGCGCCTGCTCGCTGGTTCTGTCCTTTGTGATCGGCTTTGTCCTCGCGGCCCTGCTTGACCAGAAGATCCGCTTCGAGAATACGTTCCGCACCATCATCCTGTATCCTTTCGCGCTGAGTTTCATCGTTACGGGACTGGTCTGGCAGTGGATATTGAACCCCGAATTCGGCATCCAGAGCATTGTGCGCGGCATGGGGTTCGTCGGCTTTACCTTCGATCCGCTTTATAATCAGGACATCGTGATCTACGGCATTCTGATCGCCGGCCTCTGGCAGGGCACCGGGTTGATCATGTGCCTGATGCTGGCGGGATTGCGTGGCATCGACGAAGACATCTGGAAGGCCGCGCGGGTCGACGGTATTCCGATGTGGAAGACCTATCTTTTCATCGTCATCCCGATGATGCGCCCGGTGTTCATCACCACGCTGGTGATCATCGCATCGGGCATCGTGCGGGTCTATGATCTGGTGGTCGCGCAAACCAGCGGCGGGCCGGGGATTTCATCCGAAGTGCCGGCGAAATACGTCTATGACTACATGTTCCAGAACCAGAATCTGGGGCAGGGTTTTGCCGCCTCGACGATGATGCTGCTGGCCGTGGCCGTGGTGATCATTCCCTGGGCCTATCTTGAATTCGGGGGGCGCAAACGTGGCTGATCCGGCAATGATCAGCGCGACCGCGGCAGCGTCGCCCGCGACACGCGCCCCGCTGGAGGGCCCGCGTGGCCCAAAACCGCGCACCCGGTTCTCTCGGCGCAACATATTCATCTATGGCACGCTTGGGCTGGTGGCGCTTTATTATGCGCTGCCGCTTTACGTGATGATCGTCACCTCGCTGAAGGGGATGCCGGAAATCCGGCTGGGCAACGTGTTTGCGCCGCCTGTCGAGATCACGTTCGAACCCTGGGTCAAGGCCTGGTCCACGGCGTGCACCGGCCTCAACTGCGACGGGCTCAGCCGTGGTTTCTGGAACTCGGTGCGCATCCTGATCCCGTCAGTCGTGCTGTCGATCGCCATCGCCTCGGTCAACGGATATGCGCTGGCGAACTGGCGGTTCAGGGGCGCGGATCTGTTCTTTACCATCCTGATCGTCGGCGCGTTCATCCCCTATCAGGTGATGATCTACCCGATTGTCATCATCCTGCGCGAGATGGGGCTTTATGGTTCGCTGACCGGGCTGGTGCTGGTGCATTCGGTCTTCGGCATGCCGATCCTGACGCTGCTGTTCCGCAACTATTTCACCTCGATCCCGGAAGAGCTGTTCAAGGCCGCGCGGGTCGATGGCGCCGGGTTCTGGGGCATCTATTTCCGCATCATGTTGCCGATGAGCCTGCCGATATTCGTGGTGGCAATGATCCTGCAGGTCACCGGAATCTGGAACGATTTCCTGTTTGGCGTGATCTATACCAAGCCCGATCTTTACCCGATGACGGTGCAGCTGAACAATATCGTCAACTCGGTGCAGGGCGTGAAGGAATACAATGTCAACATGGCCGCGACGCTGCTGACCGGGCTGGTGCCGCTGGCGATCTATTTCGTGTCCGGCAAGCTGTTCGTGCGCGGGATCGCCGCCGGCGCGGTCAAGGGATGAACGCATGACTTCTGTCACCATCAAGAATCTCGACCTCGATTTCGGTGCCGTGAAGGTGCTGAAGGACCTGAACCTCGACATCGAAGAGGGCGAGTTCCTGGTGCTGCTGGGGGCGTCGGGCTGCGGCAAATCCACGTTGCTGAACTGTATCGCCGGGCTGCTGGACGTGTCGGACGGGCAGATCTTCATCAACGGCAAGAATGTCACCTGGGAAGAACCCAGCAAACGCGGCATCGGCATGGTGTTTCAATCCTACGCGCTTTACCCGCAGATGAGCGTCGAGGGAAACCTGAGCTTTGGTCTCAGGAACGCCCGGGTGCCACGTGACGAAATCGCGCGCCGTGTCGCGCGCGCCGCCGAGATCCTGCAAATCGAACCCTTGTTGAAACGCAAACCCGGCGCGCTTTCGGGCGGTCAGCGCCAACGGGTCGCGATTGGCCGCGCGCTGGTGCGCGATGTCGATGTTTTCCTGTTCGACGAACCACTGTCGAATCTTGACGCCAAGCTGCGCGCCGATTTGCGTGTCGAGCTGAAAAAGCTGCACCAGACGCTGCATTCGACGATGATCTATGTCACCCACGATCAGGTCGAGGCGATGACGCTGGCCGACCGGATCGCGATCATGAAGGGCGGGCTGATTCAGCAATTGGCCGGCCCGCACGAGATCTACAACCGCCCGGTCAACAAATACGTCGCCGATTTCATCGGTTCGCCCTCGATGAATTTCTTCGAAGGCGAAGTGACGGGCGACGCATTCAGGACCGGCGACCAGGTGATCCCGCTGGACGGCTATCAGTTCGGCGCGGCGGGAAACACCGGCGGTGCGGCCTGGCTGGGCTTTCGCCCCGAACATGTGGTCGTCGGCCCCGCCGCTGCTGCCTGCCCCTATCAGGCCGATGTCGCTGTCGAGATTGTCGAGCCGATGGGATCGGACACGCTGGTCTGGACAACGCTGGCCGGGCAACCGTTTCGCTTTCGCCTTGATGGGCAGGAACATGTCGCGATCGGCGACCGGCTGCGCATCGGAGCCGACACTGCCCGCGCGTCGCTATTCTCCAAAGACACCGAACTTCGCATATAAACCCGACTTCTCCAGAATCCCAGGAACCGCCACATGACAGACTTTTCCTACCAGCTTTACAGTTCCCGCAACTTTCCACCGCTTGCCGACACCCTGCGGATGGTGGCCGACTTGGGCTATGCCCAGGTCGAGGGCTACGGCGCGCTATACGCAAATGCCGCCGCCGTGACCGAGCTTCAGGGCGCGCTGTCCGATACCGGGCTGGCAATGCCGACCGCGCATTTCGCGATTGATATGCTGCGCGATGAACCCGATCAGGTGCTGAAGATCGCTGACACGCTGGGGATCAAGGCGATTTTCGCACCGCACGTCGCCCCGCCGCACCGACCCGTTGATGCCGCGGGCTGGGCCGCATTCGGGCGCGAACTTGCCAGGCTTGGCGCGCCGGTCTGGGATGCCGGGCTTCAGTTCGGCTGGCACAACCATGACTTCGAAATGGCCGATCTGGGTGGCGCGGATCGCCCGCTGGACCTGATCCTTCAGGGCGATGACAGGCTGACGCTGGAACTCGATGTCGCCTGGGTGCAGGTCGGCGGCCAGAACCCGCTGGACTGGATCGTGAAATACGCCGACCGGCTGCTTGCCGCGCACCTCAAGGATATCGCGCCCGCCGGGCAGGCGGCGGATGAAGATGGCTGGGCGGATGTCGGCCAGGGCGTGATGGACTGGCCCGGGCTTATGGCGGCGTTGCGCCACACCAAAGCGCAGTATTTCGTCATGGAGCATGACAACCCCAGCGATCACCGGCGCTTTGCCGAGCGTTCGATTGCGGCCGCAAGATCATTCTAAGGAACAGGACATGAGCAAACTTGGCGTCGGCATCATCGGATGCGGCAATATCTCGGCGGCGTATCTGCGGCTTGCGCCGCTGTTCGGCGACATTGAAATCCGCGGGGTGGCGGATCTGGATGCGTCCGCAGTGCGCGCACGGGCCGCGGAATTCAGTGTAAAACCCTACGATGTCGATGGCCTGCTGGCGGCGAATGACATCGACATTATCGTCAACCTAACGATCCCGGCGGCGCATTTCAGCGTGACGAAATCGGTTCTGGAGGCTGGCAAACATGCCTATTCCGAAAAGCCGCTGGTGCTGACGCTTGACGAGGGCGAGGCGCTTCGCACGCTGGCGGCATCGAAGAACCTGCGCGTCGGGTCGGCGCCCGATACCTTTCTGGGCGGCGCACATCAGCAGGCGCGGGCGGTGCTGGATTCCGGCGCGGTTGGCGACATCGTGGCCGGCACCTGCCATGTCATGAGCCACGGAATGGAGCATTGGCACCCGAACCCGGATTTCTTCTTTCAGCCGGGTGCCGGGCCGATGCTGGATATCGGCCCCTATTACGTGACCAACCTGTTGCAACTGATCGGCCCGGCAAAGCGGGTCGCCGCGCTGACCTCTGCCGCGTCGCCCACGCGCACGATCACGTCCGAGCCGCGCAACGGCGAGGTCATTCCGGTAGAGACCCCGACCAACATCCATGCGCTGGTGGAATTTGCCAATGGCGCGACCATCACGATTTCGACCAGCTGGGATGTCTGGGCACATCGCCATGCGCCGATGGAACTGTACGGCACCGAGGGATCGCTGTTCGTGCCCGATCCGAACTTTTTCGGCGGGCCCCTGGAACAGGCCGGGCGAGATGGCGAAATCAAACCGGTCGAACCCTGGGCGCATCCTTTCGGCGTCGTCAATCAGGACAAGGGCCAGGCCAACTATCGCACGGCCGGGCTGGCCGACATGGCGCAGGCGATCCGGCAGGGCCGGCCGCATCGCTGCTCGCTGGATCTGGCTGTGCATTCGGTCGATGTGATGACGTCGATCCTGAAATCCGGCGAAACCGGCAGCTTTGTCGAACTTTCCACCACCTGCGCACGGCCAGAGGCGCTGAATCCAGAGGCCGCGCAAAACCTGCTGAGTTAGAAAGCACCAGATGTATCATCCCGCCACTGACCGCTATGACCGCATGACCTACCGCCGCTGCGGAAACTCCGGCCTGCAGCTGCCTGCAATCTCGCTGGGGCTTTGGCACAATTTCGGCGGCGACACCCCGCATGAACTGAAGCGTGACCTGTGCCGGACCGCGTTCGATCATGGGATCACCCATTTCGATCTGGCCAACAATTACGGCCCGCCGCCGGGCAGCGCCGAAGAGGCGTTTGGCAAGATTTTGCGAAACGATTTCAGCGGGCTGCGCGATCAGCTGATCATTTCATCCAAGGCGGGCTACAGGATGCACGATGGCCCCTACGGCGAATGGGGCAGCCGCAAATACCTGATTTCGTCCTGCGATGCGTCGCTGAAACGCATGGGGCTGGACTATGTCGATATCTTCTATTCGCACCGGTTCGACCCCGACACTCCGCTGGCGGAAACCATGGGCGCGCTGGATCGGATCGTGCGTTCGGGCAAGGCGCTGTATGCCGGGATTTCGTCCTACAACACGCAACGCACGCGGCAGGCCGTGGCGATCCTGAATGACCTTGGCACGCCCTGCGTGATCCACCAGCCAAGCTATAACATGTTCAACCGTTGGGTCGAACATGACGGGCTGAAGGACACGCTGGCCGAACTTGGGGTCGGGTCGATCGCGTTCACGCCCCTGGCGCAGGGCATGCTGACCGACAAGTACCTTGGTGGCATCCCCGAAGACAGCCGCGCGGCGCAGGACAAGTCGCTGAACCCCGAAAAGCTGTCCGACGTGGTGCTGGCCCGCATCCGCGCGCTGGGCCGGATTGCCGAAGGGCGTGGGCAGACGCTGGCGCAGATGGCGATTGCCTGGGTCTTGCGGCGCGGCGGCATCACCACGGCGCTGATCGGCGCCTCGAAACCGCAGCAGATCATTGATTGCGTCGGCGCGCTCGAAAATCTCGAGTTCAGCGACGCGGAACTTGCGCAGATCGACGAATACGCGGTGGACGAGGAAATCAATCTTTGGGTCAAATCGTCCGAGGGGGCCGGGGCGGGGCAGGAATGATCCGCAATCCCGTTCTGCCCGGCTTCAATCCCGATCCGTCGATCTGCCGGGTCGGCGCGGATTACTATATCGCGACCTCGACTTTCGAATGGTATCCCGGCGTGCAGATCCACCACTCGCGCGATCTGGTGAACTGGCGGCTGGCGGCGCGCCCGCTCAGACGCGCCGCGCAGCTGGACATGCGCGGCAATCCCGACAGTTGCGGTGTCTGGGCGCCCTGTCTTAGCCACGCGGACGGGCTGTTCTGGCTGGTCTACACAGACATGAAGCGCAATGAAGGTGCGTTCAAGGACAGCCATAATTACATCGTCACCTGCGAAACCATCGAGGGCGACTGGTCCGATCCGGTCTATGTAAATTCGTCCGGCTTCGATCCGTCGCTGTTTCACGACGATGACGGGCGCAAATACTTTCTGAACATGCGCTGGAATCATCGCGGTCCGGGCACCGGCGGCAATCCGGTGCATGCCTCGTTCGACGGAATCCTGCTTCAGGAATGGTCGCCAGAGCATGGCCTGACCGGGCCGGTCACGAATATCTACGACGGCACCGATCGCGGCCTGACAGAGGCGCCGCACCTGTTCAAACGCAAGGGCTGGTATTATCTGACCGTCGCCGAGGGCGGCACGGGATATGGCCACGCGGTCACGATGGCGCGGTCCCGAACCATCACCGGACGCTATGAAACCCAACCCGACAAACATCTGATCTGTGCCGCCGACGCGCCCGATCATCCGATCCAGCGCACCGGACACGGGCAATATGTGGAAACCCCCGGGGGCGAAGTCTATCACACCTTCCTGATGGGGCGTCCGCTGCCGGGCCGGTTCTGCCCGCTGGGCCGCGAGACTGGTATCGAGAAATGCGTCTGGAGCGACGATGACTGGCTCTATCTGGAAGCGGGCGGTTCGTTGCCCCGTCTCGACGTGCCGGCCCCCTTTGACGTCGCGCTGGCTGCGCCGCAGGTCATCGCCCACGCGTTCGCCGATGGGGTTTTGCCGCCGGAATTCCAGTGGCTTCGCACGCCGTTTCCCGACCGGATATTCCGGCTTGACGATGGCTGTCTGACGCTGATCGGGCGCGAAAGCCTTGGCAGCTGGTTCGAACAGTCCCTGGTTGCGCGGCGGCAAGAGCATTTCGCCTACAGCGCCGAAACCAGCGTCGTTTTCGCGCCCGACAGCTATCAGCAGGGCGCGGGGCTTGTGACCTATTACAACCGGCACAAGTTCCACGCGCTGGCGCTAAGCCACGAACCGGGCGTTGGCCGGGCGCTTGGCGTCCTGTCCTGCCCCGGCGACTGGCCCGATGCCGCGCTGACGCTTTTGCCGGACCGGAAAGTGCCGGTGCCCGATGGCCCGATAGAGATGCGGGTTGACGTCGATCACGCCGCGCAGCGCTTTTCCTGGCGCAGCCCCGGCGGCGACTGGCAGCGTATCGGGCCGGACCTGTCGGCTGCGGTGATTTCCGACGAGGGCGGGCGGGGCGAGCATGGATCGTTCACCGGTGCATTTGTCGGCATGTTCGCGTTTGACACCTCGGGGCAGGGACACGAGGCCCGGTTCGGCCGCTTCGCCTATGCGCCGGCCGATGCTGTCAGGGCGCGGCAACCTGCGCCAGAACCTCTGCCGTAACCGCGCGGGTGCCCATGTCGCCGCCGAATTCCATCGGGCGGATGCGATTGGCCGCGAACCCGCTTTCGACTGCCTGTTCGATCCGCGCCGCCGCATCGCCAAGGCGATCATCCCCGAATTTTTCGGCAAGGTAGTCCAGCATCAGCGCGCCCGACAGGATCGCCGCCAGCGGGTTGGCCCTGTCCTGGCCCATGATGTCGGGGGCTGATCCGTGCGCGGGTTGGAACAGGCCGATCCCGTCGCCAATCTCGGCACAGGCGGCCATGCCCATGCCACCGACCAGTCCGCCCGCGAGATCGGACAGGATATCGCCGAACATGTTCTCCATCACCATGACGTCATAGTCCCAGGGCTGGCGGATCAGGTTCAGCGCCTGTGCGTCGACATAGGCGTATTCGGTGGCGATATCGGGATAGTCCGGCGCGATCTCGTCATAGATCTTGCGGAAAAATGCCATCGAGGCAAAAACATTGGCCTTGTCGACACAGGTCAGCTTGCCCGCATGGCCGCGCGCCTTGCGCTTTTGTGCAAGTCGAAACCCGAAGCGATGCAACTTTTCGGTGGTGGCGCGGGTGATGCGCAGCGTGTCGCGCACCTCGCTGTCACCGATGATTTCGGCGCGCCCGTGCACGGCGGCGGAATAGAACAGCCCTTCGGTCGATTCCCGCAGGATGACCATGTCGATCCCGGCGGCGCGCGGGTCGGCCAGCCGTTGCGGGGCATTCGGATAGGCCTTGACCGGGCGCACACCGGCATACAGCCCGAACCGGTCACGCAGCCGCAGATGCGGCGAGATTTCGGTGCCATCCGCATGGCGCACCGACGGCAGGCCGATGGCGCCCAGAAAGATCGCGTCAGCCTCGCCCGCGCGTTCCTCGCCGCCGGGTTCGATATCCTTGCCGGTCTTTGTGAAATACGCCGCACCGGCGGCAATCTCGGTATAGGACAGCGCAGGTGCGCCGACCCTTCGCAGCGCCGCGTCGACGACCTCGATCGCCGCTTCGGACACGTCGACGCCGATTCCGTCGCCTTTGATCAGGGCAATGTGCAGGGCGTGCTCCTTGGCTCAGGCGGCGTCTTGTTCAGACCTTGCGGGACCGGGATGACCCCAGAGAAATCCGAATAACACGACCACCACGGCGATATCCACCGCAATGATCAGGTAGAACCACCAGTTCGCCACCTCGGTCGGGTTCAGCGCGGCCTTGATCGCAAAGGACGCGCCGATGCCGACACCCAGATAGGTCACATAGGCCAGCCAGCGCCAGCCGCGCAGCAACCCGAAGGCCATCACGAAGAACAACAGCCCCACCGGCGCCAGCCCCATTCTGCCATAGGTGAACCCACCCATCACGAAGGCCACCACATGCAGCGCACCGGCCAGCATCAGCAGGTAGGCGGCAATCCGGGGCGATGACAGGGTCTTGCGCATATCCGGGATCCTTCAATCGTTGGTGCAGGGCTGGCCGGCAACGCCCCAGGTCAGAATGTCATTCACATGTTCCTGCAACGAATAGGGCGCAGGCTGGCGGGATCCGCCCGGTTTCCACGCCCAATGCAGGATCACATCGTGATCCAGATGCCGGGCCAGATCCATGAAGCTGCGTTCGCCGTTCCGGGCCGGATCGCGCAACTGGTTGCAGATCTCGACCGAGGACTTGCCGAACCACTGGGCCTCGACCGGGGCAAGGCGCCAGTCATCATCGACCTGCGGCGCAGCGTGATCCACATCGTTCCCGGTTTCGCTGGCTGCGTGGCAGGTGGCACAGGGCAGGAATTCGGCGCCGATCCGGCTTTCGCCGGCGATGATATTCATGCCGTGCACCTGCGTCTTGCCATAGCTTGGGCCCGACCACATCGGGCGGTTTCGTTCGCCGACATGGCAATTGGAACAGCGCGGATGCGAGGTGACCTCGAAAATCCGCCCCCAGGCATCCAGCCCCTGTTCCCTGGACACCGAGCCGGGCGCGGGCGGGGCGATCACCACCTTGTCGGCGGCCAGCGCGATGGGCGCGGCAAGGGCCAGCGCCGCACACAGGACGACAGTTTTCAGGCGAAACATCGGCCCCTCACACGAAATCTATGAATTTGTTGAACGGCATTTCGCGCAGGCGCAGGCCGGTGGCGGCAAAGATCGCATTGGCCAGCGCCGGGGCGGCGGGCGGCACCGGAGGTTCACCGATCCCGCGGATCTTGTGGGCGTTCTCCAGCCCGCGCACCTCGATTTCGGGGCATTGATACAGGCGCATCGCCTCGTGCGCATGATAGTTCGACTGTTCCGCCATCCCGTCGGCGAAGGTGATTTCGCAGTTCATCGCGTGGCCAAGGCCCCAGATCACGGCGCCTTTGACCTGATTGTCGAAATTCACCGGATCAATGATGCGCCCGACGTCGGCGGCGACAAAGACCTTGTCGATCCGCAGCCCGGCGTCGGTGTTCGTGACCTCGACCACCTCGGCCACCGGCACACCAAAACTGTCGACCATTGCCAGACCGCGTCCGCGGTTTTCGCCCAGATCGGAACCCCAGTTCGACATCTCTGCCACGGCCTCGAGCACCTTGCGGGTGGCAGGATGGTTGACCAGGCGCAGGCGTTCTTCCATCGGGTCGGCGCCCGCGGCGTGGATCAGTTCGTCAAGGAAGGCTTCGGCAAAGAACCCCGCCGTCGATGCCCCGACAGAGCGCCAGGAACTGGTCGGTGCAAGTTCGGGCACGCGGTAGGCCGTCACGCGCAGGTTGGGCACGTCGTAGGACATGTTCCAGGCCCCGGCGACGATCTGCCCGTCGGGTCCGGGCACAGGCTGGCCCAGACGCCCCGCCTGCGACGTCGCGGCAGAGACGGTGGCAATCGCCAGATCCCACGTATCGACATGCCCGTCTTTCACGGCACCGCGCGACCGGCTCATCCCGATCTGGCGGGGGTAGTCATGCGCGAAATCCTCTTCGCGCGAATAGGTCAGCTTGACCGGCGTGTGCTTCATCTGCACTGCGATCTCGGTGCCCAGGATGACGTTGTCGAATTCCAGCCGGTGGCCGAAACTGCCGCCGCCGAACTGGTTGTGCAGCCTGACGTTTTCAATCTCTATCCCCGCGATCGCGGCGACCTTTTCCTCTGCAAATCGCGGCAGCTGATGGCTGACCCAGATGTCGGCATGGGTGTCGGTCACCAGAACCAGCGCACTTAACGGTTCCAGCGGCGCATGCGCCACGTAGGGCGCGCGGTATTCGGCCTCGATCACATCTGCCTGTTCCAATGCGGCATCTACGTCGCCGTCATGGCGCCACTCGCTGTCAAGCCTGTCGGGCGTGAACGACTCTGCGACCGCCTGCCAGTGGCCGTCCATTTCCGCCGGATAGGGTGCTGGGCCCCAGTCGCAATCCACCGCATCGGCGGCCTGAAATGCGCGCCAGGTATTGTCGGCGATCACTGCGATGCCACCAGTAACGGGCAGGACTTTCGACACACCGCGCATCTTTTCGGCGGCACTGGCATCGTAGCTGTTCAGCCCGCCGCCCTGCCGCGGATTCACCTTGACGGCGGCATGAACCATGCCGTCCAGCCGAAGATCGATGCCATAGTCCTGCGTGCCGGTGGATTTTGCGACAATGTCGAGCCGTTCCAGCGGTTTGCCGATCAGGCGCCAGTCGGCCGGGTCGCGCAGATGCACCAGATGCACCGGCTTGATCGCGGCGGCATCCGCCGCCAGTTCGGTATACCTGATCTCGGTTCCGTCGGGCAACTGCACCGCGCCATGCGCCGTTTTCAACTGGTGCACATGAACGCCGCTGCGCCGCGAGGCGGCCTTTTTCAGCGTCTCGCGCGCGACCGCCCCTGCCACGCGCAGTTTTTCATAACTGTCGGGCGTCGCGCTGGATCCGCCCGTTGCCTGCACGCCCAGAACCTTCACCAGCGATCCGGCGGCATTGCGCGCGGTTTCCACCTGAAAGCTGTTGTTGGTGGGCATGAAGGGCAGGATGTCTTCGGACAGGGCGGTGTTGTAATAGGCGGGCGCGGGCTCTCCCGGTTCGACGCTGAACTGGCCCCAGTCAAGATCCATCTCTTCCGCGATCAGCAGGGTCTGCATCGAGTGAACGCCCTGTCCCAGTTCGACATGGGGCGCGATCAGGATTATGCCGTCGCCGGTAATCTTGACGAACGGGGTCAGCGCCGCTTCGCCGGGTTTCAGGTCGCCCAGCAGCGGGTTCTCATGCGGGCGCTGCACGGTGTAGGTTCCGAACGCCACGCCGCCCATCACTGCTGCCGACCCGATCAGAAAACTGCGCCTGCCGATGGTTCTGAGACGCCCCATGGTCTATGCCTCGCGCAGCGTGGCGGCGGCAGACCTGATCGCCTCGCGAATTCGCGGATAGGTGCCGCAGCGGCAAAGATTGCCGCTCATGATCACGTCGATCTCTTCGTCGGTCGGTTCGGGGTTGAGATCCAGCATCGACGCCGCCTGCATGATCTGGCCCGACTGGCAGTAGCCGCATTGCGCAACCTGGTGCTTGATCCAGGCTGCCTGCACCGCGTGCAGCGCCTCGGGTGTTCCCAGCCCCTCGATGGTGGTGACTTCCTGGTTGCCGACATCGGATATGTCCACCTGGCAGGATCGCACGGCCTGGCCATCCAGATGCACGGTGCAGGCCCCGCACTGGGCGATCCCGCAACCGTATTTGACGCCGGTGATACCAAGCTCATCGCGCAGCACCCACAAAAGCGGCATGTCGTCCTCGACATCTACCTCGTGGGCGGTTCCGTTCACGATTATCTGCATCGGGACACCCCAAACAACAATGGACAGGCCGGTTGCGCGCACCGGAACGCACGCCAGGTGGCCCAGACCCTGAATATGGGGCCTAATGCCGGAGAAACCAACATGTCATCGTGACAGGCCCGCGCATTTTCGCGCATAGCGTGTACCACGCGCCGGCAATCCCGGGAATCCGCGGTCAGCCCGGTAACGGCAATCACACCTGCACAACGATGCGTTGCACGCGCCGGAATCGGGACAAGGCCGCGGATAACCAAAACCCCCGCTGTGCCTGCGGCAGCAGCGGGGGTTTTTTGATGCCGGAGTTTGGTGGAGCCTAGCGGGATCGAACCGCTGACCTCCTGCATGCCATGCAGGCGCTCTCCCAGCTGAGCTAAGGCCCCGTCAAAGTCGCGCGATCTTTCAATCGCCCGGTGGTCATATGGAACTCGGCGGTCCAGATCAAGTGGAAATCGCCGGGTCCGGACGACAGCGATCAGCTGTCGTCGTCATCCTTGGCAACGTCGGCGATTTCATCCAGCGGAACCGTATCGTCGTCGTCATCGTCTTCCAGCAGATCGTCGTCAATGTCGACATCCGCATCGTCGTCGTCATCCAGAACCTCGTCGTCATCCTCGACCAGTTCCAGTTCTTCCTCTGGCTTTTCCTTGGCCTTCTCGGCAATCGCCACGCGGCTTTTGCCGGTGTCCAGATTGACAACCTCGCCCGTGTACGGGCTGACGATCGGGCTCTTGTTCAGGTCATAGAACCGCTTGCCGGTCGTCGGGCAAAGGCGCTTGGTACCCCATTCTTCTTTGGGCATGGGCAGTCCCCTTTTTCATCTGCTTGGCGTCATGTCAGGATGGCGCCATCTGCCATATGGGTCGGGTACTGTCAAAGGCTTTCGTCACTTGGCGCCGGCGGCCGATTTTGCGCTGGCGGTCGGGCGGCGGCACACGTTAGATTCGGCGCAAACGGCAACAGGGTGGCAAATGACCCAGGCGGTACTTCCCGGCGACCCCCCGATCGAGATTTCGCTGCGCCGTTCGGCGCGCGCGCGGCGCGTGTCGCTGCGGGTCTCCGGGCTGGACGGGCGTGTCACCTTGTCGATGCCCAAGGGGATGGATGCCGTTGCCGCACTGGCCTTTGCAGAGGAGAAATCCGACTGGATCAGGCAGCACCTGGCAAAACAGCTGCAACCGGTCGATGTCGCAATCGGAGAAACCGTTCCGCTGCACGGCACCGACCTGACCGTGGTCGCCGCCCCGGTGCGCCGCGCGCAGCTTGGCGAAGACACGCTGCTGGTGCCGGCGCAGCCGGGCATGGCCGCCGCCCGCATCAAGGCATTTCTGAAACTGGCCGCGCGCGATGATCTGACGCGGGCCTGCGCGAAATACACCGCCCGTCTGGGACGGGAATTCGGGCGGATCACGCTACGCGATACCCGGTCGCGCTGGGGATCGTGCACGGCAGCCGGCGATCTGATGTTTTCCTGGCGGCTGGTGATGGCCCCGCCCGATGTGCTCGACTATGTCGCCGCGCATGAGGTCGCGCATCTGGCGGAACTGAACCATTCGCCGGCCTATTGGGCCGTGGTCGGGCGCATCTGCCCGGGCTACCGCGCGCCCCGCCAATGGCTGCGGCAGAACGGCCAGCACCTGCACCGCTACCGTTTCGGCGATTGACCGACGCGCCATTCCCGGTGAAGCTGTCGTCATGTTGATCCAGTCCCGCCCCGGCGAGGCCGCCGTCTCGGCCCATGACCGTGTCTACCGCACCTTGCGTGGTCGTATCATGCATGGCGAAATGCCGCCCGGTCAGGCGCTGACCCTGCGCGGCATCGGGGCGCAATTCGACGTGTCGATGACCCCCGCGCGCGAGGCGGTGCGCCGCCTGACGGCAGAAGGCGCGCTGACGCTGTCGTCCTCGGGACGCATTTCGACACCGGAACTGTCCAATGACCGGATCGAGGAACTGGCCTCTATCCGCGCGCTGCTGGAACCGGAACTGGCCAGCCGCGCCTTGCCACGCGCGCATATGGCGCTGATCGAGCGGTTGCAGTCGATCAACGCGACCGTCAGCGAGGCGGTCGTCAAACAAGACGCTGTCGGCTATATCCGCAGCAATCTGGAATTTCATCGCACGCTTTACCTGCGCGCCCAGGCTCCGGCGATGCTGGCAATGGCAGAGACCGTCTGGCTGCAACTGGGCCCGACGATGAGCAAGCTGTATGGGCGGCTGAACCGCACCGAGGTGCCCCAGCACCACCGCCTGATCCTGGCCGCGCTGCGCGCCGGGGACGAGCCGGGATTGCGGCTGGCGGTGCGCACCGACGTGACCCAGGGGTTGCGGATGCTGGTGCAGTAAAGCGTTTCGACTTTATGTTGAAAAGCCGTTAGCCCGGGCGCAGCAACAAGGATGGATTTGCGCATCCCTGTCGCGGAACAGGCCTCAAAGGTTCCTATCAGACCGAATCCGCTTTGCCGCTAGGAATGTATCGGCCCGTCGCCACAGGCCAGCGCGGCCTCGCGCACCGCCTCTGAATAGGTCGGATGCGCGTGGCAGGTGCGGGCGATGTCCTCTGCCGCGGCTCCGAATTCCATGGCGACGCAGATTTCGTGGATCAGGTCGCCCGCCATCGGTCCGATGATATGGGCGCCCAGAATCCGGTCGGTTTCGGCATCGGCCAGAAGTTTCACGAATCCGTCGCCGGCGAAATTTGCCTTGGCGCGGCCGTTGCCCATGAAGCTGAACTTGCCGACCTTGTACTTGCGCCCCTTGTCTTTCAGGCTTTCCTCGGTTTCCCCGACACTGGCAACTTCCGGGTGCGTGTAAATCACCCCCGGAATGACGCCGTAATTCACGTGGCCTTTCTGGCCGGCCAGAATCTCGGCCACCGCCATGCCCTCATCTTCGGCCTTGTGGGCCAGCATCGGGCCGTCGATACAGTCACCAATGGCGTAAATTCCCTTGATATTGGTGGCATAATGGTCGTCGGTGCCGATCACGCCACGCTCTGAAACCGCCACGCCCAAAGCGTCCAGCCCCAACCCGTCGGTGAACGGTTTACGCCCGGTCGCGACCAGAACCGTGTCGGCATCCAGCACGGCTTCGGTATCGTTCTTGCGCAGCTTATAGGTGACTTTCGCCTTGGTCCTGGTCGCCTCGACCTTTTGCACGGCAGCCCCAAGAATGAAAGTAAGTCCTTGTTTCTTCAGGGTTCTCTGGAAAACCTTGGCGGTGTCGGAATCCATCCCCGGGGTGATGTGATCCAGGAATTCGACCACTGTCACCTCTGACCCGAGGCGGCTGTAGACGCTGCCCATTTCCAGCCCGATGACACCGGCGCCGATCACCACCAGTTTCTTCGGAACCTTCGATAGTTCCAGCGCGCCGGTGGACGAAACCACCACCTTTTCATCCACCTCGACGCCGGGGATCGAGCTGCTGTCAGACCCGGTGGCGATCACGATCGCCTTGGCCTCGTGCACGTCGTCGCCGACCTTGACCTTGCCCGCCGCGGGGATCGAACCCCAGCCTTTCAGCCAGTCTACCTTGTTCTTCTTGAACAGAAATTCGATGCCCTTGGTGTTCTGCCCGATGACGTCATCCTTGTAGGCCAGCATCGTTTTCCAGTCGACCGACGGGCTTTTTCCCATCAGGCCCATCTTGGTGAAATTATGCTCTGCCTCGTGCAGCATGTGGCTGGCATGCAAAAGCGCCTTGCTGGGAATGCAGCCGACATTCAGGCAGGTGCCGCCAAGTGTTTCGCGACCCTCGACACAGGCGGTCTTCAGGCCAAGCTGGGCGCAACGGATGGCGCAGACATAGCCGCCGGGGCCGCTGCCGATAATAATGACATCATAGGCTGACATGGGGTCTCCTTCACGCGTTCTTTGCATTCGGAATTCGATTCGAATTCCATCAGAATTTCATCGGACCGGTTATCACACCAGCGCCGCCACCAGCATAAGCGTTGTAGCCAGAAAGCCCACAGCCCAAATCAGCGACCGCCACGGGACCAGCCCCAGGACATAGGCGGGGACATAGGCGATGCGGGCGGCGAGGTAGGTGAAGGCGCAGATTTGCGTGAACGGCGTGGACTGATCCGTGAAACTGATCACGACGCAGGCGATGGTGAACAGGATCAGCCCCTCGAAATGGTTTTCAAATGCGCGGAACAGGCGACCGGTCTGCGGGCTGACCTGTTCGGCCAGCGGTTTCTTCAGGCGATGCGGGTCGCGCGGGCTGAGGGTCTTGGCGACTCCCAGTTCCAGATTCGCAGCCGTGGACATCAGGACATATTGAACGACCTGCAAGAGCGCGGCGAGGGTGAGGGCGGTGAGTTCGGGGGTCAT
>JAJDOB010000029.1 GCA_022340385.1 Rhodobacter sp.
TTCGGCCCCCAATGTGTCGACCCGCTGAATGCCCGGCTGGCCGACCAGATGTTTCGCCGCAACCAGAACCTCGCGCTCGTCAAACAGCATCTGGGTCCGGCTGTTGGCAATCAGCATCCGGTGGTTCGGCGAAACCATCATGTCGCGCTCTGGCAGCCCGTTGCCCAGCGCCCCCTTGCGGATCAGCACGGGGCGCAGCTTCGGATCGGCAACCAGTTCGCCCGCCGACACCTTCTTGTGGCCGATCCAGTGGATGTCCTGAACGCCGTCATCGCGGGTGATGACGCGGTCGCCGACTTTCAGATCCTGCACCGCCACTTCGCCGCGCGGCGTGGCAATCGCCGTTCCCGGCGTGAAGCAGATCACCAGATTCTCGATCTCGTGGAAAGTCAGCGAGCCGGTGACATGGCCGTCGCCGTCCAGAAAGTTGACCTGGCCAGAGGTGCTGTCGCCATCGGCGTCGACCGTTTCGTTGACCACTTCCAGCCGGCCGAGGTTGCGCAGATCCAGGGTGTCGAAATCATCGCCGCCGGTGCCGCCATTGATCGAATCACCGAAGCCATCGCTTGTCGTGTCGATAACGAATTCATCCCGGTCATCGCCGCCCGATATCGTGTCTGCGCCGACGCCGCCGACGATCGTATCGTTGCCGGCCTGGCCATAGATAATGTCATCGCCCAGGCCGCCCATGATCTCGTCATCGCCCGCCGGTCCGGTGTCGGGAACCGATGTGTCAAAGGTGATGTCGGTGATGTTGATGCCCGAATTGCTGCCGCCGTCCTGTTCATGGAACACGCGGAACGACAACACCGGGCCGGGGATCGTCACCAGCACCGAATACTGGGGCGCGTTATCATCCAGATAGCCGCCGTTGCTGGACGCGGTGTCATTGCCCGGAACGCCATCGGTGTTGGACAGTGTCAGGTTCGATCCGGCATCGGACAATTCGACCACGACCTGCTCGCCCGCCGCATTTGTGGCCACCACATAGACCCGGCCGTCACCATCGATATCGTTGATGCGGAATTCGACATTCTCCAGCTCGCGATCGGATTCCCACTGATAAGAGGCAGACCCGGAATCGCCGTTGGTTGTCGACTGGATCGACGACCGCGCGCCGACATCGGTATCCAGATCATCCACATTCTGCAGCGAGTTCTCGAATTCGGTCGTTGCGTGATGGGCCTCGTTGAGGATGGTGAATTCGATATTTGCCGTGCCGGTATTCTGGGTGAAGCCCGACACATCCGCACCGTTGGCAAAGCCCGGCGCCTCGGACCACTCAAAAATCTCGTGGGCAGAGGGGGCGGCATTCGGGTCGCTGTCGCCGTAAATCGTGTCGTCGCCGCCCGCGCCGTTGATCGTGTCTCCGCCGCCATTGCCGAAGATCAGGTCAGCGTCGTTGGTGATGATATCGCCGCCGCCGTCGGTGGGCGGGTTGGCGTCGTCATAGCCAAGGTCCATGACCTCGCCGAACGCCTCGCCATCCACCGCGCCGTCGGGCGTTGGAACGCTGACGCCGCCGCTGCCGGTGTAAACGGCGACATAGTCGATCGTGCCGTCGAAATAATGGTCATACCGGCCGTCGTCGGATTCGCGCGCGCCGAAGGTGAAGTTCTCGTTGTCGTTGTCGCCGATCTCCATATCCAGATTGGTGACCGTATGGGTAAGCGTCTGCGAAGCGCTGGAGGTAAGGTTCTCGACCACGAATTCGCCGCCTGTCGCCGCGTCCCATGAGTATTTCACATTCACCAGGTCGCCCGGCGCGAACAGTCCGGGGCTTGTGGTCAGGACCGCGTCTTCGCCATTTGCGCAGTGGATCACCTTGACGCTGCCATCGGCCAGAACCGAGATATTGAAATAGCCTTCGGTGCCCGCGTCGGCCGCCTCGCCGCGATTGACAAGCGAATCCGGGCTGGTCCCGATATGTGTGTCCTGCCTGAACTGCACCTCTATCGTGCCGGCGGCCAGATCGAACGGGCCGTCCTGGCCGGAAACGCTGAACCGGTCGCAATTGCCATCGAAATGGGCGCTATCGCCCGAGGCGTTGGCGTTTCCGAAGAACGCTCCGTTCTGGGCGATCCCGTCGTCCAGACCGGTGTCGGCAGTCTCTGCGCCATTGCGGAAATCCCATAGACCGACCAGGCCGGTGACAGAGTTCGGGTCAAAATTCGACATTGCTAGGTTCCTTGCCCGTACAGGTCTATGCGCGCCCGAGGGTGAATTTCATCAAAGAAAAAATCATCGGCTTGCCGGCAAAGATGGCTCTGTCACCCATCGCAAACCCGGTCTGGCCACCAGTGGTGCGGCGATAGTCGCCCTTCCAGCTGGCGTGTGATTGCTCACCAATCTTCATTGTCCTGTCCCCCACTGCAATTCGCTGCGGGGTCGGGCAGATTTGGAATTCTGCGCCGACCCCAAGGCGTCGGCAGTGCAAATCCGGCATGATCAACGCGTCTTGGCAGCAACCTTCCCCCGAAAGGTCTGACCGTCACGTTGTCGCTGTGCGCATCGGTTTCCCGAAAGCGCCGTCTGACACTGGGCCCCCGCCCATTCGCCAGTCGCTGAATCATGCCGCAGTATTTGCGCCACCCCACCTGACACCAACAATAGGCAGAGAATCGCGGGCGGAAAAATTGTTAAATACGTGCACCCGGCGTGCGTCGGACCAACGCGCGCCATATTTTGCCCACATTCCGGACACAATTCTCGCAGGCAGGGCCGCCCGATTGAACGTGATTCCGGGACAATGATCGACCTTGCTTGTGTTATCCAATTGATCGCCAACAAGATATGGATGCTTGCCGAGGTTTGGCTTGGCGATTGTTCACGAATTTGGGTTTAATAGCGGTGTTTCCGCGCAATTCTGAGTTGTGGGGTATTCCCTTGCGTCAGGTTGTCAGCCTTCGCAACAAATTGCCCTGAGATTCAGTTTTGTTCCGGATTGCAGAACGATTCGGGCAAAATGACCTCTGTGGTTTTGCCAGTGCCGCTGCGAATCGGTTCGGGATTGCGGCGCAGACTCCGCGATTCTCCGGGCGGCGGCCTTCAACCGGAAGTTTTAGAACAACCCGGGCTGCACCGGCGACGCCGCCGTCAGCCCGCCATCGACCGTAAAGCATTGCCCCGTGGCAAAACCACTTTCGTCCGAGGCCAGCCACAACGCCATATTGGCAATGTCGCGCGGCTGTCCGAACCGGCGCATCGCGTGGCGGCTCAGCGCATCGTTGCGCGCGGCTTCGGGCTGCTCTGCCATATCGAACGCGGCGCCCAGCATGCCGGTTTCGATCCACCCCGGGCAAATCGCATTGCAGCGGATCGCGGGGCCATGATCGACCGCAATCGACCGTGTCAGCCCGTGCACGAACGCCTTGGACGCATTGTAAAGCGCCATCGACGGATCGGCCATGTTGCCCGAGATCGACCCGATGTTGATGATTACGCCACCGGCGGGCATTGCCGGGATGAAGGCCCGGCACATGTTGAACACACCCCTGGCATTGACGCCGATCACGAGGTCCCAGTCGGCGTCGGTGCTGTCGATGGTGGTCTTTTCCACCTGCACCCCGGCGTTGTTTACCAGAATGTCGATCGCGCCGAGCTGCCGGGCAAGGTCATCGACCCGGGCCGCGTCGGCGACATCCAACCGATGCCAGGTCACCCCATCGGGAAGGCCGGGGCAATCCGCGTCGCGCCCGCAGGTGATGACCTGCGCGCCCTCGGCCACGAACCGTTCGACGATGGCGCGCCCGATACCCTGACGTCCACCGGTGACCAGCGCGCGTTTGCCGTCCAGTCTCATGTTGGTGTCCCCACTATCTGCCGATCCGCAGATGACTCTGGATCAGACAGGCGGCAGGGGCAATGGCAGGGCCGCTATGCCGGTTCGAACGCTGTGACGCCCAGTCGCTTGTCGACCAGTTTGACGATCCGGTCGACCTCCGGGTGCCAGGTGCCCGTGGCCGCGCCAAGCGCGCGCACCAGCCGGTCGACCCGTTCCACGTTGCGCGCGCCCGCGTCGATCGCCCGCGCCGCGGAAGACGGTTTCATCAGCGATGCGGCGGCGGTTGCGTATTTCCCGAACGGAACCTGATCGGCGGGCGTCGCGCCCAGGCGGCGTGCCAGATGATCGACCCATTCGTAGACATCGCGCGACAGGTCCAGATCGCCATGCACCGCCTCGCGAATGGATATCGGCGCGTCCTCGGTGATGCAGCGGTAGTTGCCGGTCAGCAGCATCGACCATTTCGCCAGCGGTGTGAACAGCGACTCGTGCACCCGCAGTTTCACCGGAACTTCCGTGCCCTCGATCCGTACCGCGTCGATATCGGCGGCGAGTTCGCACAGCAGCGCGTTCTGTGCCGGATCGGCAAAGGGCGCGGCCTTGAAGTTGGTCGGCAACCCGACATGCAGCACGTTCGCGCCCTCATCGGGTGGGCGGAAGGCCTGGGGATCGGGCGAACACAATGACATCGCGCCCGGTGCAAAACCGTCCCAGACCCCGGGGCAGGAATAGGCCGCGCGCAGCGGTTCGGTTTCGATGCCGGGAATGCGGGCCAGGAACGGCAACGGCGGCATGTTCATGATCGACAGGCAGGGTTTTCCCGATTTTGCGATACGTGCCATCAGATCCGCCACCTCGGGGGCCGCGTATTGAGGCTCCTGCATGGCAAGTGCGATCAGGTCGAACGCCGCCGGGTCGGCCTGATCCGGGGTGATCGCCGAGACGCCCCCGGGCAAATCCTGCGAACGGATGCTTCGATGCGCGGCCTCGTCGCGCAGTTTGATGCGCACCTCGGTGCCGGCCTCGTTGATCAGGGCTGCGGTCGGGGCGCGGCAAGTCATCACGACCGAGTGCCCGGCCATTGCCAGCTTGGTTGCCAGCAACGATCCATATGACGCCCCAAGGATAAGAATGTTACGCATCATAGCCCCTTCATGTAACTTTATGTCTGTAATAATGTTGCTTTCAGTGGTGTACCACAACAAGAAACAGCCGGGGCATTCTGCCGCATCCGATATCCCGCGCAAATCTCTGAATTAAAAGAGATTACTTATTTCAATATGTTACAAGGTCATATGTGTGCAATTGTACGCCGGGCATGTATGCCGCAGTATGCTGGAATCCCACGCGG
>JAJDOB010000116.1 GCA_022340385.1 Rhodobacter sp.
CGCAACTTTTGCGCGACATGGCGGTCGAGTTGAAGAACTGCCAGTTCCTGCTGGAAACCGGCGCCAGTCACCGGCTGATCGACAAGCTGGACGCGCGCGCGCTGGACGTGATCGTCGCCGCCGACATGGGCGCCGAAGCCGACTGGATGGAAGTGCACCCGATCATGACAGAGCCGTTCGTGGCCGCGGTGCCGCGCGGATCGGTGGCGGCGGGTGTCGATGTGCTGGCGGCGCTGCGCACGATGCCGCTGATCCTTTACACAGAGCGTCATCACATGGGGCGGCTGATTTCGGCGCATCTGGCGCGCCAGAACCTGATGCTGAACCACAGGTTCGAACTGGACAGCTATCATGCGATCATGGCGATGGTGGCCGCCGGGGCGGGCTGGACGATCCTGACGCCACTGGGGATCATGCATGCGCACCGGTTCCGCGACGCCGCCGATGTGCTGCCGCTGCCGTTCGAGCCGCTGAACCGGACGATCTCGCTGACCGCGCGGCGCGATGTGATGCAGGACATCCCGGCCCGGATGGCGGCACGGCTGCGCCCGCTGATGGCGGAACTGGTTGTCGGGCCAAGCGTCGCGCGGATGCCGTGGCTTGCGGACTCGCTGCGTCTGGCCAAGGGCTGAAGCGCAATCCGAAAAGTGGGCACCGGTTTTCGGGATGAATTGCGCGGCCAAGGGGACTCGCAATCCGAAAAGTGGGCACCGGTTTTCGGGATGAATTGCGCGGCCAAGGGGACTCGCAATCCGAAAACTGGGCACCGGTTTTCGGGATGAATTGCGCGACAATCACCTGCGCGGCGCCAGTGTTTCACCTTGAAGGGACGCCGCCGGGCGCGTGGGGAAATGTTTCGCGCGCGAAACATTTGCTTTGTTAACAATGGGTTAATTCACGGTTCGGTAACGATGCCGGGTTCCATCATCGCCGGGTTGCGGGCCAGGGAAAACAGGTATCCTCTCTCGGTCCAGTTTTCGGGGGGGCGCCCAAAACTCAGCGAGGCCCGCAGGAAGGCACCGGTCGTTCCGGACTCGATCTTGAGCCGCCCGGTGACGGTGAAGTCCGGGTCGGGCCCGGATTCGCCGGTCTGGGCCGGACGCTCGGGCTGCGGGATCGGAACCCAGCCATGGCCGACGGTCAGCGGCCCGACCTTCGCGGATACGCCGTCCTGGCGGCAACTGAAATCGGTGATCGTTACCTCCATCGACGGAAGCCGGACGTCACGTTCGATCCGGGCGGCGATTTCAATGCCGGCGTTGGGCGAGGAGCAGCGGTTGCCCGACTGCCAGTGCCGCGTCTCGACAACGGCGACAGCCGCCGCCGCAACCGGCGCTTCCGGGGCTGTCTGTCCGGCAGCGTCCGGCTGCGGGTCCAGCGCGAACACGAAACCTTCCTCGTGCTTCCTGAACCGGGGCGGGCCGAATGTCACGTCCGCCCGAAGGAAATCGCTGTCGGAATGGGTTTCGATCCGGAACCGCCCCACGGCGGTGAATTCGGAATCCGAGCCGGTCTTGCCGCCAGGGGCAGACTTGTCCGGCTGCGGGATCGGAACCCAGCCTTTTTCGGGCGTCAGCGACGTTATCGTCGCGGCGACGCCGCCCGCGTTGAGGCTGTGATCGGTGACCGTCACTTCCAGAACCGTTTGCGGGCCGCTGCGGTCAACCCTTGCGTCGATTGCGAGGCCGGAATTCGGGGACAGACGGTCAAAATCCGACTGCCAGTGCAACGTTTCGGTGGGGTCGGCGGGCGCCGCCCGGGGGGACGGATCGGCCGCTTTGGTCTTTTTCGTGTCTTTTGCCATGAGATCTGTCCGGTTTGCCCGTGTCTTTGGCGGGGCGGTTCTATTGATTGACGTTATCGAGCCGGAATTCGAACGGTGTCGAATTGGGGCCGGCGCCGCCGCCGGTCATGACGATGTCGGCGGATCTGATCCCGAGCAGGTTGATCGCGGTATTGACCTGCTGGATGATGGCGGAATTCATGATGTCCCCTTCCGATACCTGCGACACGACGCCGATGTAGATCCGGGGATGAAAGGCGAAAACGGCCTTCTGGCCCGGCGACAGGGATAGCTTGGTCGCCAGCAGCTTTCCGTTCTTGTAGCAGCAGGCGTCAATCGAGCCCTGTTCGAGGTTGTTGAGAACCTCGACCTCGGTCGGGGAACGCGCCTGAAAGCTGGCCTGGACAAGGACATCGCCGGAATAGTCACGGATCATTTCGTAGGCCGACCCGTCGTAGGCGGGCATCTGGGGTGTGATGTTGCCCCAGGCGTCCTTTGCCGCGACCTGGAATTGCAGCGGAAAAAGAAAGGGGTGATTGTCCTGTCGCCCGCAGTTCTCGATCACCTTCCAGGCGACCGCGGTGTCACCGAAATCTTCGGCGATGTTTTGCTGGAAGATGACGATTGACGAGTTGTTGGTGTCATACGACAGGTTGACGAAATTCAGTTTGATGTCTTCTGTGCTCATGCCAAATATCCAGGATTGAAATGTCTGTTCGCCCAAAGGGGAGGCAGGCACAGTGTGTACTCAATTTTAACATGTGGCCAGAAAATTCGGCCCGGCGGGACGCGCGCCAAGGGGGCAGCACGGCAATCGGGCTTGGCCCGTCCGATATAACCTGTTGTTTTAATCCGTAATAATTCCCCAAGGCCGGGTCCGGCCCTAGGGTTGCGCCCCGCTGGGGAACAGGTGCTGCGTCAGGTGCCGTAGGCCAGTTGCGGGTCTTTGACGTCTTCGGCGGCACCGACCAGCGCGATGGCAACGGCATCGCATTCGGCCCGGGTCAGCCGCGCCGGCAGGCGGGCGTCGCAGGCGCGCATCAGCATCGCGCGGGTTTGCGGCAGATCGGGGGCATCGCCCAGAAACTGCCAGTTCCAGAAGGCGCGCGCGTTGTCGGCGGACATGCCGAAGACCTGAACCTTGACCCCGCGCCGCGCGGCGGCGTCCTGAAAGGCAAGCGTTTCGGCATCGCTGAATCCGACAAGGTTGAACTGAATCGAATCCGGTGCGCGCTGTTCCGGCCCCAGCGGGGCGGGCACGTTCAGCCAGTCGCAGGCGTTCAGCCGCGTGGCGACATAGTCATGGTTGCGCCGCCCGTCCCTTACCCGGCGGGGAATCTCGGCCAGTTGCGGGCGCACCACGGCGGCCGACAGGTTGCCAAGCCGGGTGTTGTACAGCGGCAGCTTGTTCTGCCAGCGCGCGAAATGGTCCTGCAGGACCGGGTGCTTTTTCCAGTTGTGTTCATAGGCGCCCGACATGATCACGGCGCGGGCGATGACATCGGCGTCATCGGTGATCAGGATGCCGCCTTCGCCGGCGTTCAGCAGCTTGTAGGACTGAAAGCTGAAACAGCCGATCTTGCCGATGGTGCCGATGTTGCGCCCGTTCCAGGTGGTGCCCAGCGAATGCGCCGCATCCTCGATCACCGGCAGTCCGCGCGCCTCTGCCAGCGCCATGATCGCATCCATGTCAGAGGTGTGCCCGCGCATGTGGCTGATCAGGACCGCGCTGATGTCATCGGTCAGCTTTGCCTCGAAATCGGCCATGTCGACGCGGTAATTGGCGCCGACCTCGACCAGCACCGGCACGCAATCGGCATGCACGACCGAGGATGGCACGGCGGCAAAGGTGAAGGCGGGGATCAGCACGCGCGCGCCGCGCGGCAGGCCCAGCGATTTCAGCGACAGGAACAGCGCCGCCGAACAGGACGCCACGGCCAGCGCGTATTTCGCGCCCATCAGGTCGGCAAATTCGCGTTCCAGCAGCGCCACGGGGCTGTCGCCGGGGCAGGTGTAACGGAACAGGTCGCCGGAATTCAACAGCCGTTCAATTTCCGCGCGTGCGGCGTCGGGAATGGGTTCTGCGTCATAGACATTCGGGGCGAGGGTCATCGGGCACCTGTCCGTTTTATGGTTTCGGTTTTCCTGTAACCTAATTTCGGGAAAAACGCGAATGAAAAAATACCCGGCGTATGTTGTGGTGCCGGCAGGCCGAACCACAACAGACAGGGGCGAGAGGCCGCCGGCAGACTCGGTCAGGACAGGAAGATGGCGGTTGCAGTCAGCGCCCGAGCCGGTCGCGCATCGCGTACCACGTCATCGCCAGCGCCAGCAGCGGGCTGCGCAGCCTGCCAAGGCCGGGAAAGGCCGGCGGGCGGGTCGCTGCCATCAGGTCGAACCCGGCGGCATCGCCCCGGATGGCATCGGCGATCAGTTTGCCCGCCATCGTCGCCAGCGCGACGCCGTGGCCGGAATAGCCCGAGGCCGACCACAGCCCGGGCGCGGGCCGCGCGAAATCGGGCATCCGGGTCGGGGTGATTGCCAAGGTACCGCCCCAGGCATAGTCGATCCGTGCATCCGCAAGCTGCGGATAGATCTTCAGCATCGGTTTGCGCACGGCGCCGGCGATGTCCCTGGGGAAGCGGTAGCCATAGGTTTCGGTGCCGCCGAACAGCAGCCGCCGGTCTTCGCTGAGGCGCCAGTAGTTGACGACGAACTTGCTGTCGGCGACGGCGATGTCGCGGGCCAGGACCGTTGCGGCGCGGTCGCCCAGCGGTTCGGTGGCGACGATGAAGTTGTTGATCGGCATCACCCGTGCCGCGACCTTCGGCTGAAGCGACCCGAGATAGCCGTTGCAGGCCAGCACGACATGATCGGCGGTGACGTGGCCCTTTGCGGTGCGCACCGTGCCGGTATCGACCGCGGTGACCTCGGACATCTCGAAAATCCGCACCCCCGCCTGCGCGGCGGCGCGCGCCAGCCCCAAGGCAAAGCGCAAGGGATGGATATGGCCCGCGCCCCAGTCGACAGAGCCGCCGCAGAAGGCGTCGGAGCCGACCAGCGCGCGCAACCCTTCGCGATCCAGCGCCTTGGCATGGGGGTAGTCATAGGTGCGGTTCAGGTGTTCGACATAGGCGCGTTCCTCGTGCGCGTCGGCAGCGCGCCAGGCCGCGTGGGCGACGCCGCCTTTCCAGCCGGCGGCGATGTCGTGATTGGCGATCAGCGATCTGACCAGCGCCTTGGCCTCCTCGGCCACCTGCCAAAGCCGGCGCGCCATATCCAGCCCGTAGGCCCGTTCCAGCGCATGCTGGTCCTTGCGCTGCCCCGATCCGACCTGCCCGCCGTTGCGCCCCGAAGCGCCAAAGCCGACGCGATGCGCCTCGATCAGCATGACGCCGACGCCCGCCTGCGCCAGATGAAGCGCGCATGACAGGCCGGTAAAGCCGCCACCGACCACGCAGACATCGGCGCGGGTTTCGCCGGTCAGTTCGGGGAAGGGCGCGGGCGGCGTTGCGGTGGCGGCATACCAGCTGGCCGGGTATTCCCCGGTCCGGTCGTTGGCATGCAGCAGGTTCATACGCTCAGCAGCAGGTGTTCACGCTCCCACGGCGAGATGACTTGCAGAAACGCCTGATATTCCACGTCTTTCACGGCGGCATAGATCTTGCAGAACTCTGGCCCCAGCACGTTGTGCATGGCGGTATTGGCGCGGAACAGGTCAATCGACTGGCTGAGATGCTGGGGGATGTCGGGTTCTGTCTTGTAGGCGTCGCCGTCGAATCTCGGCCGCGGATCGGTGGCCTCGACCAGGCCCAGATAGCCGCAGGCCAGCGATGCGGCGATGCCCAGATAGGGGTTGCAATCCATCCCGGCCAGCCGGTTTTCGACCCGCCGCGCTTCGGGGTCGGAGATCGGCACACGGATACCGGTGGTGCGGTTGTCCATGCCCCATTCCAGATTGATCGGGGCGGCGTGATCGCGCACGTAGCGGCGATAGCTGTTCACATAGGGCGCCAGCATCGCGATGGCCGAGGGCAGGTGGTTCTGCAACCCGGCGATGAAATGGTGGAAGGCCGGGGTTTCGGCGCCGTCGGCGTCGGAAAAGATGTTCTGGCCCGTGGTGCTATCGACCACCGAGTGGTGGATATGCATGGCGCTGCCGGGTTCGTCCTGGATCGGTTTGGCCATGAAGGTGGCGAAACAGTCGTGGCGATGCGCGGCCTCGCGGATCAGGCGCTTGAAGAAAAAGATCTCGTCGGCCAGCAGGATCGGATCGCCGTGGCGCAGGTTGATTTCCACCTGCCCGGCGCCGCCCTCCTGAAGGATGCCGTCGATCTCGAATCCCTGCGCCTCGGCGAAATCATAGATGTCGTCGATGACGGGGCCGTATTCATCAACCGCGCTCATCGAATAGGCCTGGCGTGCGGCGGCGCGGCGGCCGGAGCGGCCCATCGGCGGTTCGATCGGCTGGTTCGGGTCGGTATTGCGCGCCACAAGGAAGAATTCCATTTCCGGCGCGACAACCGGGGTCCAGCCGCGATCGTTGAAATGCTGGACCACCCTTCGCAGCACATTGCGCGGGGCCACGGGCACCGGATTGCCGTTCTGATCCTCGATGTCGTGGATCACCTGAAGGGTCCAGTCCCCGGTCCAGGGCGCGGCGGTGGCGGTCGACAGATCCGGTTTCAGGATCATGTCGGGCTCGGTCCAGCTTTCGCCCTCGGTATCGACCCAGTCGCCGGTGATGGTTTGCAGGAAGATCGAGTTGGGCAGGTAGAAATGCTTTTGCTGGCCGAACTTGCCGGCCGGCATCGCCTTGCCCCGGGCCACGCCGGCGAGGTCGGCGACCAGGCATTCGACCTCGTCCAGCCTCCGCCCGTCAAGAAATCGTTTTGCCGCGGCGGGCAGGGCGTCTTGCCATTCAGACATTGTTTGTCCTTGGTTTCATGAAGAATTCGGCGATCTGGCGCGCGATGATCCGGTCATCCAGCGGGGTGCCGATCCGGGTCTCCGCGGTGCCGAGAATGTCGTCTGGCACCACGCCGGGGCCGCGTTTGCGCAGCAGCCCGCGCATATAGTCGTCGCGGATTTCGGGGTGCGGCTGCACGCTGAAGGCGCGGTCATCGTAGACCAGCGCGGCATTTTCGCAGAACGGATTGCGGGCGCTCACGCGCGCATCGGGCGGCAGCCCGGTGACCTGGTCCTGATGCCAGGCGTTCAGCATCAGCTTGCGGTCGCCGAAATCATATTCGGTGGCGCCGACGGCCCAGCCGCCGCTGAATTTCTCGACCCGCCCGCCCAGGGCCTGGGCGATGATCTGGTGGCCGAAACAGATGCCGACCAGCGGCACCCGCGCGCCGTAGGCGTCGCGGATGAACTGTTCCAGGGGGGCGATGAACGGCAGGTCATCATAGGCGCCGTGGCGCGAGCCGGTGATCAGCCAGCCGTCGGCATCATGCACCGAGGCGGGGAATTCCAGATCGACCACGGCATAACTGGAAAACGTGAATCCATACCCATCCAGCAGCGCCATGAACATGAACGGATAGTCGCCGTGATCGCCGATCAGGCTGTCGGCCACATGGCCGGTGGTCAGGATGCCGATCTGCATCGAAATGTCCGTTATTGGCAAGGTTGCGCTAGGCTATCTTTGCCGGCGCGCCGCGGCAAGGGGGGCAGGATCAGCGGATGATCTGTGGCCGGTATTTCAGCTTCGAGCGGCGGTCCTGCGGCAGATGCCGGTTCAGCCGCCGGTTCACCAGCCCGAAGCCGCCGATCAGGGTCACCGACACGATGATGAAATACATCGCCACGATCGGGTAGGGGATGAAGGGGTTGAAGGTCTTGTCGGCGAAATAGCTGGCGTAATACAGCGCGTCGCCCTTCTGCTGCCAGGCCGGAAAGCCCGAGAAGAACACAAGCGTCGTGGCGTGGAACAGGAAGATCGCCTCGTTGGTGTAGGCCGGCCAGGCCAGCCGCATCGAGGTGGGCCAGATGATGCGGATGAACCGCGACCAGCCGGTAAAGCCATAGGCGTCGGCGGCCTCGACCTCGCCGCGCGGTACGCTGCGCAGGGCGCCGTGAAAGATCTCGGCGGAATAGGCGGCGGTGTTCAGGACAAGAACCACCAGCGCGCCGGCCTGGGCCGAGGTCAGCCAGGTCAGGATACCGGCCTGTTTCAGGGTCAGGAACAGGAAATAGGCCAGGAAGAACTGGATGAACAGCGGCGAGCCGCGAAACACCAGCACGAACCATTCCGCCGGCTTGCGCAGCCACGGGCTGCGGGCGGATTTGGCCAGCGCCACGGCATTGGCGATGAAAAACCCGAACGCCAGCGCCAGCACGCCGAAATAGATGTTCCAGATCAGCCCGGATCCGATCAGGGTGAACTGCTGGCACAGCGTGAAATCTTCCTTGGGCAACAGCCGTTCGCCGATGCCGATGGCGCGCAGGCCATAGTCCTGGATGGTGGCAAGGCAGGTCATGTCGCGCCCACCGTCGCCTGACCGCGGCTGAGGCGGCGCATGATGCGTTCCAGCACGAATTCAGAGACCTTGGTGAAGGCAAGGTAGAACACCAGCAGCCCCAGGAAATACCACAGCCGCCAGTCGCCGTGCGGGTAGTCCGAGAACCGCGCCTGTTTGGAGCCGCCAAGTTCGCGCGCCCAGTACACGATGTCTTCGACGCCCAGCAGGAACAGCAGCGGCGTCGCCTTGATCAGGATCATCCACAGGTTCGACAGGCCGGGCAGGGCGTAGACCCACATCTGCGGCACAAGGATCCGCCAGAAGGTCTGGCGGTGGGTCATGCCATAGGCCTCGGCGGTTTCCATCTGGCCGCGCGGCACCGCCTGCATCGCGCCGTACAGCACATTGGCGGCAAAGGCCCCGAACACCAGCGCGAAGGTCAGCACCGCAAGGAAGAAGCCGTAGACCTCGTGCACCCATTGCGGGGCGTTGCCCAGCGGCAGCTTGGCCGCCGGACAGACCCGGAAATCATTGCCCTGCCGGATCGGTTCGGACCAGTCGGGGCACAGCACCTGATGGCGCATCCATTCGAAGCCCTGATCCAGCGCGATCACGAAGAACAGGAAGAAGGCGATGTCGGGCACGCCGCGCACGATGACGATGTAGAATTTGCCGAACAGGCGCAGCGGTGCAAAATGCGACCGCGCCGCCGTTGCCCCGCCAAAGCCGAACAGCAGGGCGGCGGGCGCGGTGATCGCCAGCAGCACCAGAACCGTGACAAAGGACCAGTACAGCCCGACATGCTTGCCGGTCGTCAGATAGCAGGCCAGCCACTTGGAGCCGGATATCGCCGCTGGATCTGCGCAGAAGCTGAACATGGAACTGATCCTTTCCCCCGCACAACCCCAAACGCATGGCGGGCACCGTGTCAACGGCAAGCTATGCCGGTCAGGTGCGGCAGGGCCTGCGCGGCATCGCCCCGGTGCCGGGACCGGGCGACCTGGCTTTGCGCTAGCCGCCCGTCAGCACCGGGACAAGCGACGCGACCAGAAGGGCCGCCATTGTCCAGTTGAAGATCCTCAAATGCCGGGGATCGCCGAGCATCCGGCTGAGTTGCCGGCCGAGCGCAACCCAAAGCGTGCCGGACACGACAAAAGCCAGCAGGAATGCCGCCGCCACGATCAGCACACCGCGAAAGTCGTCGCTTGGCGCGTAGACCGACAGCGACGTCAGGGCCATCGTCCAGGCCTTGGGGTTCACCCACTGGAACGATGCGGCCTGCAACAGCGTCAACGGGGTGCCGGCGGACTGGCCCGGCCGGGGGGCTGCGGCATTGGCGATGCGCCACGCCAGCCACAGCAGGTACAGGACGCTGACCACCTTCAGTATCGTCAGCGAAAACGGCCAGATTTCGAATATGCGGCCAAGGCCGAACCCGGTGATCAGGATCAGGGATTGGAAGCCGACGCCAATCCCTGCCCAATGCGGCAGCGTGCGGCGAAATCCGAAATTCGCACCCGACGCCAGAAGCATCACGTTGTTGGGGCCCGGCGACAGCGACGCCGCGAAAACGAACAGGAACAGCGCGCTGAACATCTCGGTCTGCATGGTTCCTGATCCTTTGGGCGACCCGCCCCGATTGCCGGCGGACAATGCGCCCCGGATTGCCGATGCCTGTCAGATTGGAAAACTATCGCCGGCAGATCAATGCCTGTCGTGGTGCCCGCCCGGATGCAACTGCGGGGCCTTGCCGGCCTGTGGGGGCCGCCCGGGGTCCGCGTCTGCTATGGCGTGGTGTTGAAGATTGCCTGGTATCGCGGTGCGAAGAAGGCGGTGAACGCGCGGACCTCCTTGCGGCGATAGGCGTCGGGACTGACCAGCAGCCAGGAGCTGGCCGAGGTTCCTTCGGGCGGCGGCAGGCAGCGCAGCAGGCTGCGGTCGTCCCGGGCCAGCGATGTCGGCACCACGCCGATGCCCAGCCCGATCTTGATGGCGGCGATCATTGCCTCGACGTCCGAACACCGCGAGGCGATCTGCGAGGCGTCGATGCGGTCCAGCAGCCAGTCGTTGACGCCAAGCGAGCTTGAATACCGATCATACACCACGAATGTGTGGCCGGGAAATTCGGAGGGCGAAGCCGGAAGGCCGTTGCGATCCGCATATTCCTGCGAGCCGTAAAGCGACGCCGTGACTTCGGTCAGCTTGCGGCAGATCAGCCGGTCATCGTCGATCCGCCTTGCAATGCGGATCGCGACATCGGCCTCTCCTGCGGACAGGTCAAGCACGTCGTAGGTCGACAGGAATTCGAAATGCGTTCCGGGATGTTCGGCGCTGAAATCCGCAAGAATCCGGGCGAAATTGGCCGAGAAATTCGTTCGCGGCGCGGTGATCCGTATGGGTTTCGAATTGGCGCGCAGGGTGTTCTCGACATCGGCGACAAACACGCCGACCGATGCCTCGACGGCCTCTGCCGCGGCCCGCAGCCTTGCCCCGTCCTGGGTCGGGCGGAAACCACGGGTGTCGCGGTCAAACAGGGTCAGCCGCAATGCGTGTTCCAGCGCGTCGATGCGGCGCGCGACCGTCGGCTGTGACAGGCCAAGCTGCCGGGACGCGGCCAGCGTCGACCCCGTTCTGAGAACGGCCAGGAACACCCTGATGTCCGACCAGTTGTCAAACCCGCTATTCATATCTGAAGAACAGCACAACGGCGCGACGGATACCAGAAAAATAGGCGGATGGCTATCGTCGACCCAGGTTTCACGGCTCCCGAAAGGACAGGGAAATGACAACGCAAATGCTGGTATCCAACCCGTTGACAAGGCTTGCACCACTGCTGGCCGCGATTTTCAGATCACGGACGATTGATCCGGTTCCAGACGCCGCAGACACGGGTCCGCAGGCGGATCACGGGCTGATCGACGAGGCGATCTGGAATGACCGGGAAGTCTTTGCAAGCGGGCTGGACGTTGAGTATTTCATGCACATGTATGGCCGGCGGTAGGCGGAACTGCGGATCGCGGCCCGGCCTGACCTTTCCCGGTGGGGGCCGCCATCCGATGCGGCACGACAATCGACTTTGTTCCGACGGCCGAACTGCCCGACAGCGTTACCTATTACCATATCGAGACCGAGGATCACGACGTCATCCTTGCGAACGGCGCGCCGGCCGAAACATTCTGTGACATCCCCGGGCGGATGGTTTTTGACAACTATCAGGAATACCTTGACCTCTACGGTGCGGAACGGATCGTGCCAGAGATGGACCGGCCGCGGGTCGCGTCGCGGCGACTGTTGCCGGAATCGGTCCGTGCGCGGCTGGGGATCGAGGACGGGACGATGGATTTCGACATGCCGGCGAGCGCCTGAGGCACGAGCCATTGGCACCGGGGCGACCGGCCGGTGGCCATTATTTGACCGGCCAAATCGGGCCCCGGGATTACCCTTGATACGTTGAGGGCGACCATCCGGCGCGCAAAAAGGGCCGCCCCGGGGAGCGGCCCTTGCGAGGGTGGGACGGATCGGCGTCCCTGCGGCGGCGTGCTTTCGGTATGAACCTTGCGCCGCGTTTCGGGTTCGCGATCTTCGGCTAGCGCCCTAGAAGGTCGCGCCGATTTCCCATTTCTCGATCAGCGCGTTCAGGCTGCCGTCTGCCTTCATCGAGGCGATGGCCGCGTCGAATTTTGCCTTCAGTTCGCCATCGCTTTCGCGCAGGCCCATGCCGACACCGCCGCCGATCAGTTCTTCCTGTTCCAGAAGCACAAGATTGGGGTCTTCGTCGGCAATCGGGACAAGGTAGGACTTGTCGGCCAAAACCGCATCTGCTTCGCCGTTCTTCACCGCCGCGACGGTTTCCTCGGGGGTCGAGAATTCGACCAGCGTGGCCCCCATCGAGGCCACGAAACCGGCCTGAATGGTGTTGGTCTGGGCCGCGATCACACCGTTCTTGATGTCTGCATCGGCAGACATCGCCAGGTAGGCGGACGGGTCGGGTTGCGAATAGTTCTGCGTGAAATCAATGACTTCATCACGCTCTGGCGTGATCGACATGCCGGCGATGATGACATCATAGTTGCCCGAGACGAGGTTGGGGATGATCGAATCCCATTCATT
>JAJDOB010000136.1 GCA_022340385.1 Rhodobacter sp.
GCGGGATCGCCCAGCGCGCCAGAACCCCTGTCAGCAGGTCTTCCAGCGCCGCCATCTGCGGTTCGGGAAACGGCTGGGCGCCGGTATTGTCCAACTCGATCCCGATCGAGCGCGAGTTGATGTCGTCCACCCCGCCCCAGCGCCCCGCCCCGGCGTGCCAGGCGCGCATTTCCTCGTCCACCAGCCCGAACACCTCGCCATCGCGTGCGATCAGGTAATGCGCGGAAACCTCGGCTGACGGGTCGCACAGCCGGGCCAGCGCCACGGCCGCATTCTGCATCGCGGTGTAGTGCAACACCACCATGTCAGGGCGCGCGCCATCGCGGCGCGGGCCGAAATTCTGCGAGGGATGCGGCGTCAGGAGCGGATCCGGCGATACGGGCGCGGATCCCAGCCACAGGCGAAACCATCGCCGTCCGGGTCGATCCCCAGCTTGTCGCGCTCTGGCCCGCCGCTGCTCAGGAATGCTTCCTGTGCCAGGTCGGGCGAGGCATATTTGGCGCAGTTGCGCTCGTATCGGGCCTGCGTGGTCAGGGCGTTACGCCGGTGAATCTTCTGCCCCGGCTCGTTGGTGGTCGACAGCGCGAATTGCACGATGTTGGGCCCGGTGTTGCCGCTGCGCGTCGGTACTTCGGTGGGGGCGATCACCTCGAAGGCCTCGCGCTGTGCGCGCAGCCGCGCGGCATCGCTTTCGATGCTTTGCCGGTTCGAGACGGCGCTGAAATCCTGCTCGTCCGAAATGCCACCGTTGTTCAGCGGCGTCGGCGCGTTCGCCACCGGGGTTGCGGGCAGGATCTCTACCGTCGGATTGTTCGGGCTGGCGTTCACATAGCCACCGTTGCCCGCATCCGGTTTTGCGGGTGGCGAGGACGGCGGCCGCACGGTCACCGTGCTGGAAGGGCCGCGGGTGCGGTTCAGCTCGGACTCGCGCTGAACGCGATAATTGTTGTAGTCGCTGTAATCCTCGAACCCGACGCCTCTGCCGGAATCGGGGACTGTCGGCGCACATGCGGCCAGCGTCAAAGCGCCAAGTACCAGCGCGGCTCGTATCATTCTATCTGTCCTGCAAGGGGCGTTTCGGTGGTATCTCGGTCTCATTTCGGCGGGTCCTACCACCATTTGGCGGGTTTGGAAACAAAACCGGCGGCGCGTTCCAGCACATAGGCGTGATTCAGCAACTCGCCCTCGTCCCACGGACGCCCGATCAGTTGCAGCCCCAGGGGCAGGCCCTGCGCGTCGACACCCGTGGGCACCGCGATACCGGGCAGACCGGCCAGGTTGACCGTTACCGTGAACACGTCATTCAGATACATCTGCACCGGATCGGCGTCGATCATTTCGCCCAGTCCAAAGGCGGCAGAGGGCGTGGCCGGGGTCAGGATGGCATCTATTCCGGCGTCGAACACCTGCTCGAAGTCGCGCTTGATCAGCGCGCGCACCCGGCGGGCGCGGTTGTAATAGGCGTCATAGAACCCCGCCGACAGCACATATGTGCCAATCATCACCCGGCGCTGAACCTCGGCGCCAAAGCCTTCGGCGCGGGTCTTTTCGTACATCTCGGTGATGCCGTCACCCTGGGCCAGCCGGGCACGGTGGCCATAGCGCACACCGTCATAGCGCGCCAGATTGCTCGACGCTTCGGCCGGCGCGATCACGTAATAGGCCGGCAGCGCGTATTTCGTATGCGGCAGGCTGATATCGACGATCTCGGCACCGGCATCGCGCAGCATTTCCACGCCCTGCTGCCACAGCGTCTCGATCTCCACCGGCATCCCGTCCATGCGATATTCCCTGGGAATCCCGATCTTCTTGCCACGGATATCGCCCGTCAATGCCGCCTCGAAATCCGGCACCGCCAGATCGGCGCTGGTGGAATCCTTGGCGTCATGCCCGGCCATCGCCCCCAGCATGATCGCCGCGTCGCGCACCGATTTGGTCATCGGTCCGGCCTGATCCAGCGAACTGGCAAACGCGATGATCCCCCAGCGCGAGCAGCGCCCGTAAGTGGGTTTCAGCCCGGTGATGCCGACAAAGGCGGCCGGCTGGCGGATCGAACCGCCGGTATCGGTGCCGGTCGCCGCAAGGCACAGATCCGCCGCCACCGCGCTGGCCGAACCGCCCGACGATCCGCCCGGCGTCAGCTCGGCGGTGTCGTTGCCGCGCCGCCAGGGGCTGATGACATTGCCATAGGCCGAGGTCTCGTTAGAGCTTCCCATGGCGAATTCGTCCATGTTCAGCTTGCCCAGCATCACCGCGCCGGCGTCGAACAGGTTCTGTGTCACGGTTGATTCATATTCCGGCCTGAAGCCCTGCAGAATCCGGCTGGCGGCCTGGCTGGGCACGCCCTTGGTGCAGAACAGATCCTTGATGCCCAGCGGGATGCCGCACATCGCGGGCGCATCGGCAGCACCGATCCGCGCATCCGCCGCCGCGGCCTGTTCCAGCGCCAGTTCCGGCGTGTTGTGCACGAAGGCGTTCAGTGCCGCCGCGCCCTCGATCTGTTCCAGACAGGTCCGTGTCAGTTCGACGGATGTGAATTCGCCCACGCGCAGCCCCTCGCGCGCCGCCGCGATCGTCAGTGTGTTCAGCCCGCCCATCATTCGACCACCTTGGGCACGGCAAAGAACCCCTCGCGCGCATCCGGTGCATTCGACAGCACAGCCGCCTGCTGATCGCCATCGGTCACCACGTCATCGCGCCGTTTCAGCCGCATCGGCGTGACCGAAGTCATCGGCTCGATGCCCTCGACATCGACCTCGTTCAACTGCTCGATGAAGCCCAGGATCGTGTTGAATTCCTGCGCCAGCACCGGCAGCGCGTCCTCCTCGACCCGAATCCGGGCAAGCTTTGCCACATGAGCGGCGGTTTTGGTATCAATCGACATGCGGTCGCCTCGTATCCTGGATCGTTCAGCGTTTAGCGCCCCGCCCGATGGCCTGCAAGCAGGCAGCCGCGCAATCGCGGGTGACAGCGCCGATGCAGGTGCTATCCTGTTGCGCAAACAGACATCCGGAGGTCGAAATGAACATCATCTGGCTGGGCCACGGCTCTTTCCGTATCGAAATCGAGGATCAGGTGCTGCTGGTCGATCCCTGGCTGACCGGCAACCCGATGCTGCCCGAGGATCAGCACGACGCCGCGACGCAGGGCGCGACGCATCTGGTGCTGACCCATGCGCATTTCGACCATGTCGCCGACATGCTGCCGCTGGCCCGGAAACTGGGGATTCCGGTTGTCGGGCAATACGACCTGATGGCGCATTGGGCAGAGCATGAGGGGATCGAGACGGTCGGCTTCAACAAGGGCGGCACGCTGCATCTTGGCAAGGTCACGCTCGGCATGGTGCCGGCCTCGCATTCCTCGACCTTTGCCAGCCCCGACGGGCCGCGCGCGGGCGGCAGCGAGGTGGGCTACATGATCGGCGGCGAGGGTCATGTGATCTACATGTCCGGCGACACGGCGATCATGGCCGATATGGACTGGATGGGGGATGTCCACAAACCCGACATCGGCATCCTGTCGGCAGGCGGGCATTTCACCATGGACATGAAAAGCGCGGCCTACGCCGCGAAACGCTATTTCGATTTCAGGACGGTGATCCCCGGCCACTACCGGACCTTCCCGATCCTGGAACAATCGGCAGAGGTGCTGGCGCAGGGCCTGCCCGGCGTCAACGTGATCGAGCCCGAGGTGATGAAGGCGATAACCCTCTAGGGGCGGGCGAGAATTAACGATTGCTACGCACCCGGTGACCTCCTAACCTCTCGTTACAAAAATGTTACAAACCTGGGGAGGTTCAGAATGAACACATTTAGATACACGCTTGGAGTCTCGCTGTTGGCGATTGCGGCGTCTGCCGGCGCGGCGAGCGCGGCAAAGCTGACGCTGTATTGCTCGGCACAAGAGGATTGGTGCCAGCTGATGGCCCGCAGCTTTGAGGAAGCCACCGGCATCGACGTCAACATGACCCGCAAATCCTCGGGCGAGACTTTCGCCCAGGTCAAGGCCGAAGCCAGCAATCCCAAGGGCGATGTCTGGTGGGGCGGCACCGGCGACCCGCATCTTCAGGCCGCCGAAGAGGATCTGACCGATCCCTACATCTCGCCGATGCGCAGCGAGTTGCAGGACTGGTCGATTTCGCAGGCCGCCAGCGCCGGTGACAAGACCATCGGCATCTATTCCGGTGCGCTTGGCTACGGCTACAACACCGACCTGCTGGCCGCGAACAACCTGCCCGAGCCTGCCTGCTGGAAGGATCTGCTGAAGCCCGAATACAAGGGTCACGTTCAGATGGCGAACCCGAATTCCTCGGGCACCGCCTATACCACGCTGGCGACGATGGTGCAGTTGTTCGGCGAGGACGAAGGCTTTGAGTTCATGAAGGGCCTGCACGCCAACATCAACCAATACACCAAGTCCGGCTCTGCCCCGATCAAGGCGGCGGGACGCGGCGAAACCACCATCGGCATCGTCTTCATGCATGACGCCGTGGCGCAGGCGGTGTCTGGTTTCCCGATCAAGGTCGTCGCCCCGTGCGAGGGCACCGGGTATGAAATCGGCTCGATGTCGATCATCAAGGGCGCGCGCAACCTTGAAGAGGCGCACAAGTTCTACGACTGGGCGCTCAGCGCCGATGCGCAGAACCTGGCGCTGCAGGTCAAGGCCTTTCAGGTGCCGTCGAACGTGAACGCCGAAACCTCGCCGTCGGCGCCGGACCTGTCGTCGATCAAGCTGATCGACTACGACTTCAAGCTTTACGGCTCCAGCGACGAGCGCAAGCGCCTGCTGCAAAAATGGGACGAAGAGGTCTCGACTCTGCCGCAATAAGACATGCGCACAGCCACAACCGAACAGACCACCCACCCGGTTCTGATCTTCTGGATCATTGCCGGGTGGGTCGGCTTTTGCATCCTGCCCTGGTACGGCGTCGAAGACGGATTCTTTCGGTTCGGCTGGTTGTTCGAGGGCTACCCGTTCGACGAGGACTATGCCCCCGGCGCGTTTCTGATCGCGCAGGGCAGGAAATTGTGGCTGGCGCCAATGCTGCTGGCGCTGGCGGCCCCGCTGCTGGTCCTGAAACGGCGCAAGACCGATCCGGTCTTTGCCGTCGTGCTGATCCTGTCGGGCGCGCTTGGATTTGGCTGGCTGATCGCGCAAGGCTTCGGCATCGGCATCCGCGGCTTCAATTTCGCCTGGCTGACGGCGCTTTTCGGGGATCTGGGCGACCGGCAGTTCGGCATGGGCTATGGCGCCATGATTCTGGCCAGCGCCTTTCTGTTTCTCTTTACCCAGGGCATCGCCGCGCGCGGCGCGATCAACGGCGACGTGTTCGTGGTCAGCGCCATCGGCGGCGTGATCGTGATCGTCGGCACCTTCGTGTTCTTCCCGATCGCCAAGATGCTGACCGCCGCTTTCATCACCGAGGATGGCGGCTATTCCGTCGGGATCTTCGCGGCCAAGTTCTTTGACGACCGCCTGTGGGGGCTGGGCTGTCTCTGGGGGGCGCGCTGCGGCGTGGCGTGGAATTCGCTTTTCCTTGCGATCCTCGTGGGCCTGCTGTCGACCGCACTTGGCCTGGTCTTCGCCCTCGTCGTCACCCGGTCGGGTTTCCGCTACAAACGCGCGCTGCGCGCACTGACCGTCCTGCCGATCATCACGCCGCCATTCGTCATCGGCCTGGCGCTGATCCTGATGTTCGGCCTGTCGGGATCCGTCACCCGTTTCGTCGCCGATCTGCTGGGCGTGCAGCCGACGCGCTGGCTTTACGGCCTGCCGGGCCTGCTGATTGCGCAGACGCTGGCGTTCACCCCGATCGCCTTTCTCGTCCTGATCGGCGTGGTCGAGGGCGTGTCGCCCTCGATGGAGGAAGCCGCCCAGACCCTGCGCGCAAACAAATGGCAGACGTTCAGAACCGTCTCGCTGCCGCTGATGCGCCCCGGGCTTGCGAATGCCTTCCTGCTGGGCTTCATCGAAAGCATGGCCGATTTCGGCAACCCGCTGGTGCTGGGCGGCAATTTCGACGTGCTATCCACCGAGATCTTCTTTGCCATCGTCGGCGCGCAATACGATCAGGGCCGTGCCGCGGTTCTGGCGGTGGTGCTGCTGGCCTTCACCCTGTCGGCGTTCTACGCGCAGCGCGCCTGGCTGGGCAAGAAATCCTACACTACCGTCACCGGCAAGGGCGACGCGGGCGTGCACCCGCTGATGCCGCGCGGACTGTCGATCCCGGTGTTTGCCCTGGCCGCGATCTGGGGCGGGTTCACGGTCATCGTCTATATCATGATCTTCTACGGCAGCATCGTCGAGTTGTGGGGCGTCAACAACACGCTGACTTTCAAGCATTACCTGACCGCCTTCTCGGTCAAGCTTGGCGACAACGGGTTGCTCTGGACCGGGGCCGCGTGGGACAGTTTCTGGACCACGATCTATATCGCCGCCGTCGCCGCGCCGCTGACCGCCGCCGTCGGCCTGATCACCGCCTACCTGCTGACCCGCCAGACCTTCGCCGGCAAGAACGCCTTCGAATTCGGCACCATGCTGTCCTTCGCGATCCCCGGAACGGTGATCGGCGTCAGCTATATCCTGGCCTTCAACGTCCCGCCGATAGAAATCACCGGCACCGGCATCATCCTTGTCATCAGCTTCATCTTCCGGAACATGCCGGTTGGCGTGCGGGCAGGCATTGCCAGCATGTCGCAACTGGACAAGTCGCTTGATGAAAGCTCGCTGACCCTTGGCGCCAATTCCTGGCAGACCTTCCGGCGGGTGATCCTGCCGCTTCTGCGCCCGGCCATCCTGGCGGCGCTGGTCTACAGTTTCGTGCGTGCCATGACGGCCATCAGCGCGGTGATCTTCCTGGTCAGCGCGCAATACGACATGGCCACCAGCTATATCATCGGGCGGGTCGAGAACAACGACTACGGCCTTGCCATCGCCTATTCCACCACGCTGATCTTCGTCATGCTGGCGGCGGTGGGCCTGTTGCAGGTGGTGGTGGGAAAGACACAGATCGGGCGGCGGACACAGTTCACCGCGGGGGGATAACAGATGGTCAAACCGCAGATTTCCGGCAAGGCGGCCCCGGTCAGTTTCCGGGGCGTGTCCAAGAAGTTCGGCAAGGATGTCGTTGCCGTCGACAATATCGACCTCGAGGTGCAGGCCGGCAAGCTGGTGACGCTGCTTGGCCCCTCTGGCTGCGGCAAGACGACAACGCTGCGGATGATTGCCGGTCTGGAAATCGCCTCCAGCGGCAAGATCCTGATTGGCGACAAGGATGTCACCCTGCTGCCCGCCACCGACCGCGACGTGTCGATGGTTTTCCAGTCCTATGCGCTGTTCCCGCACATGACCGTGCTGGAAAACGTCGCCTACGGGCTTGGCTTTTCCGGCTTTCCAAAGGACGAGGCGCGGGAACGGGCGCTGGCCGGGCTCGACCTTGTGGGGCTGTCCGGCTACGACAACCGCCTGCCCAGCGAGCTTTCGGGCGGCCAGCAGCAGCGTGTCGCCGTCGCCCGCGCCCTGGTGCTGGAGCCGCAGGTGCTGCTGTTCGACGAGCCGCTGTCGAATCTCGACGCCAAGCTGCGCCGCCAGGTGCGCGAGGATATCCGCGCAATCCAGCAGGATCTTGGCCTGACCGTGGTCTACGTCACCCACGACCAGGAAGAGGCGCTGGCGGTCAGCGACGAAATCGTCGTCATGCGCAACGCCTCCATCGCCCAGATCGGCACGCCGCGACAGCTTTACGATGCGCCCGTCGACCGGTTCGTGGCCGATTTCATCGGCGAGGCCAATATCATTCCCTGCCAGATCGAGACACGCGATGGCGACACCGCCAGGATCGCGATCGAAGGGTATCGCTATGACCTGCCGTCACGCGGATTGCCGGTGGGCCCGGCCTCCATGGCGGTGCGCCCGTCGCGCATCCTGCTGGGGGTCAAGAACGGATTCGACGCGACCATCGCCAAGGCGACCTATGTCGGCATTCGCATGGAATACACGCTGGAAACCGCATTCGGGTCGATGTTCGCGGTGCAGGAAGACGTCTATCACCCGTTGCAGGTCGGTCAGGCGGTCAAGGTCGGATTCGCCGAAACCGGCCCGGTCCTGATCCCCGGCGGCTAGCGCGCAATCCGAAAAGTGGGAACCGGTTTTCGGAATGAATTGCGCGCAAAAACAGAAGGCCAGAGCGGCCCCACCGGGCCTGCGCCCTACCCACGCCGGTCCGCAAAGAAGGCGCGCAGAAGTTCTGACGCCTCGGCCTCGTTGATCCCGTCATAGACCTCGGGGGCGTGATGCGCCTGCGGGTGCGCGAACACCCGCGCGCCATGCGCCACGCCACCGGATTTCGGGTCGCCCGCCGCGTAATACAGCCGCGCGATCCGTGCGAAACCGATGGCTGCGGCGCACATCGCGCAGGGTTCCAGCGTCACATACAGGCTGTGCCCCGGCAATCGTTCCGACCCGAGCGCGGCGCAGGCGGCGCGAATCGCCAGCATCTCGGCATGGGCGGTGGGGTCGTTCAGCTCTCGTGTGCGGTTGCCGGCAACCGCCACCACCGCACCGCCGGCATCGGTCAGGACCGCGCCCACCGGCACCTCGCCGCGCGTGCCTGCCGCGCGCGCCGCGTCCAGCGCCTGCTCCATATGACTGGTGAAACCGCCCATGTTCCCTGCTTGCACCGCGCGCGCGCCATGCTCAAGCCGCTTTCCATCCCGCGCCGCGCCCGCTAAAGCCGACGCCATGTCAACCGAAACCCCAAAGGGCGACCGTATCGCCAAGGTTCTGGCCCGTGCCGGTCTCGCCAGCCGCCGCGAGGCCGAGCGCATGATCGAGGCGGGCCGCGTCACCGTGAACGGCAAGCGCATCGACTCGCCGGCGCTGAACGTGACCGAAGCCGACCAGATCACTGTCGACGGCAAGGCCCTGGGCGAACCCGAACCCGCCCGCCTGTGGCTTTATCACAAGCCCACCGGGCTGGTGACCACGGCCAGGGATGAAAAGGGCCGCAACACCGTATTCGCCGCCCTGCCCCCCGAAATGCCGCGTGTGATGTCCGTGGGACGGCTGGACATCAACTCTGAAGGATTGCTGTTGCTGACCAATGACGGCGGCATCAAGCGGCGGCTGGAACTGCCCGCCACCGGCTGGCTGCGCAAATACCGCGTGCGGGTGAACGGACGGCCCAGCGACGACAGCCTGAAACCGCTGCGGGACGGGCTGGTCATCGACGGGGAACGGTTTCAGGCCATGCAGGTCTCGCTGGATCGCCAGCAGGGCGCGAACGCCTGGATCACGGTCGGCCTGCGCGAGGGCAAGAACCGCGAAATCCGCCGCGCGATGCAGGCCGTCGGGCTGGACGTCAACCGCCTGATCCGGGTCAGCTATGGCCCGTTTCAGCTGGGCAACCTGAAACCCGGCGAGGTCGAGGAAATCAAGGGCCGGGTGCTGCGCGACCAGCTGGGCCTCGGCAAACCGGCCGAGCCGGCCCCGACCAAGCGCCGCCCCGCCCCGCGCCGCCGCAGCCCGCAATAGGTGCCGCACCCCTCGGCAAAAGCGCAATCCGAAAAGTGGGATTCGGTTTTCGGAATGAATTGTGCGCAAAAACAGAAGGCCAGAGCGGCCCCGCCGATTCACATTGAACGGACGCCGCTCAAGCTGCCGGTTTAGGGGGAAAACCACCCCAACGCGAACCCTTGCCGCCGCCCCCCGCGACTCTGTATTGGATTGGACCAGTTCATTCCAAGACGGGGACCGACATGCTGGCAGAGCTTTTGACGCTGGAAAACCTGGGAAATCTGCTGATGCTGTGCTTTTTGCAGGCAGTTCTGGGGTTTGACAACCTGCTGTACATATCCATCGAGTCTCAGCGGGCGCCGGTCGCACAGCAACGCAGCGTGCGCTACTGGGGCATCCTGATCGCGGTTGCCCTGCGCGTCGTCCTGCTGTTCGTGATGATCCGCCTGATCGAGGCGCTGTCGGAACCGTTCTTTGTCCTCGACTACCCCGGGTACATCGAGGGCGGGGTGAATTTCGCGACCCTGGTCTTCGTGATCGGCGGGGTTTTCATCATGTACACGGCGGTCAAGGAAATCGGCCACATGCTGTCGACCGAACACCTTGACGCCGACTTTGGCGACCGGCGCGGCAGATCGGCGACCCAGGTCGTGGTGATGATCGTGCTGATGAACCTGATCTTCAGCTTTGATTCGATCCTGTCGGCGCTGGCAATCACCAAGGTCTTCCCGATCCTGGCGGCGGCGATCCTGATTTCCGGGCTTGCGATGCTGCTGCTGGCCGATGGCGTCACCCGGTTTCTGGAAAAGAACCGCATGTACGAGGTGCTGGGCCTGTTCATCCTGCTGATCGTCGGCGTGGTCCTTCTGGGCGAGGCCGGCCCGGCGGCGGCCCACGCGATGCACGACGACGGCCTGCAGATCCGGCTGTTCGGCTATGAACTGATCCCGATGTCCAAGACCACATTCTATTTCTCGGTCATCGTGCTGGTCGCGGTCGAGGCGGTGCAATCGGGCTATTCGCGCAAGCTGGCGGCAGAACGCCGCGCCACGCGGGCGGGCGCCGGCCACGGCGGAACCGGGGTTTGAGCGGGCCGGTGGTTAAGGCTGGAACGGAACCGGGGCATCGCCTATACCGTTGCAACGTCGATGAACGCCCTCGGGGGAAACTGATATGACGTCGTCCGGCCTTCAGAAACTGGCCTTTGCCCTGCTTGTGGCGCTGATTCTTTACGCAACTTTCACCGCGACGGGGGGCTAGGGTCATGGCACAACGCTACGGTGGCCAGTTCAGCCCCGAGGGCAAGACCGACAACGCCCGTCCGGCGCCGAAATCGCCCTTTGACGGTGCCCGGCGCACCCGCGCGGGCGGCCGCGTCAACCTGTTGTTCTTTGCGCCTTTCCCGCTGATCTGGCGCGCCTTCCGGGCAGAACCGGCGCAGATGGCGCAGTTTCTGGTGGCCTTCGGCGTGCTGATCCTGGCGGCCTGGCTGACCCGCGAGGGCGTCAAGGCGCACGAGGCCTACGATGCCCGCAAGATCGCCAAGCGCCCGGCCCTGCCGCGCAAGCTGCTGGCGGCGGCGCTGACCGGGCTGGGGCTGGCCATTGTCGGCATCGCCGGGCACGGTCCGTTGGCGGCCGCGATCTTTGCGGTGCTCGGGGCGGCGCTGCATGTCTTTGCCTTCGGGCCCGACCCGCTGACCGACAAGGGCGCCGAGGGCATCGACAGCTTTCAGTCGGATCGCGTCGCGCGCGCCGTCGACGAGGCCGAAAAGCACCTGCGCGCCATGACCGACGCGGCCCAGCGCGCCCAAGATCGCGGCATCATCGCGCGGGTCGAACAGTTTCAGGCCACGGTGCGCAACATGTTCCGCACGATCGAGGATGATCCGCGCGATCTGACCCCGGCGCGCAAGTACCTGTCGGTCTATCTGATGGGCGCGCGTGACGCGACGGTCAAGTTCGCCGATCTCTACGCGCGCACCCGCGAGGCCAAGGTCAAATCCGACTACACCGGCCTGCTTGACGATCTGGAGGCGAATTTCGCCGCCCGCACCGAAAAGCTGCTGAACGACAACCGAACCGATCTCGACATCGAGATCGGCGTCCTGCGCGACCGTCTGGCGCGCGAGGGCGTCACGACATCATCCGTTGAATAACCATTTCGACTAATCCCCAGGAGAGACATCCATGTCAGAAACCGTTCGCCAAAAGGCCAGCGCGGCCCTGAAAGAGGCAGAGGCCATCACCGCCGTCGTGCTGCCCGAACCCTCGACCGATCTTGTGCCGCTGAAAGACGCCGACAAACCGGTCGCCGCCGAAATCCAGCGCCGCATGGACGAACTGGATATGGGCGACACCAACTCGATCATCAATTTCGGCTCGGCCGCCCAGGCCGAATTGCAGGAAATCAGCCAGTCGATGCTGGCCGATGTGCGCAACAAGGATGTCGGACCGGCCGGCGATTCACTGCGCTCGATCGTGTCCACCATCCGCGGCTTTTCGGTCAGCGAACTGGACGTGCGCCGCAAGCGCACCTGGTGGGAGCGTCTCTTGGGCCGCGCCGCGCCGATGGCGCAATTCGTCGCCCGCTTCGAAAACGTGCAAAGCCAGATCGACAAGGTCACCGACAATCTTCTGGGTCACGAACACAAGCTGCTCAAGGACATCAAGTCGCTTGATGTGCTGTATGAAAAGACCCTCGACTTCTACGACGAACTGGCGCTTTACATCACCGCCGGGCAGGAAAAGCTGGAAGAACTGGACACCAAAGACATTCCCGCCAAGGAAAAGGATGTCGCCGACGCGCCAGAGGATCAGGGCGTCATCAAGGCCCAGGAACTGCGCGACCTGCGCGCCGCGCGCGACGATCTGGAACGCCGGGTGCATGATCTGAAACTGACACGCCAGGTGACGATGCAGTCGCTTCCCTCGATCCGGCTGGTGCAGGAAAACGACAAGAGCCTCGTGACCAAGATCAACTCGACCCTGGTCAACACCGTGCCGCTCTGGGAAACCCAGCTGGCGCAGGCGGTGACCATCCAGCGGTCCGGCGAGGCCGCAGAGGCGGTGCGCGACGCCAATGACCTGACCAATGAACTGCTGACCTCGAATGCCAAGAACCTGCGCGAGGCCAACCGCACCATCCGCACCGAAATGGAACGCGGCGTGTTCGACATCGAGGCGGTCAAGACCGCCAACGCCGAACTGATCGCCACCATCGAGGAAAGCCTTCAGATCGCCGACGAGGGCAAGAAGAAACGCGCCGCCGCCGAGGAAGAGCTTCAGAAGATGGAACTTGAACTGCGCAACACGCTGTCCAGCGCCAAGGCCAGCGGCTCGAAGGCCGGGATGATGATATCCGACGCGGTGCCCGAAGGCACTGCCGGTAACGCGTGACGCGCAGCCGCCTGATAACCGCGATCCTGCTGGTCGCCGGGGCATGTGCCCTGGCGGCCTGCGACCCTGTGATGCTGCGCGATTCTCCCAGTCCGACCCCGCGTCCGGCCCGGGCCGCGCCGCCGACCCAGCCGGAAATCACCCAGCCTTCAGAGGCCAGCCGCGCGCTCAGTTCCTATTTTGCCCGGATCCAGCAGAATTTCCTGACCCGCGGTCTGCTGCGCGTCGACGGCGGCGGCCCCGATACGCCGTTCACCAGCCGCCAGTTGGTCGACAATTTCATCCGGATCGCGCTGTACCAGGAATTCTCCAGCGTCGACGGCGTCCTGATCCGCCGCGAAAACGCCAGCCAGCTGAACCGCTGGAACGGCCCGATCCGGATGAGCGTCGACTTCAGCGCCTCGGTTCCCGCCGACCAGCGCGCGCGCGACCGGCGCGAGATTGTGAATTATTCGCAAAGGCTTGCGCGGCTGAGCGGGCTGAACATCAGCCTCAGCCCGGGCAATGCCAATTACCACATACTGATCGTCAGCGAAGACGAACGCGTCACGCTGGGGCCGAAACTGCGCGCGCTTGGTGTCGGGTTCAACGAGGAAAGCGTGGCGGCGGTGCAAAACATGGGCCGCGCCACCTATTGCCAGATATTCGCCTTCTATGACGCCGACACCAACACCTACACCCATGCGGTTGCCGTGATCCGGGCGGAAAACCCCGACCTGCTGCGCCTGTCCTGCATCCACGAGGAACTGGCCCAGGGTCTTGGCCTGCCCAACGACAGCCCCCAGGCGCGCCCCTCGATCTTTAACGACGACGAGGAATTCGGGCTGTTGACCACGCATGACGAATTCCTGCTGCGCATGCTGTACGACCCCCGCCTGCGCCCCGGCATGACCGCCACCCAGGCCCGCCCGATCGCCGAGACGATCGCGGCCGAGCTGATGGGCGGCGAAAGTTGAAGTAAGTACTGAAAAGGAGCACCCGATGGGTATTTTCGATTTTCTGAGCGGTGAATTCATCGACGTGATCCACTGGGTCGACGACACCCGCGACACGATGGTCTGGCGGTTCGAACGCGAGGGCCATGAAATCAAATACGGCGCCAAGCTGACGGTGCGCGAAGGTCAGGCGGCGGTATTCGTGCACGAGGGCCAGCTGGCCGATGTGTTCACGCCCGGACTTTACATGCTGGAAACCAACAACATGCCGGTCCTGACCACGCTTCAGCACTGGGATCACGGCTTCAAAAGTCCGTTCAAGTCGGAAATCTACTACGTCAACACCACCCGTTTCAACGATCTGAAATGGGGCACCAAGAACCCGATCATGCTGCGCGATCCGGAATTCGGCCCGACCCGCATCCGCGCCTTCGGCACCTATTCGGTGCGCGTCAGCGACCCGGCGCGCTTTCTGACCGAAATCGTCGGCACCGACGGCGAATTCACCATGGACGAGATCAGCTTTCAGATCCGCAACATCATCGTGCAGGAATTCAGCCGGGTTGTCGCGGGATCCGGGATTCCGGTGCTGGACATGGCCGCCAACACCGCCGATCTGGGCAAGCTGATTGCCGCCGAGGTCAGCAAGGCGCTGGATGGCTACGGGCTGACCATGCCGGAATTCTACATAGAAAACATCTCGCTGCCCCCCGCGGTCGAGGAAGCGCTCGACAAGCGCACGTCGATGGGCATGGCCGGCGATCTGGGCAAGTTCACGCAGTATTCCGCCGCCGAGGCGATGACATCCGCCGCGCGCAATCCCAATGGCGGCGGCGGCATGGGGGCCGGGCTGGGTGCCGGAATGGGCATGGGCGTCGGCATGGCGATGGCCAACCAGATGAACGCGCAGGGCGGCCCCTGGGGCCCGATCCCGCAGGCGGCACAACCCGCGCCGCCGCCACCGCCCCCGGCGGAACATGTCTGGCACATCGCCGAAAACGGCAAGACCAAGGGGCCCTATTCCAAGGCCGCGCTGGGCCGCATGGCCGCAGCCAACGAGATCAACCGCGACACCTATGTCTGGACCGCCGGCCAGGACGGCTGGAAACAGGCCGACGAGGTCCGCGAACTGGCGCAGCTTTTCACCATCCTGCCACCACCGCCGCCGGGGGCCTGATCCCGGGCGCGCCATGCCCGCACCTTCCGCACAGGACCGTTCCATGACGCACCCGACCGGCTATTCCCGCCTGCAAATCTGGCTGCACTGGCTGATCGCGATTCTGATCGCGGCAACCTGGTTCACGCACGAGGATATGGGCCGCGCCCTGCGCACCCGGCTGGACGCCGGCGCCACCGGCATCGAGGGCAATACCCTGCATGTCTGGCTTGGCGGCGCGGCATTCGCGCTTGTCGCGATCCGCATCGTCGTGCGGCTGGTCCAGGGCGCGCCCGCCGCCGTTCCGGGCGCCAACCCGCTGCTGGATCAGGCCGCGCTCTGGGGGCACCGGCTGCTTTACCTGCTGATGATCGCCGCCCCCGCGCTTGGGGCCGTGGCGTGGTATGGTGGCCTCAAATCCGCCGGAGAGATCCATGAAATCGCCGCCAACGCGCTGGTCATCGTGGCACTTGGCCACGCGGGGGTGGCAATCTGGCACCACGCGGTTCTGAAGGACGGCGTGCTGACCCGGATGATCCGCCCCCGGCACTGACCCCATTTCGGGTTGAAGCGCACCGCGGGCCGCCGCATTGTGGTCCAAAGCCCGTCCACCCGACCCGTCAAAGGCCCGAACCGCATGGAACCGCCCACGCCCCCCACCACGCTGGCCGAACCCCGCGATCCCGGCGGCCCGCCGCAGGAACACCGCTTTCCCTGCGACCAGTGCGGCGCCGATTTCCGCTTCGCGCCCGAGGCGGGCAAGCTGATCTGCGACCATTGCGGCAACGAGGCGGACCTGCGCACCGGCTTTGCCGGCACCGCCATCCGGGAAAAGGATTTTCGCGCCGCGCTGAACGCACAGTTGCCGCAGGCGGAAATTGAGGAAACCCGCGTCCTGAGCTGCCCCAATTGCGGCGCGCAGGTCGAATTCGATGCCGCCAACCATGCCGCCGAATGCCCGTTCTGCGCCACACCGGTCGTCACCGGCACCGGCACCCATCGCCACATCAAGCCGCACGGATTGCTGCCGTTCGCGCTGGAAGAACGCGCCGCGCGCGGCGCGATGACCGATTGGCTGGGCCGATTGTGGTTCGCGCCGGGCGGATTGCAGGAATACGCCCGCAAGGGGCGCCGGATGCAGGGCATCTATGTGCCCTACTGGACCTATGACGCCGACACCAAATCCAGCTACAAGGGCGAACGGGGCACGGTCTATTACGAATCCCGCACCGTCACCCGCAATGGCAAACGCGAAACCCAGCGGGTGCAGAAAGTGCGCTGGCGTTCCGCGTCCGGGCGGGTTTCGCGGTTCTTCGACGATGTGCTGATCCTGGCCAGCCGGTCGCTGCCCAAGCGCTACACCGATGCGCTGGAACCCTGGGATCTGGCGGCGCTTGAACCCTACAGCCCGGAATACCTGGCCGGATTCCGCGCCGAAGGCTATACGGTCGAGCTTGACGAGGGCTATGACGAGGCGCGCGCCCGCATGGATCGCGTGATCGAGCGGGACGTGAAATTCGACATCGGCGGCGACCGGCAGCGCATCCCTTCCATCGACACCGCCGTCAGCAACATCACCTTCAAGCATATCCTGCTGCCGGTTTGGCTGGCCGCCTACAACTACCGCGGCAAGACCTATCGTTTCGTGGTCAATGGCCGCACCGGCCGGGTACAGGGCGAACGCCCCTGGTCGCCGGTAAAGATCGCCTTCGCCTTAATCCTTGCCCTGATCGTGGCCGGGATCGCGGGCTATTTCATTGCCCAGAACCAATAGCAGGCACCATGACACAGATTGAAACCCTTGCCGCGCTGCTGCACGCCCGCCATTCCTGCCGCGCCTATCTGCCCGACCCGCTGCCGGATCCGCTGATCGAGCAGATCGTGACCACCGCACAGGCGGTGCCAAGCTGGTGCAATGCCCAGCCCTGGCAGGTGATCGTCACCCGCGCCGCCGAAACCGACCGGCTGCGCGACGCGCTTTTCAGGCACGCCGAAAGCGGCGATCATGCCCCCGACATCGCGTTTCCCACCCGCTATTGCGGTGCCTACCGGGACCGCCGCCGCACCTGCGGCTGGGCCTTGTACGAAGCGGTCAGCATCGAAAAGGGCGACCGCGCCGCCTCGGGCGCGCAGATGATGGAAAACTTCCGCTTTTTCGGCGCGCCGCATTTCGCGCTGATCACCACCGAGGCCGATCTCGGCCCCTACGGCGTGCTCGACTGCGGTGCCTTTGTCACCGCTTTCACACTGGCGGCACAGGCGCTGGGTGTCGCCAGCATTCCCCAGGCCGCGATCGCCGGATTCTCGCCGTTCCTGCATGACTGGTTCGATCTGCCCAAGACCCGCAACGTGGTCTGCGGCATTTCCTTTGGGCTTGGCGACCGCGATCACCCGGCCAACGCCTTCCGCACCGACCGCGCCCCGCTGGCCGAAGTCCTGACTTGGGCCGGCTGATCCGCGTTCCGGCCCGCCCAAGCCGCAGGATGCGCGAGGGACAGGCTGCCCCTCGCCCCCGGGGCGAAAAACCTAGCCCTTTGTGATTTTCACCGTCTTCGCGGCCTTCTGTGTCGGGGCCTTCCTTGGAACCGAGACTGTCAGCACGCCATCCGTCAAATCCGCGCTCACGCCCGTCAGATCGGCATCCGGCGCAACCCGGAAAGACCGCTGGAACGCCCCGTACTGGCGCTCGCTGAAATACCAGGTGTCGCCCGATTCCTCGCGGCTGCTTTTCTTTTCGCCCTTCACGGTCACCACGCCATTGTCGACGCTCAACTCGATGTCCTTTTCCTCGACCCCGGGCAATTCCATTGAAATCTTGTAGCCGGCCTCATTGGTTGACGCTTCCGACGCAGGAGACAGAAATTCCGACAACCGCGCGCCCATCGCGCGGAACGGTTCGTAAAGCTGTGGCCAAAAGCCGGAAACATGCGATGATTCGACCATCTCTGTAATCCTCCAGGACTGGTTTCGATTCCTGTAAGTATGATCCGAACAACGCAAATTCACTTTGATTTCCGTCAATTTCAGCGTGCCGCGTTGCCCTGTTTCCAACATCCCGCTAGATGCTGATCTACAGACAACTGGAGTCCGACCCATGATCCTCAGCTGCGGCGAAGCCCTGATCGACATGCTGCCCCGGCAAAGTGCGGCGGGCGAAGATGCGTTTGCCCCCTACCCCGGCGGCGCCGTGTTCAACACTGCCATCGCGCTTGGCCGCCTCGGCGCGCCCGCCGGGTTCTTTTCCGGGCTCAGCCGGGATCTGTTCGGCGAGATGTTGCAGACCGCGCTGGCCGACAGCCATGTCTCCACCAGCCTTGCGGTCACATCCGATCGCCCGACCACGCTGGCCTTTGTCAAACTCACCGACGGGCATGCGTCCTACGCGTTCTACGATGAAAACACAGCCGGGCGGATGCTGACCCCGGCCGATCTTCCCGCCCTTCCCGATGACATCTCGGCGCTGTTCTTTGGCGGCATCTCGCTTGTCGGCGACCCCTGCGGCAGCGCCTACGAGGCGCTGATGACCCGCGAGGCGGCGACCCGCGTCACCATGATCGACCCCAACATCCGGCCCTCCTTCATCACCGATGAACCCGGCTATCGCGCCCGTATCGAACGGATGATCGCGCTGGCCGATATCGTGAAACTCAGCGACGAAGACCTGCACTGGCTTTGCGGTCAGGGCAGTGTCGGCACATTGGCGCGCTCGATTCTGGAACGCGGCCCGAAAGTGGTGCTGATCACCGAGGGTTCCAGCGGCGCGCGCGCCATCACCGCCTCGACAGAGGTGGTGGTGCCCGCCAACAAGGTCACCGTGGCCGATACGGTCGGGGCCGGCGACACGTTCAATGCCGGGGTGCTGGCCGCACTGAACCAGATGCAGGCGCTGTCAAAATCCGCGCTGACCAGCCTTGACGACCGCATCCTGACCGGGGCGCTGTCGATGGGCGTGCGCACCGCTGCCATCACCGTGTCACGCGCCGGGGCAAATCCGCCCTGGGCGCATGAATTGTGAGGGCGCTGCTGCAACGCGTCTCCAGCGCGTCCGTGCATGTCGACGGGGCCGTTATCGGCCAGATCGACCACGGCCTGCTGATCCTGATCTGCGCTTTGCAGGGCGACACCGAGGCGGACGCCGACAGGCTGGCCGCCAAACTGGCCAAACTCCGCATCTTTCGCGACGAAGCCGGCAAGATGAACCGCTCGCTGCTTGATACCGGCGGCGCGGCCCTTGTCGTCAGCCAGTTCACCCTCGCCGCCGACACCTCGCGCGGCAACCGCCCCGGCTTTTCCGCCGCCGCCGCCCCGGCAGAGGGAGAGCGCCTGTACGACCACTTCGCCAACCAACTCCGCGGCCTCGGCCTGCCGGTTCAAACCGGCCAGTTCGGCGCCGACATGCAGGTCGCGCTGATCAACGACGGTCCGGTGACGATCTGGATGGAAAGCTGACGCGCTGTCCGAACCCTTGCGGCCCGTCGAATTCCAACAAATCGAACGGCATCCCGGCGGACATGGACGCAGCCGCAATATGCCCAAATGGTCGATCACGCGTCGTTTCGTGTAGCGGTTGTTGAACCGAATAATGTGTTGAACTACCA
>JAJDOB010000141.1 GCA_022340385.1 Rhodobacter sp.
AGTCCGCGCTGCAATCGCATGTCGTGGCCGCCGCCGGCCCGGCGCTGCTGGATGTCGATCTGGAACGCGCGCTTCTGGCGGCACGGGTGATCGCCTATGCGCAGGGCTTCACCCTGCTGGCCGCCGCGTCGGACGAATTCGGGTGGTCGCTGGATCTGGCGCGCACGGCGGAAATCTGGCGCGCCGGCTGCATCATCCGTTCGGCCCTGCTGGATGACATTTCGAACGCCCTGAGCAACGACCTGCCGGGCAGCAGCCTGATCCTGGCACCTGCCTTCGCGGCGCTGCTGGGCGACACGGTCGGGGCGTTGCGCCGGGTGGTGGCGCGCGCCGTGATGGCCGGCGAACCGGTGCCGGCGCTGGCCAGCGCACTGGGCTATTACGACACGATGCGCCGTGCACGCGGCACCGCCTCGCTGATCCAGGCACAGCGCGACTTCTTTGGCGCGCACGGCTTCGAACGGGTCGACAGGGATGGCGGCGGCTATCACGGGCCGTGGGGCAGCTAGCCGAAACCGCCGCCTGACATCCGGCAGGGGTGCGGTGGCGCGCGACCGGGCAACCGTTCAGCGACCGGCGTCTCAAGGCGTGCTGCCTTCATTTGAATCCGCCCGGCATCCGGCGAATGCCATGAACCCGATCAAACGCGAAAAACGACATGCGGTGTTTCAACATAAAGTCGAAATGCCTTAATACATCGTCCTGCGGTATCCGGCTTCGAGGTCGGCGTCGATTTTCTTCAACGCCTCGGGGTCGTCAGGTGCTCCGGTGGTCTGATCGAGTACGATCCTGATCAGCGACGGCATTTCGCTGCGATCCTGAAGCTGGCCCGGATCCCACAGTTTCGCGCGCCGAAACGCCTTGGCGCAGTGAATGAACACTTCCTCGACATGCACAGCGATGGCGATTGTCGGCACGCGGTCCTGCACCGCCATCAGCGCCAGCAAATCCGGGTCGCGGGTAATCCTGGCGGTTCCGTTCACGCGCAGGGTCTCGTCATATCCCGGAATCATGAACAGCAGCCCGACCGCCGGGTTGGCCAGGATATTGGCCTGGGTATCCAGACGGTTGTTTCCGGGCCGGTCGGGGATCAGCAATGTCCGGTCATCGAGGATTTTCACAAATCCACACGGATCGCCTCTGGGGCTGACATCGGCGGTCCCGTCCGGCGATTGTGTGCCGATGCACAGGAACGGTGACCGGGCCACGAAGTCGCGCGCATGTTTGTCAAATCTGTCCCGGCTTTTGACAATGGCAATGGGATGCGTCGCCGGGAACAGGGATCTCAGGTCCTGCTCATCACGGATCAGGAAATCCGGGTTCAATTCCGTCTCGTTCGCCATGTCCTGCCTCCCTCGATGCCTGGACCGGGGTCGCGCCAGAAAGGTCTTTCCGGCGGTCACCGTCAACCTGGCCGACTATCGGCGAAACCCGGCCGGTTCACAATAACCCTGCACCGGATACCGGCGCGGCACGGGCAGGGGCGCGTTCAACCGGAAACCCGGCGCGCAAACAAAAAGGGCAGCGCCAAGGCTGCCCTTTCCCGTGTTTTGACTGCAGGCCCTAGTTCTGCTTGATCAGGATCCAGCGCTGCGTGTCGTTGTTCTGCGCATTGCGCGTCACGACGCGGTTGTCCTTCTCGTTCTCGTAGGCGTCAAGGAAGCGACCGTTGCTCAATTGCTGGATGGTATAGCGGTTGCCGCCAATCGGGGTGATGCGCCAGACCTGCGTCGCGTTGCCCTGCGACTCGCGGGTCACGACAAGGTTGTCGTTGATCCCCTCATGCGCGTCGACATAGCGGCCATTGCTTTGCTGGCGCACGGCGTAAAGGTTCGGACCTGCCGGCACCGGCGAGATGATCCAGCGCTGCGTCGCGTTGCCCTGGAAATTGCGGGTGACCAGCGCGTTGTCGTGGGACCCCTCATGGGCGTCAAGGAACAGGTTGGTGCTTTTCTGCTGGATGGTGAAGACGCCGTTCAGTTGCGGCGGCGGCGGCGGAGCGACCGGGCCGGCCTTCTTGACGATCCAGACCTGCGTGGCGTTGTTCTGGAAGTCGCGGGTCACGACGGAATTGTCCTTGGTGCCCTCGTGGGCATCAAGAAACCGGCCGCTGCTTTGCTGCTGGATGCGGTAGGTGTTGCTGCTGATCTTGTTGAAGATCCAGACCTGCGTGGCATTGCCCTGGCTGGTGCGGGTGACCACGCCGTTGTCGGCGACGCCCTGATGCGCATCGGCGAACAGGCCGCTGCTTTTCTGCTGCATCACATAGGTGTTGCCGCTGACCAGCTTCAGGTTCCAGACCTGGGTGTTGTTGTTCTGCGCGTTGCGGGTGACGACGCGATTGTCGTTCTCGTTGATATAGGCGTCCATGTAACGCCCGTTGCTTTGCTGCTGTATGGTGTAATCCCCCGAAAGGGTTTGCGCGGCAACGGGTGCGGCAAGGCTCGAGGCGACCAGCACAGCGCCAGCCAGAAATTTCAGTCCACGGGTAAATGTCATTGTTCTGATCCTTGATCAATTGAAGTTCCGGTAGCGATCGGGTTGTTTGGCACCCCTATCCGGTGTCTGCGTTCCGATGGATTGATCTGGGCGAAATCACGCTCGATTCTCAATATCAAGATTATGTTATCTGATATCGGCGCAATTGGCCATGATTTAAGATATTGAATATAAATGATAAAATAAGGGTGCCCCTTGCCGGGCCCAATCGGCGGTTATTGTCCGCGCGGTTTGGCGCGCAGGGTCGGCGCGGCTTTGGTGGGGTCTTCGGGCCAGGGATGCCTGGGGTATTGCCCGCGCATATCCTTGCGCACGTCGCTGTAGGAACTGGCCCAGAACCCGGCCAGATCGGTGGTCACCTGCACCGGGCGGCGCGCCGGCGACAGCAGCGTGATCTTCAGCGGCAGATGTTTCGGCCCGACCGTCGGGTGCCGGGTGACGCCGAACATTTCCTGCAGCCGCACTTCGATTGCCGGCGCGCCGTGCTCATAGCTGATGGCCACGCGGTTCCCCAGCGGGGTGGTGAAATGCGCGGGCGCCAGCCGGTCAAGCAGGTCGCCCGCCTGCCAGTCGAGACGCGCGCGCAAGGCCGCGACAAGACCGAGCCCCCTCAGATCGCCGGCGGTCTTCACCCCCTTCAGGAACGGCAGCAGCCAGTCGTCGATGCTGTCCAGAAGTCCGGGGTCCGAACAGTCGGGCATCGCCGCGCCCTGCGCGCGCAGCAACTCGATACGCGATTGGAGCCGCCGCGCCGGCGCCGACCACGGCAGCCCCAGATCGCGCACCCCGTCCAGCATCGCCAGCGCCACCGCTTCCGGCGGGGCGTCGTCCCAGCGGCGATCGTCCAGCACCAGCGCGCCAAAGCGTTCCTGCCTGCGCGTCAGCACCCGGCGTTCGCGTTTCGACCAGTCGCACAGGTCGACCCAGCCGATGCGGTCGCCGTACAGCGCGCGCAGTTCCGCCTCGCTCAGCGCGATGGCCTGCCGGATGCGCGCCTCGCGCCCGTCGCCGTCCAGATCGGTGGCCACCAGCAACCGGGTGCCGGCCAGCACGTCGGCCTCGTCCATCCTGGCGCCGGTGCCGCCCGACAGCACCCAACGCGGCGCATCGCCGGTGCGGCGCAGCGCGATGCGGTCCGGGTAGGCCAGCGCGGCCTGTTCGGCGGCGGACAGATCGCGGCTGCCATCCGGCGACAGCTTGCGCAGACGCGTGGCCTCTGCCCGGATACGGTCCAGCCCGGCCCGCGCGGCGGGATGTGCGCCGGGCGCGCGCAGCGCCTCCAGCCGAAGGGCCAGATCGACGCCCGCGCCGCGCAGCGGGTCACGCTCGTTCAGCAATGCTGCCAGCGGCGCCGCATCCGGCCCGGCAATCGCCAGCATATGCGCCAGGCGCGGATGCAGCGGCAGACGCGCCAGCGCGCGGCCATGTTCGGTGACGCGGCCCTGCGCGTCCAGCGCGCCAAGCTCTGCCAGCAGCGCGCGCGCTTCGTCCCACGCGGCCTGCGGCGGCGGTGTCAGGAACGCCAGATCGTCGGCTGTGGCCGTGCCCCAGAGCGCCAGTTCCAGCACCAGCCCGGCCAGATCGGCGGCGGCGATTTCCGGCGGCGGGAACGGCTGCATCCCGCCGTCTTCTCCCCGGGTCCACCGCCGATAGCAGACCCCCGGCGCCACCCGGCCCGCGCGGCCGCGCCGCTGGGTTGCCTCGGCCCGCGTCACCCGTTCGGTGACCAGCCGCGACATGCCGCGCCCGGGATCGAACCGCGCGCGCCGCGCCCGGCCGCCATCGACCACGACACGCACGTCCTGAATGGTCAGCGCGGTTTCGGCGATGGATGTGGCCAGCACCAGTTTGCGGCCCGCCGCGGCCGGCGCAATCGCCGTGCGCTGGGCGGCAAAGGGCAGCGCGCCATAAAGCGGGTGCACCGAAACGCCGGCGGGCAGGTCGCCCAGCATTGCCGCCACCCGCCGGATTTCGCCCTCGCCGGGCAGGAACACCAGGATGCCGCCCTGCGTTTCGCCCATCGCCTGCCGCACCAGGCCCGTCACGGCAACCTCGAACCGCATGTCCCTTGGAACCGGCTGCGCCAGCCAGCGGGTCTCGACCTCGAAGCTCTGCCCCTCGGACGTGATCAGCGGCGCGTCATCCAGCAGCGCCGCCACCGGGCCCGCATCCAGCGTCGCCGACATCACGACCAGCAGCAGGTCGTCGCGCAGCGCACCGCGCGCCTCCCAGCAAAGCGCCAGTCCCAGATCGGCATTCAGCGAGCGTTCGTGAAACTCGTCGAAGATCAGCGCGCCGATGCCGCCGAGTCCGGGGTCGGATTGCAGCATCCGTGTCAGGATGCCCTCTGTCACCACCTCGATCCGGGTGGCTTTCGAAACCCTGGTCTGGCCGCGCATCCGGTAGCCGACGGTCTGGCCCACCGGTTCGCCCAGCGTCTCTGCCATCCGTTCCGCCGCGGCCCGCGCCGCCAGACGGCGCGGTTCCAGCATCACGATCCGCCCGGACGTCAGCCCGGCGGCAAGCATCGCCAGCGGCACCCGCGTGGTCTTGCCCGCCCCCGGCGGGGCCTGCAACACGGCGCGCCCGGCGTCGCGCAGGGCCGCAATCAGCGCCGGCAGCGCGCTGTCGATGGGAAGACTGTCGCTCACCCCGGCTTTATTGACGAATTATCGCGGCGGTTCCATAGAAGGAGTCGAACGCCACTTCGCGCACCGCAAGCCGGCCGTTGCCCGCGTCGCTGTAGGTCAGCGTGAAATCGAACCGCGTATGCCTTGAGACTTCCTTGGCGGTGAACCCCTGAAGCCGCTCGTAGGCGCCGCTGCACATCGGCAGGCCATCGGCATCCGTGCCGGCGGGCGCGACGCTGATCCGGCTGCGCCGTTTGCCGTCGAATATGAACAGGTCCAGATCGCAGGCGCGCGTGCGCGGCACATCGCGCAGCAGGGCATGGATCGCGGTCAGCGGGTCGACGGTGCCGGTCTGGGTGGCCGGATCGGGCGAATCCGGGCCGGCCTCTTTTGCAGAGACGTAGCGCAGGATTTCCGGCACTCCGCCGGAATAGCGGATCTCGGCCTCTGACGCGCGCCGCCCGGTGTCGGCGGATTCGACATAGTGATCGGGTTGCAGGCCGCCCTGGACGACGCGGCCATTCGCGGTTCCGCGATAGCTGAACTGCCGGATCATCCGCGCCAGTCCGGTGCTGTCGATCTGCCCGGAAACCGAATAGCGGCTGGCGCTGTCCTGCCCGGTCAACTGGACCTTGCCGACGGTGAGGCCCCGGATCGTCAGCGCATAGGCCGATGCGATCTTTCCCGCTGAAACGCCCTGCGGCACCGTATTCAGGATCACCAGACCCAGAATCGTCAGAATACGTTTCACGTCGATGTACCCTTGAATTTGCACGCCTCGGGCTGGACATTGCAGAACCGGGCAGGGCAAGACAATGCGCAATCACCAAGTTCATGATGACAGTCTTGTGTAAAGGGCCGTTGCAGTGGCTGAAACCGATATCGCAGACATGGCTCGGCGGATTGCTGCCGGCGAACGCCGCGCGCTGGCCCGCGCGATCACGCTGGTCGAAAGCGCGCGCGCCGATCACCGGGCCGACGCGGCAGCCCTGCTGGAGGCGCTGAAGGCGGGCGGGCGCCAGGCGCTGCGGATCGGCCTGTCGGGCACACCGGGGGTGGGCAAGTCCACCTTCATCGAGGCCTTCGGGCTGATGCTGACCGGGCAGGGGCTGCGGGTCGCGGTGCTGGCGGTGGATCCAAGCTCTGCCCGTTCGGGCGGGTCGATCCTGGGCGACAAGACCCGGATGGAACAGCTGTCGCGCGATGCGAACGCCTTTATCCGGCCCAGCCCCAGCCAGACCCATCTGGGCGGCGTTGCCCGGCGCACGCGCGAGGCCGTGGCCCTGTGCGAGGCGGCGGGGTTCGACGCGGTGCTGATCGAAACCGTCGGGGTCGGCCAGTCGGAAACCGTGGTGGCCGAAATGTCGGACCTGTTCGTGCTGCTGCTGGCCCCGGCAGGCGGCGACGAGTTGCAGGGCGTCAAGCGCGGCATCATGGAAATCGCCGATCTCATTCTGGTGAACAAGGCCGACGGCGATCTGAAGCCGGCGGCGACGCGGACCTGCGCGGATTACGCGCAGGCACTGCGGCTGTTGCGGCGGCGCGCGCAGGATCCGCAGGGGTTTCCCAAGGCGATGCTGGTTTCCGCGCTGACCGGTGACGGGCTGTCCGAGGCCTGGGCAGAGATGACGGCGCTGCATGAATGGCGATGCGAACATGGCCACGCGCAGTCGCGCCGCGCCGCGCAGGCACGGCACTGGTTCGAAGAGGAAGTGCGCCAGGGATTGCTGGCGCGGCTGACCGCCAGCGCCGAAACCCGCGACACGATGCGGCGCCTGGGGGCAGCCGTCGCCGCCGGCGAGGCGACGCCCGAACGCGCCGCACAAGAGATGCTGGCGAAGCTGAAGTCCTGAGGCCATTTTCGGAAAGTCCCGGCTTGTCCAGACTTGCCCGATATCGAAAACGTCAACGCGTCGGATGATGCCTGATATGTCCATCAACCCGGGAAGGGCTGTAAGCGTTTGTTTCGCATGCGAAACATTCCGCAATGCAGAAGGTTAAGCCGCACTGCGGCAAGCCGCTGATTACGCTGGACCCACCGTTAACGCCTTGCCGGACTCATTCGCCGTAGGGCACCCAGATCGTCTTGACCTCGGTGGCGGCGGCCAGAAAGTCGCGCCCCTCGCCATCGGCCCCGTCCCAGTCGCGCGAGCGGCCGTGGTTGACCCAGGTGCGTTTCAGGTTGCCGGCGGCCTCGCGTTCGATCACGCCCGAAACGTCGGCGGATGAAAAGCTCCAGACCGCGTCGACATCCAGATGCCCGGCAAGGGTCGGCGCAAGCTCTGCATGGCTGCCGGTCAGGATGTTGACCACGCCGCCGGGCACATCGGAAGTGTCGAGCACCTGGTAGAAATCCGTCGCGGCCAGCGCGAACGGCTCTGACGCGACGATGACCGCCCGGTTGCCCATTGCGATTGCCGGGGCCATGACGCTGATCAGGCCCAGCAGCGGTGCCTCGTCGGGGCAGAGCATGCCGATGGTGCCGACCGGTTCGTTCATCGCCAGCGCGATCCCGCGCAGCGGCACGCCCTTGGCGGCCCCGTCGTATTTGTCGGCCCAGGCGGCATAGGTGAACAGCCGGGAGATCGAGGCCTCGACCTCGGCCTTGGCCGATCTGGCCGGGCGGCCCGACATATCGTGCAGGCGCTGGGCGAATTCGTCGGTGCGCGCGCTGAGATTCTCGGCGATGTAGTAAAGGATCTGGGCGCGCAGATGCCCGGTGGTTCTTGCCCAGCCGGCTGCCTTGCCTGCCGCCTCGACCGCGTTGCGGATATCCTTGCGGTTGGCGACGGACCTGTGGCCGATCAGCTTGCCCTGCCGCGAAAAGACCGGCAGCGAATAGCCGCCATCCGGGCGTGCCTGCTTGCCGCCGATGTAAAGCTTGGCGGTGCGGTCCAGCCCGCCGACGACATCGCCGGTGCCGTCATTCGCCGGCGCCGGTTTCAGCGCCCGGGTCTTGCGCCGGGTCCGGGTGTAGGCCAGCAGGCCCTCCCAGCCGCCCTCGCGCCCGAAGCCGCTTTCGCGCACACCGCCGAACCCGGCGGCCGCGTCGAACAGGTTGGTGGCGTTGACCCAGACCACGCCGGCGGCGAGTTTCGGGGCGACATCCAGCGCCAGATTAATGTTTTCCGACCAGACCGATGCCGCCAGCCCATAACGGGTGTTGTTGGCCAGTTCGACCGCCTCGGCAGGGGTGCGAAAGGTGGTGCCGACCAGGACGGGGCCGAAGATTTCCTCTTGCATCAGCCGATCGGCCTGGGACAGCCCGGTAATCAGGGTGGGCGGATAGTAACAGCCGGTTTCGGGCAGCGCCGTGCCCGGCTGATAGATCTCGCCCCGGCTGGATTTCACCAGCCCGGCGACCATGCTCAGCTGCACCGGATCGACCAGCGCGCCGATGTCGATGCATTTGTCCAGCGGGTCGCCGATGCGCAACCCGTCCATGCGGCGTTTCAGTTTTTCATAGAACCGGTCGGCGATGCCTTCCTGCACCAGCAGGCGGCTGCCTGCGCAGCAGACCTGCCCCTGGTTGAACCAGATCGCATCGACCAGCCCCTCGATGGCTGAATCGATATCGGCGTCGTCGAACACGATGTAGGGCGACTTGCCGCCCAGTTCCAGCGTCAGGGATTTGCCGCTGCCCGCCGTCGCCTCGCGGATGCGCCGCCCGACCGAGGTCGAGCCGGTAAAGGCGATCTTGTCGATATCGGGGTGGTTGACGATCATCTCGCCGACGGCACCGTCGCCGGTGACGATGTTGATGACGCCCCTGGGCAGGCCGGCCTCGCGGCAGAGATCGGCGAACAGCAGCGCGCTGAGCGAGGTGTATTCGGCGGGTTTCAGCACCACGGTGTTTCCGCAGGCGATCGCGGGCGCGATTTTCCAGGCCAGCATCAGCAGCGGGAAGTTCCACGGGATGATCTGGCCGCACACGCCCAGCGGTTCGCGGTCGGGCAGTTCGGCGTCCATCAGCTGGGCCATGCCGGCGTGATAGTAGAAATGCCGCGCCACCAGCGGCACGTCGATGTCGCGGCTTTCGCGGATCGGCTTGCCATTGTCGAGCGTTTCCAGAACCGCCAGCAGACGGCTGTGTTTCTGCACCAGCCGCGCCAGCGCATAGAGGTAGCGCGCGCGCTGATGTCCCGAAAGCCGGGCCCATTTCGGCTGGGCGGCACGGGCGGCAGCGACGGCGGCGTCGATATCGGCCTGAGTGGCCTGCGACAGGGTCGCCAGCACCTCGCCCGTGGCCGGGTTCTTCGACACGAACCCCGCGCCCGGACCGGTCATCGCGCCGTCGATGAAATGCCCGAACCGGTCGCCGCCATCGACCAGCCAGGCCAGCGCGTCGGCGGCGCTTTCCGGGGCGGGGCCGTAATCCATGCTTTCGAAGATCTCGGGGACGTTCATCTTTTCACCTTGGTCAGAATACGCAAATTCGACAGCACCGACAGGCGCTTAACCCGCCGGGTGGCGATAACCGGCCGAATAGCGCCCGGTCACGTGATGTTCCAGTTGCCGCTCGATATCGCCCAGCAGCGACGAGGCGCCAAAGCGGAACAGGTCGGGCTGGAGCCAGCGGTTGCCCAACTCGTCCTTGACCAGCGCCAGATAGGTCAGCGCGTCCTTGGCCCTGGAAATCCCGCCCGCCGGTTTGTAGCCGATGCGATAGCCGGTGCGGTCGTGATAGTCGCGCAGCGCCCGGATCATCACCAGGCTGACGGGCAGGGTGGCGTTGACGCTTTCCTTGCCGGTCGAGGTCTTGATGAAATCGGCGCCCGCCATCATGCAGACAAGGCTGGCGCGGGCGACATTGCGCAGGCTGCCAAGCTCTCCGGTTGCCAGGATGGCCTTGACATGGGCATCGCCGCAGGCGGCGCGAAAGGCGCGCATTTCATCGTAAAGCGCGGTCCAGTTGCCGGTCAGGACATGGCGGCGCGAGATCACGATGTCGATTTCGGCGGCCCCCGCCTTGACGCTTTCGCCGATCTCGGCGACGCGCAGATGGAACGGCGACAGGCCGGCGGGGAACCCGGTAGAGACCGCCGCGACCGGCACGCCAGAGCCGGACAGGGCCGCGACCGCGGTTTCGACCATATCGTGATACACACAGATCGCGCCGGTGGTGATCGCGGCCATCCCCATTGCCTCCAGCAGATCGGCGCGCACCGGTTGCAGCCCCTTGGCGCAAAGCCGGCGGACGCGTCCGGGCGTGTCGTCGCCCGACAGGGTGGTCAGGTCGATCAGGGTGATGGCTTTCAGCAGCCAGGCGGCCTGATACGCCTTCTTGACCGATCTGCGCCCCGGCAGGGTCGCGGTGCGGCGTTCGATGGCAGAGGTATTGGCCTGCGCCGACATCACCCAGTCAAGATCGAGCGCCATGCCCGGATTGCGCGGCTCTGCCACCTGCGGCAGCTGGGAACCTTTGGTGTCGGCCCTGGCGGGCTGGGTGGATGTGCGGGAGTCGATGGACATGACCGGCCTGTTGACAAAGCAGCTTTGCAAAACTCGCACGGGGAAGGCGGGCTTGGCAAGGTTGACCATGCGGCCGGGATCGTCCGCCCCCGCCGGCGTGCGGGCCGGTCCGCGCGGGCGCGCTATCGAATTGGGCGCGACCGCGCGCTTCTTTTCCGATTGCCGACAGGTGACGCGAGGTGGCGACTTGGGCGCGCAGGGTTATTGCGCGTCTGCCAGCGCCGCCCGGCAGGCATCGCCATAGCGCGTGGCGAACACCATGTCCCAGCCCGACACATACCCGGCGCGAATGGCGCTGGCCTGTGCGCCAAGCGCCTGCCAGTTGTCGTGGATCAGCGTGACGCGGGTGCCATCGGCGACCACGTCGAATGTCACGCGCACATGGCTGGCCTGATCGGCGGGGCGCCCGACATGCCATGTCATGCCAAAGCTGCGCCCCGGCTGCCAGTCGGTGACGCGACCCCAGATCGCGGTGCCGCCGTCGGGCATCGTCTCGACGATCTCGCCGCCGGTTTGCGGCGGGATGCTGACGGATTTGGCCGGCGCGCCATCCCGGGCCGACAGGGAATGGCTGTCGAGCGGCCACCAGTCGGCGATGTCGCGTGTGAACAGGTCGAAGGCGCGTCCGGGGGTCAGCGGCACGGTGATGGATTTGGTGATCGGGGCGAATTCATCGGGCATTCAGGGTTCCTTCGCAATTTCGCGGGCGCGGGCGGCAAAACTGGCAAGCGCGTCGTCCCACAGGCTGTCAAGATAGCGGCGCAGATCGGCAAGCCCCTGCGGCGCAAGGCGATACATCCGGCGCGCGCCCCTGGGTTCGACAATGAGCAACCCGGCATCGCTGAGCACCTTGAGGTGCTGCGAGACCGCCGGGCGGCTGATCGGCAACCCGTCGGCCAGCGTGCGCACCGCCAGAGGGCCGTCGCGCAGCCGGTCCAGCAGGGCGCGGCGCGTCGGATCGGCCAGGGCGGCAATGACATTGTCGTAAGTCATGGCTTACCGTAAGTCTTGACTTACCTATTTGTCAAGCCGATAGTCGGCGCCGGGGCCGGCTTTTCGCCAATGTCCTTGCGGGCACCCGCGCTGCGGGCCGCAAGGTCCGGCGCGCCGCCCCTTGCAGCGCCCCGGGCGCAACACTAAGACTCTGTAAACCATCCGGGTGTATCCCGGCGACAGGCAGCGAGGCAGGCCCCATGATCGACCCGACTGAGCAATACCAGCACTACATGAACAATCTCGTGCCGATGGTGGTCGAACAGACCAGCCGGGGCGAGCGTGCCTATGACATCTTTTCGCGGCTTCTGAAGGAGCGGATCATCTTTCTGAACGGCCCGGTGCATGACGGCATGGCATCGCTGATCGTTGCGCAGCTGCTGTTCCTTGAATCGGAAAATCCGAAGAAGGAAATCAGCATGTACATCAACTCGCCCGGCGGCGTGGTGACCTCGGGTCTGTCGATCTATGACACGATGCAATACGTGCGCCCCAAGGTCAGCACGCTGATCGTCGGTCAGGCGGCGTCGATGGGGTCGCTGCTGGCCTGCGCGGGCGAGCCCGGCATGCGCTATGCGCTGCCCAACAGCCGGATCATGGTGCACCAGCCGTCCGGTGGCTATCAGGGCCAGGCCACCGACATCATGATTCACGCCGAAGAGACACAGAAGCTGAAGACGCGCCTGAACGAGATATACGCGAAACATTCCGGCCAATCGGTGAAGAATGTTGAAAAGGCGCTGGAGCGGGACAATTTCATGTCGCCCGAGGAAGCGCTTGAATGGGGCCATCTGGACGAGATCGTCGCAAGCCGCCCGAAAGATGACGCCAAGGAGTAATGCACCCGGCGCGCGCCCGGGCCGGGCGGCGCGCGGGGCGTGTCGGGCCGTGTCCGGCTGTGCCGGGGCTGATATCCGGCCGCGGATGTGTCATTTTGGCGTTGTGCCCGAATCTGCTCTGCCCTAGGTTTGGAACCAATGCAGAGCGTAACGTGTCAAACGGGCATGTAGCCCCGAAAGGGCAATTGACCCCAGAGGTTTTGTGATGGCGAATAATTCCAGCGGTGACAGCAAAAACACCCTTTACTGTTCTTTCTGCGGAAAGAGCCAGCATGAGGTGCGCAAACTTATTGCCGGTCCGACCGTGTTCATCTGCGATGAATGCGTCGAACTGTGCATGGACATCATCCGCGAGGAAACCAAATCGGCCGGGCTGAAATCCTCTGACGGGGTGCCGACGCCAAAGGAGATCTGCGAAGTTCTTGACGATTACGTGATCGGTCAGAGCCACGCCAAACGGGTGCTGTCGGTGGCCGTGCACAACCACTACAAGCGCCTGAACCACGCCGGCAAATCCAGCGATATCGAACTTGCGAAATCCAATATCCTCCTGATCGGTCCCACCGGCTGCGGCAAGACCCTGCTGGCGCAGACGCTGGCGCGGATACTGGACGTGCCGTTCACCATGGCCGACGCCACCACTTTGACCGAGGCCGGCTATGTCGGCGAGGATGTCGAGAACATCATCCTCAAACTGCTGCAATCCAGCGAATACAATGTCGAGCGCGCCCAGCGCGGCATCGTCTATATCGACGAGGTCGACAAGATCACCCGCAAGTCCGACAACCCCAGCATCACCCGCGATGTGTCGGGCGAGGGCGTGCAGCAGGCGCTGCTGAAGATCATGGAAGGCACGGTTGCCTCGGTGCCGCCACAGGGCGGGCGCAAGCATCCGCAGCAGGAATTCCTGCAGGTCGACACCACCAACATCCTGTTCATCTGCGGTGGCGCCTTTGCCGGGCTGGAAAAGATCATCTCGGCCCGCGGCAAGGGTTCGGCAATCGGCTTTGGTGCCGATGTGAAGGACGAGGAATCGCGCGGCGTCGGCGAGATGTTCGGCGAGCTGGAGCCCGAGGATCTGCTGAAATTCGGCCTGATCCCGGAATTCGTCGGCCGCCTGCCGGTGATCGCCACCTTGCAGGATCTGGACGAGGACGCCCTTGTCACCATCCTGACCCAGCCCAAGAACGCACTGGTCAAACAGTACCAGCGCCTGTTCGAACTGGAAGATGCGCAGCTGTCGTTCACCGAGGACGCGCTGACCGCAATCGCCAAACGCGCCATCGAGCGCAAGACCGGCGCCCGCGGGTTGCGGTCCATCATGGAAGACATCCTGCTGGACACGATGTTCGACCTGCCGGGGCTGGAAAGCATCGACGAGGTTGTCGTGAACGAAGAAGCGGTGATGTCGGACGCGCAGCCGCTGATGATCTATTCGGATCACAAGAAGGAAGGCGCCAGCGCGGGCTGACGCGTCCCGAAGCACAAGCGCGCGCGGCCAGCGCGGCGTCCGGTCAGGGTGACTTTGCGGCGTGGTTCCGGGTTTCGGATTGTGCCTTAACTGCCTGACAGCAACACTTCCGCCTCGATCTCCATCGCGAAATCCAACGGCAGACCGGCGACACCGATGGCCGACCGCGCGTGGCGTCCGATTTCGGGGCCGAACACGTCGATGATCAGGTCGCTGAATCCGTTGATGACGATGTGCTGCTGGTCATAGCCGGGCGCCGAGTTGACCATTCCGAACACGCGCAACCATCCGGCAACCCGCGACAATTCACCGATCTCGCGCTTCAGGTTGGCCAGAACCGAAAGAGCGACATCGCGCGCGGCCAACTGGGCCTGATCGGTGGTCAGAACATCGCCGACCTTGCCGTAGGGCCCGTCGATCGCGCCCGCGGCGCTTTGCTTTGGATGGCCGGAAATGAAGGCCCTGTCGCCGCGAACATTCACGAAGGTGAACGGCAGGTGAAGTCCGGGTGGCAGCGAAATGGGGGCAGGCAGAACCAGCCCGAGTTCGGTCAGTCGTTGTTCCGGTGTCGGCATTTCAATGTCCTGTCTGATGGCGTTGCGCGCCGAAACTGGAACATCCGGACGAATTTTGCCAGAACCCCGTGCGCGGGCAACGCAGAAAGCCGCCTGCCCAAGCTTCCCCCTAGACCTTGCCCCGGCCTTGGTCCATACCAATGCTCAACAAAACCGGAGTCTTTCATGGGCATTGTCAGATCAGTCTTGCGGGCCTTCACCTGGTGGGACGGCCAGACGCTGAACACGCAGTTCTGGACCTGGCGCAAGGGCGTCGGGGTGGGCGAGGACGACCAGGGCAACCGCTTTTACGAAACCCGTGACGGCAAGCGGCGCTGGGTGATCTTCAACGGCGAGGCAGAGGCAAGCCGGGTCAGCCCCGACTGGCACGGCTGGCTGCACCACACCTTCAGTGAGCCGCCCACCAAGGCCGCGCTGCCGCACAAGGCCTGGGAAAAGCCGCATCGGGAAAATCTGACCGGCACGGCCGCCGCCTATGCCCCGACCGGTTCGATCCGGCGCGCGGATCCGGCGGCGCGCGCGGATTACGAGGCCTGGCAGCCGGAATAGGCGCGAGACATGGCAAACCAAACCACAGAAGTCCTGGTCGGCGGCGCGGTTCTGGCCGTTGCGGCGGGCTTTTTCATCTATGCCGCGCAGGTCACCGGGGCGGGCCCGGCGGGCGGCGCGGTCGGCTATACCGCGTCCTTCACCTCTGTCGAGGGGGTATCGGTGGGCACCGATGTGCGCCTTGGCGGCGTCAAGGTCGGCACCGTGACCGGCCTGTCGCTGAATCCGGAGACCTTTCGCGCCGATACGTCCTTCACGGTCGACGACAGTCTCAGGCTGCCCGAGGACACCGCGATCCTGATTTCGTCAGAGGGCTTGCTGGGCGGCAGTTTTGTCGAGATCCTGCCCGGTGGTTCGCCGCTCAACCTGGAGCCGGGGGCAGAGGTGGAGGATACGCAAAGTGCGGTCAGCCTGATCAATCTGCTGCTGAAATTCGTCGCCGGTGGCGATAACGCCGAATCATGATCAAAGCATCGGCTTTGGCGCTGGCGCTGGCCCTGGCGCCCGCGATGTCCTTTGCGCAGACCTCTGACAACAGCGGTTTTTCCCTGACCCCGGAACTGGAACTGGAAGACGCCGAAACCGATCTGGGTCAGGTGCAGGACGTGGAACAGGCGCGCGCGGCCTCTGGCAGCGGCGCGGTGCTGCGCGGGCTGGACAAGGTATCCGGCAACCTGACCGACCTGGAAATGGCGGTGGGCGAGACTCGCGCCTTCGGGCGCCTGACGGTGACGCTGGGCGAATGCCGCTTTCCCAAGGGCAACCCGTCGGGCGATGCCTATGCCTTCATCGTGATCCGCGCCGCAGGTGTCGAGCGCCCGGTGTTCGAGGGCTGGATGATCGCGTCAAGCCCGGCGCTGAACGCGCTGGATCATCCGCGCTATGACGTCTGGGCGTTGCGCTGCACCACCTCCTGAGCGGTTGGAATGCCGACCGGCGCCAGAAAATCCGCGCGATGTTGCAGGGCCTCGGCAAGTCTGGCCTGGTAGGCGCTGCGCGAGATTTCGATGGCCCCCAGCGTTTCCAGATGCGGCGTGGTGAACTGGGTGTCAAACAGGGTGAACCCGGTGATGCGCAGCCGGTCGACCAGATAGGCCAGCGCGATCTTCGAGGCATCGGGAATGCGCGAAAACATGCTTTCGCCGAAAAACGCCGCCCCCAGGGTGACGCCGTAGACCCCGCCAACCAGCCTGTCCTGTTGCCATAGTTCCAGCGAATGGGCGAATTTCGCGGCGTGCAATTGTTGGTAGAGGTCGATCAGCGTGTCGTTGATCCAGGTTTCTTCGCGGTCTGCACAGGCCAGCACGGTGGCGCGAAAGTCCCGGTTCAGCGCAATCTCTACCCCGCCCCGACGCAATCTTTGCGCCAGCGACCGGGAAATGTGGAACCGGTCCAGCGGAATTATTCCGCGACGTCGCGGGTCGACCCAGAACACATCGGGATCGTCGCGAGCCTCGGCCATCGGAAACACGCCCGAGGCATAGGCCTGCAACAGCAGGTCCGCGCTAAGCGTCTCGTCTTTCATGAGATTACCGGCGTATCGGGGCCGCTGTCCGGTGCAGGGCCCGGCAAGGAAACGCTAGCCTTCGCCCAGATGGGTTTCCAGCCAGTGTTCCAGCCAGTGGATCGTGTAGTTGCCCGACTGGATGTCCGGCTCTGCCAGCAGCGCGTCGAACAGCGGCACGGTGGTGTGTATGCCATCCACGATCAGCTCTCCCAAGGCGCGGGACAGGCGGGCCAGCGCCTCTGGTCGGTCGCGGCCATGCACGATCAGCTTGCCGATCAGCGAATCGTAGAACGGCGGGATCGAATAGCCGTCGTAAAGCGCCGAATCCATCCGCACGCCGAGCCCGCCGGGGGCGTGATACTGGGTGATGCGCCCGGGCGAGGGCGCGAAATTCGGCAGTCTTTCGGCGTTGATGCGCACCTCGATGGCGTGGCCGTTCACCTCCAGATCATCCTGGGTGAACGACATCGGATAGCCTTCGGCGACACGGATTTGCTCGCGCACCAGATCGACACCGAAGATTGCCTCGGTCACCGGATGCTCGACCTGCAGACGGGTGTTCATTTCAATGAAATAGAAGTCGCCGTTCTCATACAGGAATTCGATGGTGCCGGCGCCGATATAGTTGATGTTGGCCACGGCGTCGGCGCAGATCTTGCCGATGCGGGCGCGGGTTTCGGCGTCGATCGCGGGGCCGGGGGCCTCTTCAAGGACTTTCTGGTGGCGGCGTTGCAGGGAACAGTCGCGTTCGCCCAGGTGAACGGCCTTGCCCTTGCCGTCACCAAACACCTGAATCTCGATGTGGCGCGGCGTTGTAAGGTATTTCTCGATATAGACGTCCGGATTGCCGAAGTTGGATTTTCCTTCGGCGCGGGCAGTCTGATAGGCGGATTTCATGTCGTCGGCGGTCTGGGCCACCTTCATGCCCTTGCCGCCACCGCCGGCGGTGGCCTTTACGATCACCGGATAGCCGACTTCCTTGCCGATGCGCAGCGCCTCTTCCAGCGAGTCGACGCCGCCGTCGCTGCCCGGCACGCAGGGCACACCCAGCGCCTTCATCGTGTCCTTGGCGGTGATCTTGTCGCCCATGATCCGGATATGTTCAGAGGTCGGGCCGATGAAGGTGATGTCGTGATCTTCCAGGATCTGCACGAAGGCGGCGTTTTCGGACAGGAACCCATAACCCGGATGGATTGCCTGCGCGCCGGTGATTTCACAGGCAGAGATGATCGCGGGCACCGACAGGTAGCTGTCGGTGGCAGAGGGCGGGCCGATGCAGATCGCCTCGTCCGCCATTCGCACATGCATCGCGTCGGAATCGGCGGTCGAATGCACGGCAACCGACCGGATGCCCATCTCGCGGCAGGCGCGGATGACGCGCAGGGCGATTTCGCCCCGGTTGGCGATCAGGATTTTGTCGAACATCGGCGCGCCCTATTCGACGATCATCAGCGGTGCGCCGTATTCGACCGCCGCGCCATCCTCGACCAGGATACGCTTGACGGTTCCCGAAATCGGCGCGTGGATGTGGTTCATGGTCTTCATGGCCTCGACGATCAGCAGCGTCTGGCCCTCGGACACCGCGTCACCGACTTTCACGAACGGCGGGGCGCCGGGTTCTGCGCTGAGATAGATCGTGCCGACCATCGGCGACGGAATCACGCCGGGGTGGCCAGAGGGATCTTCGCCTGGCGATGCCGCGGCCGCGGGGGCCGGTGCGGCCGCGCTTGGCACGGGGGCGGCTGCGGCAGGTTGCGCCGCGACAGTGGCGACAATGGTGTTGCGGCTGACCCGCACATTCAGCTTGCCGCCGGCTTTTGATCCACGCTCGACCTCGAGTTCGGTCAGATCATTGTCGCGCAGAACCTCTGCCAGCGCCTTGACAAAGGCCACGTCGGATTCATTGTCGGCGCTCTTGCCCGTATCGTTTGGTTTGTCAGACATGCCGCCCTCGCCTTTGTCGCCCCGTTTTCGGGCTTTGGTTGCTTGCCAGACTTATACGCCAGCCATCCGGGCGAGGGAAGCGTTTGCAGCCGAAAATACGCGATCGCGCTTGCTGTGACGGGTTTGCAGGGGGTAGCGTCGGTGCAATCTACCCCTGCCGGAGACCTGATCCATGCAAACCAGTTTCACCCGCCGCGACCTGATCGCACCGCAGCGCCTGCGCGGGCTGATGCAGCGATCCGACCTGTATGGCGCGTTGCAGCTTGGTTCTCACGTCGGGGCAATCGCGGTCAGCGGCACGCTGCTTTGGCAGCTTTGGGGGACGTTTTGGGCGATTCCGCTGTTCATGGTGCATGGCGTGCTGATCAATTTCCTGTACGCCGGGCAGCACGAGCTGAGCCACACCACCGTGTTCAGGACCAAGTGGCTGAACATGGTTTTCGGGCGCCTGATCGGGTTCGTGATGATATTCGGGCGCGATTTCGACTGGATTCAGCATTCCGCGCATCATCAGTACACCCAGAACTGGGAAAAGGACGGCGAACTGGCGCGCGTGCCCTACACCCTGCACAGCTATCTGTTGTGGATGACCGGCGTGACCTACTGGATCACGCGAGTGACGCGGATGATCCGGCTGGCGCGTGGCATCGTGCTGGAACCCTATGTGCGCCCCGACCAGCACCGTGTGGTGGTTGCAGAGGCGCGCTGGCATCTTCTGGGCTATGCGCTGATCGCGGTGCTGTCGGTTGCGGCGCAAAGCTGGGCCGCCGTCATCCTGTGGCTGGCGCCGATGCTGGTGATGAAGCCGGTGCACCAGTTGCAGAACACCATAGAACATCTGGGTCTGTCCCACGAATCGGATATTTTCCGCAACACCCGGTCGACGCGCACCAACGCGCTGCTGCGCTGGCTGTGCTGGCAGATGCCCTATCACACCGCGCATCACGCGTTCCCGTCGGTGCCGTTCTGGCAGTTGCGCCAGCTTGACGGCGAATTGCGCAGCAATGGCGCAAAGCCATACGCGATGGGCTGGATCGAGTTCCAGATCGAGGTGATCCGCAAGCTGAGCCAGAAGGACGAAAGCCAGTACCCCTATGACGAGGTCTGGGTGGTGCCGACCCGGCGCGGCGCGCGCCATCTGGAAGCCGCATGAGAAACCTGAAGGTCTTCCAGTCGCTTTGGTCGATGCAGCCGCATGATGCCACCGGCGAGATGCTGCCGCTTGACCGGGTCTGCGGCATGGTTGCCGAAGCGGGGTTCGACGGGCTGGCGATTGATCTGGGTGCTGCGGATGTGCAGACCGCCCATGACGTGCGCCCGCATCTGCAGCGCGAGGGGCTGACGCCGCTGATCGTGGCGTTTCCGCGCAGCGTGCACGGGCTGCGCGACACGCTGAAGATGGCCCGCGATTTCGGCGCGCCATATGTGAATGTCATCGGCCAGGTGTTTCCGCTGACCGTCGAGGGCGCGATTCCGGTGATCCGGACCTGGATCGAGATGTCGCTGGAAGAAGACATGCCGGTGCAGTTCGAAACCCATCGCAACTGCATCACCAACGATCTGTTCTTCACATGTTCGCTGCTGGACGCGGTGCCGGAAATGCGGCTGGCGGGGGATTTTTCGCATTACATCGTCGATCGCGAATTCAAGCTGCCGCTGCAACCGTGGGAACGTGGCCTGATCGACCGCTGCATCGCGCGCTGCGATTCATTCCAGGGCCGGGTGGCCAGCCGCCAGCAGGTGCAGCTGCAACTGGATTTCCCGCAGCATGCCAAATGGGTCGCGTTGTTCCAGGATTTCTGGCGCAGCGGTTTTGTCGACTGGCGGGCGCGAAATGACGATGGCGATCTGGTGTTCCTGTGCGAACTCGGCCCGCCGGAATACGCGATGACCGACGCGTCGGGGCGCGAAATGTCGGATCGCTGGGCAGAGGCCCTGGCGTTGAAGGCAACGGCGCGGGCGATCTGGGCCGGGCTGGACAGCCGGTAAAGCGCCGGCCACGCGTGGGTTTGCGACGCGCGGCAGCAATTGTCGCGCTCACATGTCGCGGTCACGGATCGGCCCGTCGGCCCTGGGCCGATGCAGGTGCATCGCCCGCACAAACTGCTATAGGCTTTGCGCAGGGCGGATTCGACAGGAGAGCACGGCATGACCGGAATCGCGGCATTTTGGCAGAATTACATCGACGGCGCATTCGTCGACGGCGGCGCGGGGCGGATCGCGGTTGAGAACCCCGGCACCGGCGAAGTTTTGTGTGAACATGCGCTGGCCGATGCCGCGGATGTCGGCCGCGCGGTGGCCGCCGCGCGCACCTGCGTGCAAAGCGCCGTGCTGGTCGACATGCGCCCGATCGACCGGGGGCGGCTGGTGCAGGACATGGGCCGCTGGCTGGCCGCGCGCAGCGAAGAGATCGCCCATGTGCTGTGCCTGGAGCAGGGCAAACCCCTGTGGGAGGCAAAGGCCGAGGTTGCCGGCGCCTGCCGCTATTTCGAATATTACGGCAGTCAGGCAAGCACCGTCGAAGGCCGCTCTATCCCGCTGGGCAAGGGCTATTTCGATTTCACCCACCTGGAACCCTACGGCGTTTCGGCGCAGATCATCCCGTGGAACTTTCCGCTGGAGGTGGCGGCGCGCTCGATTGCCGCCGGGCTGGCGACGGGCAATGCCTGCGTGGTGAAAACCTCCGAGATGACGCCCTGTTCGTCGCGGTATTTCGCGCTGGCGGCAGAGGCGGTGGGCCTGCCCGGCGGCGCGCTTCAGGTGTTCACCGGCCTCGGGGCAGAGGCGGGCGCGGCGCTGGCCGGGCACGCGGATGTGAACCAGATCGTGTTTACCGGATCGGTCGCGACCGGACAGGCGATTGCCGCCGCAGCCGCCCGGACGGTGGTGCCCTGCGTGCTGGAACTTGGCGGAAAGTCGGCGGCGATCGTGCATTCGGACGCCGATCTTGCCAGTTTCGAAACCGATGTGCGCAAGGGCATCTACGTGAATGCCGGGCAGATCTGTTCGGCGCTCAGCCGGGTGGTCGCGCATGAAAGCGTGCATGACGAACTGGTCGACCGGATCTCTGGGCTGGCGAAATCCCTGTCGGTGGGGCCGGGTATCGAACGCCCGGAATTCGGGGCCAACATGGGCCCGATGATCAGCGCACGCCAGCGCGACCGCGCCGTGGCCATGGTGTCACGGGCAGAGGCCGACGGCGCGCGCGTCATCACCGGCGGGCACAAGGCGAACCTGCCGGGATTCTTCCTGGAGCCGACCGTGCTGGCCGATGTGACGCCCGAAATGACGATTGCCCAGGAAGAGGTGTTCGGCCCCGTCGTGTCGGTGCTGAAATTCGCCGACGAGGCCGAGGCGATCCGCATCGCCAACGGCACCGCCTACGGGCTGGTGGCCGGAGTGTTCACCCGCGATCTGGATCGGGCGACGCGGGCGGCGCGCGGCTTGCGGGCCGGGCAGATTTTCGTGAACGAATGGTTCGCGGGCGGGGTCGAAACGCCGTTCGGCGGCTACGGCAAATCGGGCTATGGCCGCGAGAAGGGCCGCGAGGCGCTGATGAACTATGTGCAGACCAAGAATGTGGCGATCAGACTGGGGAGCGGATGATGGACGATATGTTCGAGATCGGACTGGCCAAGCGCAAGGCGACGCTGGGGGCCGAGTATGTCGAGAAAAATCTGGCGGCGGCGGATGATTTCACCCTGCCGTTCCAGGAGGCGATGACCGCCTGGTGCTGGGGCTTTGGCTGGGGCGACGAGGCGATCGACGTCAAGACGCGATCCATGATGAACCTGTCGATGATCGGGGCGCTGGGCAAGATGACCGAGTGGGAGCTGCACCTGCGCGGGGCGATGACCAACGGGGTAACGCGCGAGGAAATCCGCGCCATCATCCATGTGATCGGGATCTACTGCGGCGTTCCGCAGGCGCTGGAATGTTTCCGGGTGGCCAAGAAGGTTCTGGCAGAGTCAGAGACCTAGCGGTTCTGATCGGACGCTTCGAACCATCGGGCATTCCCGGTTCCGGATCAGTTTATCGAAACGTCCGAAGGCTTTTGGCCTTCGGCACTGCGGCTGTCCGGGGATCTCGAACCTTCCGGCCGGTGCAACTGATGCGCCCCCGGACCGGTCCGGGGGCGCAGGCATTGCGGTGCCGTGTCAGTGGCAGGCAGGGCGCGTGCCCGGCAGCAGCACCTTGTCGATCACATGGATCACGCCATTGTCGGCCATGATATCGGCGATGACGACATTCGCCATTTCGCCGGTGCCGTCGGCAATCATTACACTGCCGCCGGATTTGGTGATGCACAGGCGCTGTGACGCCAGCAACGGTTTGAAATAGGTCGAACCCGCCGGAATGCCGGCGGCAGGCAGGTTGCGGTCATCGACGTGATACAGCAGCACATCGGTCAGCTGACCCTTGTTTTCCGGCTTCAGCAGCGTTTCCACCGTGCCGTCGGGCAGGGCGGCGAAAGCATCATTCACCGGGGCGTAGACCGTGAACGGGCCCGGGCCGGACAGGGTTTCGGCCAGACCCGCAGCGGTCACCGCGGCGACAAGCGTCGAAAAGCGTTCGTCGCCGGCGGCGATTTCGACGATGTTGGCGGCGTTTGCGACCCCACCGGTGACGGCAAGGGCAGCGGCGGCAAGGGTGGTCTTGAGACAGGATTTCATTGTATGGATTCTCCATTCCATTTGATTTCATGGTCTAGCGGAAAGGGTACGGCCGGGCTTTCGATCCGGTTCAATTCTTCACGTTTTTGTGAACAAAAACAATTGATTGAACTGCAAAAACGCCGAAAGCCCCCTGCTCCGGATGGAGAGGGGGCACGGCTTGCGCGGTGATCGCGATGTCAGATGCGGAATATCGGCTGAAGGATGCGGGGGATGACGCTGGTGAACCTCAGCGGTGCGTCGGTGGCGGCCAGGCAGATGCAGGGCGCGCCGTTCCCCGCGATCGGCGTATGTTCCAGGGTCTCGTCGGCGATTTCCAGATCGCCGACCCCGAAATGTCCGACCTCGTCGCTGAAGCTGCCTTGCAGGACAAGCGTCAGTTCGATGCCGCGGTGCCCGTGATCGGGCACGGCCCTGCCCGGCGGAATATACAGAAGGCGCACGCTGCCCTCTGCGCCCATGTGCAGGATGTTCTGGCGCACGCCCTTGCCCACCGATTTCCAGCGCGGCGGCCTGCCTTTCAGCGCCGCCATGACCGGGGCAGGGAAGACGCCGGCGCGCTGGTACACGGTTTCGGGGTCGGGGTCGGCATCGAGCCGGGCGAAGACGGCGTCCCGGGTTGTCGCGGACACCGATTCAGCCGAAAGCGTTTCCAGCAACGTGCCGCCGACCGCCTCGTGCGCGCCCAGCCGCGCCCGGCATTCGTCGCACAGCGAGACATGCGCGGCAACGACCAGCGCAAACGGATATTCAAGCGACCCGGCGGCATAGGCCACCAGCATCGGCTCGGCTATGTGATGGTTGATCTGCGACATCTATCGCATTCCTCTTAATTCGTGACGCAAGCGTTCCAGGCCCAACCGGATCCTGGATTTGACGGTCCCAAGGGCAAGACCGGTCTGGTTGCTTATTTCCGTGTGTGTAAGTTCGCCAAGATAGGCTTTTTCGATCATTTCGCGCTGATCGGGCTGCAATCCGGCAAGCGCGGATTTCAGGTGGCCGACTTCCTGTTCCAGCGCCAGGATCTGGGGCGCGTCGTCTTCGACCTCGTCGGTGGGGTGAACATCCTCTGGCACCGGGCGGCTTTCCTTGCGGGCCAGGTCGATGCGCCGGTTCCGGGCAATCTGGAATATCCAGGCCGCGACCTGTGCCCGGTGCGGATCGAACTGTTCGGCCTTGCGCCACACCGTCAGCATCACGTCCTGCACGATGTCCTCGGCGCTGGCCGCATTGGCGCCAGTGCGCATGACAACGCCTTTCAGGCGCGGGGCGTAATAGTCGAACAGCAGCCCAAAGGCGGTCTTGTCCCGCCTGTCACGCACGGCAAGCATCCAGACGGTCTGTTCCGAATATTGCGGTTCCGGCGGCTGCGGCACGACAGGCTT
>JAJDOB010000149.1 GCA_022340385.1 Rhodobacter sp.
GCTGACGCCGATGTTCACCAAACGCCCGGTGTGGAGCTATCGCATCGACCCGAGCGTGCTGTACCCGATCCCCAAACGCATTCCGATTCCGGTGCCCGGTCCTGGCTGCCTGAGCTGCCCGCCGATTGATTTCGGCCAGCAGATGCGGGTTCTGCGGTAAGCATTTGAAACGATACCCCGGTCCGCGTTGCGGGCCGGTTCGCGCCCGATCGGCCCCCCGGATCGGGCGCGATGCCATGTCTGGCACGGCATCATGGATGGTGACGGGTTGGTGCGTGAGATCACGCACCCTACGCTTGCTTGCCCGGAATCAAGCCGAAGGCGCCGGGCCAGCGCCTGCCCGTCCCGGCGGGCTGGCGCTTTGGTGCGGTTGTGCGCAACGCGCGGGGCGGAGGGACGTGGCTGGCATAAAGCGCGCTGCAAAAAGGTCGCCGCGCCATCCCACGGACAGTCGCTGGCCCGGCCTCATGTGTGGTGGCGGGCTGGTGCGTGAGATCACGCATCCTACGCTTGCTGCCCGGCCTGAGGCCGGGCCGGGCGACGAGCCGGCAAGTGGTAATGCCTATGGGGCCCACTCAAACATCCAACTCCTCCACAAACCGCGCATTTTCCTGAATATACTGGAACCTCAGCTCGGGCTTCTTGCCCATCAGCCGTTCCACCAGATCGCCGGTTTCGCCCGGATCGTCCTCGTCTATCGTGACGCGGATCAGCTTGCGGGTGGCAGGGTTCATCGTGGTGTCTTTCAAATCCTTGGCGTCCATCTCTCCCAGTCCCTTGAACCGCGAGACGTCGATCTTGCCCTTGCCGCCGATGCCCTTTTCCATCCAGGCGTCGCGTTCGGCCTCGTCCAGGCAATAGACCCGGTGCGCGCCCTGGGTCAGGCGGAACAGCGGCGGGCAGGCCAGATAAAGATGTCCGGCGTCGATCATCGGGCGCATCTGGGTGAAGAAGAAGGTCATCAGCAGCGCCGCGATATGGGCGCCGTCGACATCGGCGTCGGTCATGATGATGACCTTGTCATAGCGCAGGTCGTCGAGGACGAACTTGCTGCCCAGCCCGACGCCAAGCGCCTGCGACAGGTCGCTGATCTCGGCGTTGCTGGTCAGCTTGGACGAGGCCGCCCCCAGAACGTTCAGGATCTTGCCGCGCAGGGGCAGCAGGGCCTGGGTCTTGCGGTCGCGCGCCATCTTGGCGGACCCGCCCGCGCTGTCGCCCTCGACAATGAACAATTCGGTGCCGTCGCGGTTGGTCGCCGAACAATCGGTCAGCTTGCCGGGCAGGCGCAGCTTCTTGGTGGCGGTCTTGCGGGCGGTTTCCTTTTCCTGGCGGCGGCGCAGGCGTTCCTCGGCGCGCAGCACCAGGAAATCGAGGATCGCACCGGCGGATTTGGTATCCGACGCCAGCCAGTTGTCGAAATGGTCGCGCACCGAGTTTTCGACCATGCGCTGGGCTTCGGTGGTGGCCAGCCGGTCCTTGGTCTGGCCGACGAATTCAGGCTCGCGGATGAAACAGCTGACCAGCGCGCAGCCCCCGGTCGCCAGATCGTCGCGGGTGATGGTGGCGGCCTTCTTGTTGTTCACCAGCTCGCCGTAGGCCTTGATGCCCTTCAGGATCGCGGCCCAGAACCCGGCCTCGTGCGTGCCGCCTTCGGGCGTCGGGATCGTGTTGCAATAGGACTGGATGAACCCGTCGCGCGCCGGGGTCCAGTTGATCGCCCATTCGACCTTGCCCGGAACGCTGAACTTGTCACCGAATTCGACCAGCCCGGCAAAGGGCCGTTCGGCATAGACGGTGGCCCCGTCCAGACGCTCGCCAAGATAATCCGACAGCCCGCCGGGAAACCGGAACGTCGCCGCGGCCGGGGTTTCGCCGTCCGCAATGGCTGATTTCCAGCGGATCTCGACGCCCGAAAACAGATAGGCCTTGGACCGCGCCATCTTGAACAGCCGCGCGGGTTTCAGTTTCAGCGAGCCGAAAATTTCCGGATCGGGATGAAATGTCACGCTGGTGCCGCGCCGGTTCGGGGCCGCGCCGATACGCGCCAGGGCGCCCTGCGGCAACCCGCGCGAGAATTCCATCGCGTAAAGTTCCTTGTTGAGGGCAACCTCGACCCGCAGATGGTCTGACAGGGCGTTGACCACGGACGACCCGACGCCGTGCAGCCCGCCCGATGTCTGATAGCTGTCGCCAGAGAATTTGCCGCCCGCGTTCAGCGTGCAGAAGATGATTTCAAGCGCGCTCTTGCTGGGGACTTTCGGATGCGGATCGACCGGGATGCCGCGCCCGTTGTCGCGCACCGTGACATGGCCGTTTTCGTGCAGTTCGATCTCGATCCAGGTGGCGTGGCCGGCGACGGCCTCGTCCATCGAGTTGTCGACGATCTCGGCCACCATGTGATGCAGGGCGCGGTCGTCCTTGCCGCCGATATACATGCCGGGACGCAGGCGGACATGTTCCATATCGTCGAGCATTTCGATCGACGCGGCGTTATAGGAACCCTCGGGGCTGGCACCGCTTAACAGATCATCGGGCATGTTGCTGCTCATTCTTTTTATCGCCGTTTTGATTGACGCGTATTATGGCAGAGCCGGGGCGCTGGTGGAAGGTCTTGTGGTACAGACCGGGGCAGGGGCCAATTGTGGCCCCCCCCAGGGGCGGGTCCAGCGCGCGCTAAGTGGCCGTGCTTTTTGCGAATTCAGCCAGCCGGGCGACGGCGGCGGCCGGTGTTTCCGCGCGATTCCGGCGCAGGCCGCCATGCGACTGGCGGGGGTCTTCCAGCAATGTGCACTGCGCGCGCGCCAGATCGGCGAACGTCCGAATCGAGCCGACCGGGATGCGGCTGTCTGCGGGGCCGTGCTGAGCCAGGATGCGGGTGGCATTCGGGGCATAGAACGACGGATAGGCAAACGCACCCGACATCACGAAGGCAGCAGGGACATGTGGCAGGCCAATGCCAAGATGCGGCGCCAGAAACAGCGTGTTCAGCACAGTGATCGCCCCGGCGGAACTGCCCCCCAGCAGCACCCTGCGCCCCAGCCCGTGCCGGGCACCATGCGCGTCGAGCCATTGAAAGAACACGATGCAATCCTCTGCGGCAGCGATCGCGGCAGGACCGGTGAAATACGGGTCAAGGCCGCAATCGAACCGCGCCGCATCGGCCTGCAGGTCGGGCAGCAAGGCCTGCGATTGTGTCGACAGGTTCGCGGCCTGGGTTCGCAGACGGTACTCGACAAAGGCGGTTGCCAAGCCGTGACAGGCAAAGTCCTGCCCCATCCTGGCGTGCACCGGATGGTCGATCCCGCCGCTGCGAAAACCGCCCGAATGCAGCCAGATCAGCAGCGGGTGCGGGCCGGGGGTCCGGTTCGGCAGGAACAGCCGCGCATGCAGTGTGGTCGGGCCCTTGCGGGCCGGCATGCGGGCGTATCCGACCCGTCGTTCGGTTGCACAGACCGAGCCCGCCGGGTCGGGCCTAGCATTCATGGCGGGCACGTGATCGGGTCACTCGGCTGCCGACCTGCTGGCGTCCGCCAGCAACGGCAGGGCCACCTCGTTGCGGATCGCCTTCCAGATGTCGGCAAACTCCGGGTGATCCTTCAGCGCCGCGATCCTGGCCTTGTGGTGCGCCACGCAATTGCCGTGCAGCCGGGCAAGGTCCGGGTCTTGCAACAGCCGCGCCAGTTCTTCCTTCAGGGCGGGTATGAACCTGGCCGCGGCGTCGTTGCGAATGTCGCGGCCGTTGCGTTCCTGGAAATAGCGTTCCCGCATCCGCCCGGGCCGCACGGCATCGCCGCGCTGGAACTTGACCAGCATGCTTTCGCCAGAGCGCAGCGTATAGTGATTGACCCAGGCCAGCCGGTATTTGCCCCGCGCATCCATCCCGCGCCTGCCTTCGGCGATGAATTCTGCGGGCACCGGTTGCCCGGCGCCATCGACCCAATAGACCGCCTGCGCCGCTTCTGCCTGCAGCGTCGGTCGGTGGTTGGAATAGGCGCTTACGGCCTTGGATGTCTTGGTGATGGATTTGACGCCGCGCCGGGGATTTTCGTCGGGCGGATCAAAGCTGTCAGAGGCGCGGAACTGTTCGGTGACCAGCCCGTCGGTGAAAGCCTCGTTTCCGTCAAACCCGAAGACCAGTTCGTTGATCGAAATCACGTCGGGATAGCCGGTCTCTGCCAGCAGGCTGTTCAGGGTGCCCTCGGCGGTGTTGATCTGGATGAATTCATCAACGTCGATCAGGATGACATAATCGGCCCGCCGAAACGCGCGCGTGTAGGGCGCGCATTGGATCGCAAGGTTCAGATGCTGGTCGCTGCCCAGCGCGGTCGACGGGTTCGGCACATGCTTTACCAGTCCAAGCGCATCGAGATGATCCAGAAGATCGGTGGTTCCGTCATCGCAATCGTTTGAAAAGATGACGAAATCCGTCACGCCGATGGCGCGGTTATGCGCGATCCATTCCAGCAGGAATGGCCCCTCGTTCTTGACGCAGGTGAACAGGCATATGCGGTTCCTGCGCCGGATCAATCGCTGCGGCTGGTCGGTGCGCGCGGTCGAGATCTGCGCACCCCGGTCGAATTCGACAAAGCGGCGGATTGCCCGGCGCAGCGGTTCTTCGCGGTTGATGCGGATGTCGCCGTGCTGGTGGCCGGCGTCCTCCAGCAAGGTGCAGTTCGCGTCCTCGCGATAGGCGAACGCCCGGATCGGGCGCGGCGGTATCTGCGCCTCAAAGCTGCCGTGAACCGCCAGAATGCGCGCGGTGGACGGCGTGAAATATGACGGATAGGCAAATGCGCCGGACATGATCAGTGCCGTGGCGATGTCGGGTTGAGCACGGCCCAGATGGGGCGCCAGCGACAACAGGTTCAGCGCCGTCATCGCACCTGCGGAACTGCCGCCCAGAATCACGCGCCCCGACAGGGCATAGCCGTCTGCCTTTGCGGAAAGCCAGTCGAAGAACATGGCCAGATCCTCGACAGCGGCCAGCGCGCGCGAACCGAAAAAGGCAGGGTTGATGTCGGGGAAATGGGTCTCGGCGTCCCGGATCAGGCCCGGCAGCAGGGCTTGGGTGACCGGCCAGAGGTCTTGGTCCCGCCCGCGCAGCCGGTATTGCACGAACGCGCTTGCATAGCCGTGGCTGGCCATCAGCCGGGCGATGCGCGTGTGCGCATTGGCGTCGATGTCGCCGGTGCGAAAGCCCCCCGAATGCAGCCAGACCAGAAGCGGGATCCTGTCGTCGTGATCTTCGGGCAGAAAGAATTTGGCCCGCAGATCCGTGCCGCCTTCGGCCGAGGGCTGGCGCGCATAGGTGGCATAGGTGGCGGTCGGTCCGGGCATGTCGGCCTTTGCGGCAATGCGGTCGGGGGAAACGTGTCAAGGTTGCGTGCCTAAGTCAAACGCACGCGTCATTGACACCGATCAAAGTATGCCCGCGGGCCAGTTGCTAGCATGACGCAGTTCGACCGCTGGGAGCCGCCTTATGACAACCACCAAAACCGCCGCGACGCCGGAACCGGCGACATCTTCTGACGGGGAGAATCCGACGGGAAATTCCGGCCCCACCGAATTTCCGAAAGTGACGCCCGATGCGGTCCGGCACGCCTTTGAGACCGGACAATACCCCTATGCGGACAGCATGACGCGCAAGGAATACGAAGACCAGAAGGCGGCGTTGCAGGCCGAATTGCTGAAGGTGCAGATCTGGGCGCAGGAAACCGGGCAGAAATTCGTGTTGCTGTTCGAGGGCCGCGATGCCGCCGGCAAGGGCGGCACCATCAAGCGCTATACCGAGCATCTGAATCCGCGCACCGCCCGCGTGGTCGCCCTGAACAAGCCCACCGAACAGGAAAAGGGTCAGTGGTTCTTTCAACGTTATATCGAAAACCTGCCAACGGCGGGTGAAATGGTGTTCTATGACCGGTCCTGGTACAATCGGGCCGGCGTCGAGCGGGTGATGGGGTTCTGTACGCCCAACGAATACCTTGAATTCATGCGCCAGACGCCGGAACTGGAACGGATGCTGGTCCGCGCCGGGATCCAGCTTTACAAATACTGGTTCTCGGTCACCCGGGACGAACAGAAAGCCCGGTTCGACAGCCGCGCGGACGATCCGCTGAAGCGATGGAAACTTTCACCGATCGACAAGGCGTCACTGGGCAAATGGGACGAATATACCGAAGCCAAAGAGGCGATGTTCTTTTACACCGACACCGCCGATGCGCCGTGGACGATCATCAAGTCGAACGACAAGAAACGTGCACGGCTGGCCTGCATGCGGCATTTTCTGGCCAGCCTCGATTATCAGGGCAAGGATGCGGAAATCGTCGGTACACCCGACCCGCTGCTGGTCGGGCGGGCCGAACAGGTCGTGCACAACTCTGACCACATCCTGGCGCATTCGCTGCATCCCAAGACCCGCCGCGCGCAGGTCTGAGACGGCGGTGGCCGCAGATTCAGGTGGGTATCGTCAATGCGGCGCCACCCGGGGCGTCCGGATCTGATATCAAAGGTTTTCGGTCTGCGGCATGCCAAGAACGTGATAGCCGCCGTCGACGCGAATGATCTCGCCCGTGGTGCAGGCGCCGTAATCGCTGGCCAGGAATACCGAGGTTCCGCCGACGGCCTCCAGCGTTGCGTTCGCCCGCAGCGGCGCGTTCATGTCGGTGTGTTTGAATGTCTTGCGCGCGCCACCGATGGCCGCCCCCGCAAGCGTCTTCATCGGTCCCGGCGAAACGGCGTTCACGCGGATGCCTTCGGGGCCAAGGTCATTGGCAAGATAGCGCACCGTCGATTCCAGCGCCGCCTTGGCCACGCCCATGACGTTGTAATATGGCGTCACCCGATTCGACCCCTGATAGGTCAGGGTCAGGATCGTGCCGCCCTCTGTCATCATTGCGCGGGATCTGCGGGCGACGTCGATCAGGGAATAACAGCTGATCGCCATGGAATTGGTGAAATTTTCCAGGCTGGTGTCGATGAACCGGCCGGTCAGTTCCGAGCGGTCAGAGAACGCGATGGCGTGAACCACGAAATCCAGCCGGTCCCATTTCGCGCCCAGTTCGGCAAACGCCGCGTCCATCTTGGCTGAATCCATCACGTCGCAGTCGATCATGATCTCGGCGCCGATGGATTTGACCAGCGGCTCGACGCGTTTGCCGAATGCATCCCCCTGAAAGGTGAACGCAAGTTCCGCGCCCTCGGCGGCCATGGCGCGCGCGATGCCCCAGGCGATGGAACGCTCGTTCGCGACACCCATGATCAGGCCGCGCTTTCCGGTCATCAGGTCAGCCATATGTGTTCATCCATGAAATTTCGAAAGCAGCATCGAGCCGTTGGTGCCGCCAAAGCCGAAGGAGTTGGTCATTACCGTATCGAGGCCGGCGTTGTCGACACGGGTGGTGGCAATCTCGTCGGCTGACAGGGCCGGGTCCAGCGTATCGACATTGATCGAGGGCGTGATGAAATCATGCTCCAGCATCAGCAGGCAGAAGATCGCCTCCAGCGCGCCGGCTGCACCCTGCGCATGGCCGGTCATGGATTTCGTCGAGGAAATCGGCGGTGTCGATCCTTGCCCGAAGACGCGGCGCACGGCCTCTACCTCGCCGATGTCGCCAACCGGGGTCGAGGTGCCGTGGGCGTTGATATAGCTGATCCTGCGGCCATCAGGCAGCGTCTTCAGCGCCTGGTGCATGGCGCGCTCGCCGCCTTCGCCCGACGGGGCGACCATGTCGTGCCCGTCGGATGTGGCCCCGAATCCGGTAACTTCGGCATAGATTTTCGCGCCCCGTGCCTGCGCGCGTTCCAGATCTTCCAGCACCACCATCCCACCGCCGCCGGAAATCACGAACCCGTCGCGGTCGGCGTCGAAGGCGCGGCTGGCGACCGACGGGGTATCGTTGTATTTCGACGACATCGCGCCCATCGCGTCGAACAGGCAGGACAGCGTCCAGTCCAGTTCCTCGCCACCGCCCGCGAACATCAGGCTTTGCTGACCCAGCGCGATTTGCTGGGCGGCCATGCCGATGCAATGCAGGCTGGTCGAACAGGCAGAGGTGATGGAAAAATTCATGCCCTTGATCTGATAGGCGGTGGACAGGTTCGCCGACACCGTCGATGACATGCATTTGGGAACCGCGAACGGGCCGATCCGCTTGGGCGCGCCCTTTTCCAGAACCGTCTGGTGTGCGGCGAACATCGCACTGGTCGACGGCCCGCCCGAGCCTGCGATCAGGCCGGTGTCAGGGTTCGAGACTTCTGCCTCTGTCAATCCTGCGTCGGCGATGGCCTGACGCATGGCCAGATACGCATAGGCCGCACCCGAGCCCATGAACCGCAGCACACGCTTGTCGATTTCTTCAACGATATCAACGTCTATCGCGCCCTTGACCTGGCTGCGGAACCCGCGCTCCGAATAGTCGGGCGCGGCGACGATACCTGACTTTCCGGCCTTCAAGGCCGCTGTGACATCGGCTGCGGAATTGCCGATGGACGAGATGATGCCCAAACCTGTTATGGCGACACGGCGCATGTCAGCTCTCCCTTCTGGCCCGTATGACCTGGACCGCCCTAGGATGCGGCCGCCGCAAGACCAACCTTCATTCCGGTCGCCTCGCAGACAAGTTCACCATCGGCCATCACACGGCCATCCGCTACCCCTAATTTGAGCTTGCGGTCGATGACCCGAGTGAAATCAATGTGATAGGTGACACGTTTGCGATCCGGGCGCACCATGCCCTTGAGTTTGACCTCGCCCACGCCCATTGCAAAGCCTTGGCCCAGCCAGCCGCGCCAGCCAAGATTGAATCCGGTCAACTGCCACAGCCCGTCCAGCATCAGGCAGCCGGGCATCACGTTGTTGCCGGGAAAATGGCAGGGAAAGAACCACAGGTCGGGATGAATATCGAGTTCGGCCACGATATGGCCCTTGCCGTGCTCGCCCGCATCCGCGCTGACTTCGGTGATCCGGTCCATCATCAGCATCGGCGGTTCCGGCAATTGGGCGTTGCCGGGGCCAAAAAGCTCTCCGCGAGCACATTTCAGCAACGCGTCCTTGTCGAAGGTACTGGGATAGTCGGCCATGGTGTCAACGGCTCCGAAAAGTAATAACGTATGATCCCAAAGGTGATCCGGACCCCTCTATCAGGTGTGTTTGAGGGCTGGCAAGAGCGGGCATCACCCCGGCGTGCGCGCGATTTCGTTTGTAACATCGCGGTATCATGCATAATATTGGCCCGAGCAAGGGTCTGGAAGGTCATGCAGGTCAACACCGAAAACCGAAGACGCGGCGCGGATTGGCTGGCCGGGGCCGGGCTGCGGCCGACCCGTCAGCGTGTCGCGCTGGCCGAATTGCTGGTCGGCGACGGCGAAGACCGGCACGTGACGGCCGAAAGCCTGTACGCGGCCTCTTGCGGGACCGGCGAGAAAGTGTCGCTGGCGACGGTCTACAACACGCTGCGGGCATTCTGCGATGCCGGCCTGATGCGGGAGATCACGGTGGACGGGTCGAAAAGCTATTTCGACACCAACACCTCGAACCACCCGCATTTCTTCTGGGAAGACAGCGCGTCGCTGTCCGATGCGCCGGCGGACGAGCTGGAAATCGCCCGCCTGCCGGATGCGCCGTCCGGCGCGGAAATCGCCAAGGTCGATGTGGTTATCCGCCTGCGGCGGACGAACTGAACCGCATTTTCCGGATGTGACCCCGGCGCATTGTGCGGACCCAGCCAAAGGGCCGCGGCTATCGCGATGGCGAAGAGGTCAGAACCACTGGCCCGGTTCCATCAGCCCCAGATCCAGCAATTGTTGTGAGTGCCACTGGAATTCGGTTGAATTGTGCCACTTGAAATTCTGGATGTCGAACGTGGACCCGGCGTTGGTTTTAAGGGCCTTGGCGGTGCGAAACGAACATATCGCGGCCGTGATGTTGTGATGCCAGGGGCAGGAATAGGTGTTGTATTCCTGGTCTGAAAACGTGTGATCCTCGAACAGCTGCAGGCCTTTGGCGGCGCGAAACAGCGATATCCGGTCGATCTTGCGCTTCGGGACCGGCACATGTTCTTCAAAGCGCCAGCGCAACCCGCCGAAGAAATCCAGTTGCCGTTCCTTGGGGTGGCCGATATCATCGGGTCGCGCCAGTGCGTAATAGCCCGACTTGTCGAGATGCGCCTCTGCCAGCGAGACCGCGTTCGGATAGGTGACCAGATCGGCGGCATAAAGATCGATTACGTAGCTCAGCAGCGCATCGCGCCGTTCTTCGGTGTGAAAGGCCAACATTTCGCCGACAGAGCGGGTTTCGCAGAACGGGTAGAACAGAAATTCGGCATTATAGCAGTAATACAGCCAGATCGGCTCTGCCGCGGCAATCACCGCGTTGACGGCCGCAGACAACGCGTTGGGCCGGTTCAACGAATAGAGCACGCGGTGCACGGTTTCCGAAAGATCCATCGGAAGCGCGAGTTCTTCGGGTGCGAACAGCACGATCTCGACAAACCCCAGCTTCAGATGGTGGCGGATCGTGGCGTCGACCTCGACCAGATCCTCAACAAAGATCAGCGCCACCGGTCCTTTCGACAATGTGCCGGGTGCGGTTTTCAGGAAATCGGAGAGGGAGTTGTAGCGCATCATCCGCCCTGCTGGCCCAGTTTGGCCAAAGGTTTCATGAATGAACGGCCCAATGCAAGCCCGTCACGGGGCAGGTGTGACATACATGCGCAGATGGCGGCGGCTATGCCGCCCGGCGCGCCGCGACCGATCGCGGGCGCCTGAGGTGCAGAACCTCTCTGATGGCGGTTGTCAGCGCGGAAGTCTCGAGACTGAAGGTCATGTAGGTGCCGCGCCGGCGCCGCCGGATCACGCCGCAAAGCACCATCTCGCGCAGGTGATGGGACAGTGAGGAGTGGCACAGCCGGGTTGTTTCCTGCAAGGACAGAAAGCTGCGCCCGACCTCGGGCTGTTCGGCCAGAAGCCGGAAGATGCGCATGCGCCTGGGATGGGCAAGCGCCTTGAATTGCTTTGCCATTGCTGTGTCTTCGATCCGGGTCATCGCGGTGCTCCTCCTGAGTGCAGATAAGAACAAATCAGAAACTTGTTTCGGAATCCTTAAGCCCGGCAAACCGGCCTGGTCGTCAATTTGCGGTTGACAGCACGGCGCGGTCAGACGTTTTCACCGGAAAACCGGAAAACCGGAAAACCGGAAAACCGGAAAACCGGAAAACCGGAAAACCGGAAAACCGGAAA
>JAJDOB010000173.1 GCA_022340385.1 Rhodobacter sp.
CCGTTCACCGCCCAGCGCATCGACTATTCGCTGGCGCGTCTCAGCCATTACACCGCGACCGAGCCGGAACATTTTCAGAACCACGTCCTGTTCACCAACTACCAGTTCTATGTCGAGGTGTTCGAGGCCTACGCCCGCGAAATGCTGGCCGACCAGAACAGCGGCTACACCAGCTTTGTCGGCCCGGGAAATGTCGAGATCACCAGCCCCGATCAGCCCGGCCCGACGCCCGAAAAGCTGCCCCAGATGCCGACCTACCATCTGAAACGGCCGGGCAGTGGCGGCATCACTCTGGTCAACATCGGCGTCGGCCCGTCCAATGCCAAGACCGCCACCGATCATATCGCCGTGCTGCGCCCGCATGCCTGGCTGATGGTCGGGCACTGTGCCGGGCTGCGCAATTCGCAACGGCTGGGCGATTTCGTTCTGGCGCATGCCTATCTGCGCGAAGATCACGTTCTGGACGACGATCTGCCGGTCTGGGTGCCGATCCCGCCGCTGGCCGAAATCCAGATCGCGCTGGAACTGGCCGTGGCCAAGGTGACCGAACTGGAGGGCTTCGAGCTGAAGCGCGTCATGCGCACCGGCACCGTCGCCACCATCGACAACCGCAACTGGGAGCTTCGCGATCAGTCCGGCCCGGTTCAGCGGCTTTCGCAATCGCGCGCCATCGCGCTGGACATGGAAAGCGCGACGATCGCCGCCAACGGTTTCCGGTTCCGGGTACCCTATGGGACATTGCTGTGCGTCAGTGACAAGCCGCTGCACGGAGAGCTGAAACTGCCCGGAATGGCCAGTGATTTTTACCAGACGCAGGTGGCAAATCACCTGAAAATCGGCATCCTGGCGATGGAACATTTGCGTGAAATGCCGCTGGAACGCATCCATTCGCGCAAGCTTCGCAGCTTTGAAGAGACCGCATTCCTGTAAAATTGGTCGATTATTTCCACAAAATGCATGAAATGGCCCCTTCGGCACTCACTAATAGTTGTGCACCTTGTCTATATTCAGTTAGATTCGGCCAATAACCCGCAAGGGCAGAAATGACCGAGGAGATCATACATGGCCAAACCAATGACCAAGACCCAGCTTGTCGCCGCTCTGGCGGATGAAATGGGTTCCGACAAGAAAACCGCAATGGGCGCGCTTGATGCGATCATCGGCGTGATCACGCGCGAAGTATCCGGTGGCGGTGCCGTCACTCTGCCCGGCGTCGGCAAGATCTATTGCCGCGAACGCCCGGAGCGTATGGTTCGCAACCCCGCGACCGGCGAACAGATCAAGAAAGAGGCGGACAAGGTCGTGAAAATGACCATCGCCAAGGCGCTGAAAGACAGCGTCAACGGCTAAGCCTTCGGGCAGGTCGTACCAAACTGCGGGGCCGCCTTCGGGCGGCCCTTTTCTGCGCCGGTTCACCCGCGACCGGGGCGTACCCGGATCGAATGCGTCAAAACGCCTCTGCCGCCGGGCGCAGGTATCCAACCGTGATTTTCCGGCGACTGGGGATTGGCGCGTTTCTGCGCTTCAGCGCGGCCGGGCTTTCCGGGTTCAGTACGCCCAGTTTGACCAGGATCGAGACCATCGCGCATTCCGCCGCGCGGGTTGCGCCATCTTCGATCTTCACGGCGACGCCCAGTCCCTGCTCTGGCAGGATCGCGGTGAAGACGCCTTCTGCCCCGGTCTTGATGGCCGTCCTGCCGCCGATGGCATTCATCAATTCGGTGCAGGCACGCCCTTCGCCGGCAACCAGATCGGGATGGGTCGTCATCGCGCTGACCAGTCGCCGCGCGGCACGTCCGCGGGCACTGCTGTCGGTTGCGTTGGCAAAGAACGCCATGGCGCGGGACAGACCATGTACGGTGGTGGCGAAATTCGGCGCCGAACATCCGTCGATACCGAACCCCGGCGAGGATTGCCCGGTCACGGATTCGAACGCTTCGCGCACGGCAAGCTGCACAGGGTGCGCCGGATCGACATATTCGGGCCCGGCCTTCAATTGCCGCGCAAGGGTCAGAAAGCCGGAATGCTTGCCCGAGCAATTGTTGTGATACTGGCACGGTGATTCCTGCGCCCGGATCAGCGCATTGCCGGCAACGCGGTCATCCGGGTGCTGGGGACCACATCGCAGATCGGACTCACCCAGTCCAAGCGCGGCAAGCCAGCGCTGAACCCGGTCGGTGTGGATCGCGGCGCCCTGATGCGAGGCGCAGGCCAGCGCAAGATGTTCCGTCGTCAGCCCATGCGCGTCGGCGGCCCCGCTTTCGATAAGCGGCAGCGCCTGAACCATCTTGCAGGACGACCGCGGAAGGATAACTGCATCGGGATCGCCCCAGGCCTGTACGATGTCACCTGACGCATCGCATATTACAGCGTGCCCGCGATGAATCGATTCCAGAAAGTCGCCACGCCAGATTTCAGCCATCGGCACCGCTGTTGTCATTCACATCTCCCTTGCCTGTGCGCGATTTTCTGCCAAGAGGGCTTTTATAAATCGGCGCTTATCCGTTAAACTGAGCTAAGTTGGTTTAACATCGCATGCCCACCCGGAAAGGTCACGCCAGATTGGCCGGGGTTGGCAGCAAGAGGCAGAGGCGGCTGGAGGCTGTAAAAACATGTACGCAGGACTAATTCGTGCGATCGCCTGCGCCGGGATGGCGTTTGTAGCAACTGCGGGTTTCGCGCAGGATTCAAGCAATCGCGTCGCGGCGCACACAGACTGGAGCGTGTTCGAGGCCACCGAGCCCAAACAATGCTGGAGCGTTTCAAGCCCGAAGGAAACAGTGAACACCCGTGATGGCCGTGTCGTCGCTGCACGGCGTGGCGATATCCTGTTGTTCGTGTCCTTCATCCCCGGATCGGGTGTGAAGGGTCAGGTGTCGTTTACCGGCGGCTACCCGTTCCGCGACGGATCGACCGTGACGCTGGATATCGGCGACAACAAGTTCGAGCTGTTCACCGATGGCGAAATGGCCTGGTCCGCCTCTGATCAGGACGATGCCAAGATCATCACCGCGCTGAAGCGGGGCGCCGATGCGGTGCTGACCGGAACGTCGTCGCGCGGGACCAAGACCGAGGACACGTTTTCGCTGTTCGGGTTTACCGCCGCCGTGGAAGAGGCCGAGAAACGCTGCGGCGAATAAGGCGGCGCGCGACCTTCGCTTGCGATGGCCGGCGCGGCTGTTCAGACTGCCGCCATGGCTGACAGGGTTTTCCATTTCAGATCACCGGATGAAACTTCGCGATTCGCCGCCGCCTTGGCACCACTGCTGAGGCCCGGCGACACGGTACTGTTGCAGGGCGGTCTGGGCGCCGGGAAAAGCCATTTCGCGCGGGCGCTGATTCTGGCGCGGCTGGCCGCGCACGGATTGGCAGAGGACGTGCCGTCGCCGACCTTTACGCTGGTACAGACCTATGACGCCGGCGAGGTCGAACTTTGGCACGCCGATCTTTACCGGCTTTCCGGGCCGGATGACGTTCTGGAGCTTGGGCTGGAAGAGGCGCTTGAAAGCGCGATCTGCCTGATCGAATGGCCCGACAGGCTTGGAAATATCGCACCCGACGGCGCGCTGACCCTGGATTTCCAGATGACCGATGCCGCGCAAGAGCGGCGGGTGACGGCCCGTTTCACCGATGGGCGCTGGGCCGGGCTGCTGGACGCGGCATTCAAAGGTGCCGGCTGATGGACGAACGTCAGGAGTTGGCCCGGGAATTCGCCTCAAGATCCGGCTGGGGCACGGCAGACATGATGGCGCTGGCCGGCGATGCCTCTGCCCGGCGGTATTTCCGGCTGGACAATGGCGCCGGTGGCCGTGCCGTGCTGATGGACGCGCCGCCGGCTGCCGGTCAATCGGTGAAGCCATTTCTTGACGTGGCCGCCTATCTGCACGGGCTGTCGCTGTCTGCGCCGGTCATCGAGGCATATGACGAGGCGCGCGGTTTCGTCCTGATGGAAGACCTGGG
>JAJDOB010000175.1 GCA_022340385.1 Rhodobacter sp.
GCTGACGATGATCGCGGGGGGCATTCTGTTTGCCTTTCTGGGCAAGGACCCGTTGCTGGCGATCAAGACCATCTTCTATGATCCGATCCTGGGCGAATTCGCGTTCTACTATCGCGGGCAGTTGCTGGTGAAAGCCGGGCCGCTGATCCTGATCGCGGTCGGTCTGTCGCTTGGGTTCCGCGCCGGAATCTGGAACATCGGGGCCGAGGGCCAGTATATCGTCGGGGCGATCTGCGGCGCGGGCGTCGGGCTGGCGTTCTACCCTGCGGACGGCTGGTACATCTTTCCGCTGATGGTGATCGCGGGTGCGATCGGTGGCTTCGTCTGGGCGATGATCCCGGCGATTCTGAAGACCAAGTTCAACACCAACGAGATCCTGGTGTCGCTGTTGCTGGTCTATGTGGCCGAACAATTGCTGGCCTCTATGGCGCTGGGCGTCCTGCGCAATCCCGAAGGCGCCGGGTTTCCGGGCAGCCGGAACCTGAAGAATTACGAGGCGGCGTCGAATCCGGAACTGATAACCGGAACCGGCATGCACTGGGGCGTGGTCGCGGCCTTCATCGCGGTGATACTGGCCTATATCCTGCTGAACCGGCACATGCTGGGCTTTCAGATCCGGCTGGCCGGGCAAAGCCCGCGTGCGGCGCGGTTTGCCGGGGTGCGTCCAAACCTGCTGGTGGTGTTCTGCCTGGGCGCGTCGGGTGCGTTGGCCGGGCTGGCGGGGCTGTTCGAGGTTGCCGGGCCCGCGGGCCAGATCAGCATCGACTTCAATTCCGGCTACGGGTTTACGGCGATCATCGTCGCGTTTCTGGGCCGGCTGCACCCGGTGGGCATCCTGCTGGCCGGTCTGCTGCTGGCGCTGACCTATATTGGCGGCGAGGCGGCACAGGCCAACCTGGGGCTTCCGGGGGCGGCGATCCAGGCGTTCCAGGGGATGCTGCTGTTCTTTCTGCTGGCGGTCGATGTGCTGTCGAACTACCGAATTCAATTCGGCAAGGCCAAAAACAAGGGGGCCGCGTGATGGACCTTTCTGCAATCAATCCGACGATCCTGATCGCCAGTCTCATGGTGGCCTCGACCCCGATCTTGCTGGCCGCCATTGGCGAGCTGGTGGTGGAGAAATCCGGGGTGCTGAACCTTGGGGTCGAGGGCATGATGATCACCGGGGCGATTTGCGGCTTTGCCGTCGCGGTCGAGACCGGGTCACCGACGCTGGGCTTTATCGGGGCTGCTGTTGGCGGCGCCGTTCTGTCGATGCTGTTCGGGGTGCTGACGCAGTTTCTGCTGTCCAACCAGGTGGCGACCGGTCTGGCGCTGACGCTGTTCGGGCTGGGGCTGTCGGCGCTGCTGGGGCAGGGCTATGTCGGCATCACGCCACCCGCGACCGCCGAGGTGAATTTCGGCCCGTTGGCGGATATTCCGGTGCTGGGGCGGATCCTGTTTCAGCATGATTTCATGGTCTATTTCAGCATTGCGCTGGTCGCCGCTGTCTGGGCGTTCCTGAAATTCAACCGCGCCGGGCTGATCCTGCGGGCGGTGGGCGAAAGCCACGATGCGGCGCATGCGCTGGGCTACAAGGTGGTTTATGTCCGGCTGATGGCGATCGGCTTTGGCGGGGCCTGCGCCGGGCTGGGTGGCGCCTATCTTTCGCTGATCCGGGTGCCGCAATGGACCGAGGGCATGACCGCGGGCGCGGGCTGGATCGCGCTGGCCATCGTGGTCTTTGCCAGTTGGCGACCGGTGGGTGTGCTGCTGGGTGCCTATTTGTTCGGCGGTGTCACCGTTTTGCAGCTTAATCTGCAGGCGGCGGGGCTGGACAAGATCTGGGGCATCCCGCTGAAGGTCGAGTACTTGTCGATGTCGCCCTATCTGATAACCATCCTTGTGCTGGTGATCATGTCATCTGGGCGCGGGCGGGCAAGCCTGAATGCCCCGGCGGCGCTGGGCAAAAGTTTCCATGCCTCTAGCTAGGGGCGACACACTAAAAGGCGGGGCAAGACCCGCACTCAACTGGGGAGTAACGCGATGAAGATAACAACAGTACTGACAGGCGCCGCACTGGCGCTTGGTCTGGCTGGCGCTGCGCTGGCGCAAGACAAGGTCAAGGCCGGGTTCATTTACGTGGGCCCGATCGGTGACGGCGGCTGGACACATGAGCATGATATCGGACGCCAGGCTGTCGAGGCCGAGTTTGGCGACAAGGTCGAGACCGTGTATCAAGAGAGCGTGCCCGAGGGGGCCGACGCCGAGCGCGCATTGACGCAGATGGCGCTGCAAGGGGCTGACATCATCTTTACCACCTCGTTCGGCTATATGGACCCGACGATCAACGTTGCCGCCAGATTTCCGAACGTAAAATTCGAGCATGCGACCGGCTACAAGAGCGCTGACAACGTCGGCACCTATTCTGCCCGCTTTTACGAGGGTCGTGCGGTTCAGGGGCTGATCGCGGGGCGGATGACCAAGTCCAACAAGATCGGTTACATCGCGTCCTTCCCGATCCCCGAAGTGATCCGGGGCATCAACAGCGCCTATATCCACGCCAAGAAGGTCAACCCGGATGTGCAGTTCTCGGTGGTCTGGGCCTATACCTGGTTTGACCCGGCGAAAGAATCCGACGCCGCCAAGGCGCTGATCGAACAGGGGGCCGACGTCATTCTGCAGCACACCGATTCTACAGCGCCGCAGGCAGCGGCCAAGGCGAAGGGCGGTGTCATTACCTTTGGTCAGGCCTCGGATATGTCAGAATATGCGCCCAGCCCGCGGGTCTCGTCGATCATCGACAACTGGGGGCCTTATTACATCAGGCAGGTTGGCGCCGTGATGGACGGCACATGGAAATCGGAAAACACCTGGGACGGTATCGGTGCCGGCATGGTCAAGATCGGCGAAATGTCCGACGCGATCCCGGCGGATGTGCAGGCAGAGGCCAAGGCGCTGATGGCAAGCCTGGCCGACGGCAGCTATCACGCATTTACCGGTCCGCTGAACAAGCAGGACGGTTCGGCCTGGCTGGCCGAAGGCGAAACGGCCGATGACGGCACGCTGGCAGGCATGAACTTTTACGTCGAGGGTCTGACCGGCGACGTGCCGAACTGATCCATTCCGAAAGCAATGCGAAGGGGCTCGCCGGCAATGGCGGGCCCTTTTCCTGTCTGGCCCCGGGTAAGGTATTCCACACCCCCGACCCGATTTCAATCTATGCGGGATTGGTGTACAATCACAGCGCGCAGAAACATTTCCTGCGCGACTTTTCATTATCCTTGAAGGAGTACTGAATATGCCACGTTTTGTAATCGACCTCGGCAATATTGACATGGCGCAGGACGATGTGGAACGGCTGAACGCCGAACTGCAAAAGGTTGCCCTGACCCATGTTGCCGAATTGCGGCTGGACAAGCCGCTGGCGATCAAATTCCCGCGGCCCTTCCCGTGGGGCATCATCATCGGGCCGGATTTCGACAACGTGCTGCAGTCCGAGGCGCTGATCGAAAAGGCCTTTGAAGGGCTTCAATAGGGCCCGGATATGAGCACGATCACCTGTCCCAGCGCCACCTGCGAGCCGGGGGCGTATCTGCTGGGTACGCTCGGCAGTGACGGACGCATCAAACATCTGCGGACTCCGCTGCGGGTCGATGCGGATTTCGTCGCGAAGGCACGTGCAAATGGCGAACCCGAGTCGCATATGCGCTTTGCCGCGCCATGCCAGGAGGGCAAATGCAGCCATTGGACCGGCGCGGCCTGTGGCCTGATCGACCGGGTGATGGCGCATCTCGACGCGCTGGAGGCTGATATCCGCGCCGATAGCCCGCCGCCCTGCACCATTCGCGGCTCTTGCCGATGGTACAGGCAATCCGGGGTCGAGGCCTGTCTGTCCTGCGATCTGGTGGTGCGGTTGCCAGAAGCAACGGCAGCCGAATAAACAGGGGACCGGCCCGCTTGAACGGGCCGGTCCTTGCCCAGAGCGGTGCCTGCGGATAGGTGTTTTCGGAACACCAACGAAAGGCACGACATGTCCCTGAAAACCGCCAACGGTACCGCGATTTCCGGCTTTTGTTTTGGCACCATGCAATTCGGCGGCAAGGCCGATGCTGCCAACAGCCGGTCAATGTATGATGCCTGCCGCGCCGCCGGTATCAATTTCTTCGACACCGCGCATGGTTATACCGGGGGCCAGTCCGAAACCCTGCTGGGCGAATTCGCCCGGGCCGAACGCGACAACCTGTTCATCGCCACAAAATGCGCTTCGTCCGGGGATTGCAGCCCGCAAGCGATAACCCGCGATTTCGAGGAAAGCATGGGCCGGCTTGGCATGGATTACGTCGACATGATGTACATGCACCGCTGGGACGCATCCGTGCCGCTGGAGGCCACCTACGAGGCGCTGGCGCGCATGGTCGAGTCCGGGCGCGTGCGACACATCGGCGTTTCGAACTATGCCGCATGGCAGGTGATGAAGGCGCTAGGCGTCGCGCAATCCCTTGGCCTGACCATTTCGATGCTGCAACCGATGTACAGTCTGGTCAAGCGCCAGGCCGAGGTTGAAATTCTGCCGATGGCCGTTTCCGAAGGCATGGCGGTGGTGCCCTATTCGCCACTGGGTGGCGGACTGCTGACCGGAAAATACAGCGCCGGCGCTGGCGGGCGGCTGGTGGATGACCCGATGTACACGGCGCGCTACGGGCAGGACTGGATGCATGACGCGGCGCGTGCCCTGTCGGACACGGCGGCCAAGCTTGGCGTCTCTCCGATAACGCTTGCCGTGGCTTGGGTGGCGCGCAATCCGGGCGTCACCGCGCCGATCATCAGCGCAAGTGCCGCCGGACAGTTGCAGCCCTCGCTGGATGCGATGACGTTTGCGATGGACGCGGCGCTGTACGCCGACCTGACCGCGCTGACCCCGACGCCCGCTCTGGCCACCGACCGGTCCGAGGAAGGATTGTAAGGATGACCGACTTCCTGATCATCGGTGGCGGCATCGCGGGCATTTCCGCCGCCGCTCGTCTGTCCGCCCTCGGCGATGTGACCGTGCTGGAGGCAGAGGATGCGCTGGGCTATCACGCCTCTGGCCGGTCGGCCGCGATGTTCGTAGAGACTTATGGCAAGCCATCGATTATCGTGCTGAACCGCGCCAGCAAGGACTATCTCATGACCGCCAATGGTGGTGTGCTGAGCCCGCGCGGGTTGCTGCTGTTGGGGGGCGAGGAAACCAGAGAGGTCTTCCTGCAGGACATGAAGGACATGTCGCTGCACGGTATCTCGGTGGACGAGGCGCGCGGGTACGTGCCGATCCTTGATCCCGGCGCAGTCACCATGGCCGCCCATTACGCCGATGCCTGGGATATCGACACCGACCTTCTGTTGCAGAATTTTGCGCGCACGGCCCGCGCCAACGGTGGCAAGATCATCACCCGCGCCCGGGTCGAACAAATTGCCCGAACCGCGGACGGTTGGCAGGTGACGACTTCGACCGGAGCGCATCAGGGTCGGATCCTGGTCAATGCCGCCGGCGCGTGGGTCGACCAGATCGCGGTCCTGGCCGGAATCGCGCCGCTGGGCGTTACCCCATATCGCCGGTCGATGGCGCGCATTCCTGCACCTGCGGGCCTTGACGTGACCACATGGCCGATGATGTTCGGCCCCGGTGAATCCTGGTACGCGAAACCCGACGCCGGGGCGCTGCTGGTGTCACCCGCCGATGAAGACCCGTGCGAGCCGCACGACGCCTGGGCCGATGACATGGTGCTGGCAGAGGGTCTGGCGCGATACGAGGCGGCGGTCACCGAACCGGTCACCCGGTTGCTTGGCAACTGGGCCGGGCTGCGCAGCTTTTCGCCCGACCATTCGCTGGTGATCGGTCCCGCGCCGGACGACCCGACCTTTTTCTGGCTGGCTGGGCAGGGCGGCTATGGCATGCAGACCTCTCCCGCCGCCAGCCATCTCGCCGCCGACCTGATCGCCGGTCGCGCGCCCGAGATTGACGCGGCGACCGTCGCGGCATTGTCGCCGGAGCGGTTCACCTGAACCGGAATGCGGCAGGCGGACGGGCCGCCATCCGAACCCGCCACGCCTTTTGCCCCCGGCACACCCAAGTGCGCCGGGCGGCGTAGTGGGCGTTATTCGAGGATTTTGGACACGACGCCCGATCCGACGGTGCGGCCGCCTTCGCGGATGGCGAAGCGCAGGCCCTCTTCCATCGCGATCGGCGCGATCAGTTCGGCCTCGAAGCTGATGTTGTCGCCCGGCATCACCATT